>NZ_JBEZDM010000060.1:0-46041 GCF_040648335.1 Nonomuraea sp. NPDC049158
GACCAACATCGCCTCCGCCGCCGACTACTACCGCAGCCACCCAGCCGATGGCATGCACCTACTCGGTCTCACGACCTGAGAACGCTTCGGCCCTGCCCCTTTGGGGACTCGGCTAATCACGGCCCTGGCACAGGACTAACCCGCCCACGTGACGAGTCGACCTGTAGGCCGGGTCTTGTGCCTGCCCCGCTTTGAACTGGGCTGATGTACTGGACATACCGCTTGACCTGCTGCTGAGATCTCGCCAGTTCTCAGCGCTTCTGAGCAGCTCTCGCGCTGATGTGCCCCCGATGTGCCCTGATAGTTCCGCCATCGACAATTAGGCGTCAGAGGCCCTGCTCTTCAGTCTGACGATTAAGTGTCAATCTCGACCACATCTAGCCGTCCGCAAGCCATCGGCGGCGGCGTAGCGAAGTCTCTCTGGATACAAGTACAGGATCAGACACTTCTATGGCGTCCCGGATTCTCGCCAGCGATGACTTGTTGGACAGGCCGACCTTTTTGAAGGAGATGCGTATCTCCCATTCAGAAGCATCTAAATTTTCGCCTGCGACAGTTAGCTTGATCCGAAACGCCCCCTCCCCCAAATAATCGCGCCCATCATAACGCTGAGGCCACCCAGCCAAACCCATGCCAAGATCCGGCCAAGGAGTGACCAAATTCCTCTTTGCCGCTCGCTTCTTTTCAACATGAGCGACGTCTATTCGACGTTGCATCCCAGCCGGAAGATCAAGTTCTCCCGTCCTGACCTCCGACCATGAGAGTTCCCGAAGGGCAAGTGTGTTCTCAGGCAATACGGATCCCTCCTCAGGCTCCACTTTGGAGACAATCACCCGAACTTTTCTTGCCGTCTCTCGCCCTGGCCTGTTAGTAGCTCGGAGTCTTATCCAGACGCTACCCCAAGGGGGGCTCTCGTGAACGGCGATGTCCTCAGACGTTCGATCGAATTCAAGAGTCACTATCGGACGTAGCTTTGCCCGCTGCCATCCGGGGAGGAAAAGTGCTACTACCACCGCCGCGACAGTACCGACAGCACTGAGCAGGGCCGAAATTGTGTCAATGCTCATTTTTCCTCCCGGTTGATCACACATCGTAGTCGTTGGACTACTGTACACACGCTCAAACGAAGACACATAGGCATAATTAATCTCAGACGTCATCCCGTCTGCCGTCGACCCGTCGCGAGATAGAGCGGGCCGGTGACGGAGGTGCAAGCCCGGCTTGACGCGTGCCGAGCGTGTGCACAGACCTGCACGGCTGGGCTTGCGGCGGAGGAGGCGGTCTGCTGGGCTCGCCTGGGTCGACGGCAGACGGGATGGACAAGCCCAGCCACCCCACCGCCCGCGCGTTTCGCCAGCGTCCATCCCGGAGCCGGAGTGCCCCCGCCGGAGGCGTTCACCACGTGTGGCCGCGCGGCGGCTGGCCCAGATCAGCCCGACATTTTCCTCCGTGTGCTGTCGCCTGGCGGCCCCTATTCGCTGTCCGCGCCAGACGACCGGGCTACCCAGCCCGTCCCGGAGCGGGAGCGCCAGCGGGAGTGAAGGGCGGGCGCCCGAGTCGTCGGCGCGTGCGGCCCGCGTGCGGGCCGCCTTGAGTATGAGAAGAAAGTTCTCACAGGGAATTGGATCGCCGGATGCGACAGCCGGAGCGGAGGGATCGCAGCAGTTCGCAAAACTCTTCGGTCTCAGGTTCGTCCGGGAAGCGCTGCTCAAGTACAGCATCTAGCTCCCCGGCGACCATGAGAAGAGAAGGAATGGATTTCCTGCCGGACTCCGTTGCTTCCCGCCCCAGCGAGATGGCTTCTTCGAGGTTCCCGTCTCGCGCAGCCGCTACACCTAGAGTGAGTTTGGCTTCAGCCATACGCATTGGAGCGCGGATGGTTCCGTCTGGTGCTACTGAGCTTGCCAGTACTTCATTCGCATGCATGACGGCAAGAGAGTCTTCGCCTGCGAGCCGATAAGCATCCATGGCGTAGAAGTCCCACTTGGCGGGATCTACAATGAAATGATTGTCGGTGCGCCCGGGGACGGGGAATCCATCGAGCACGGGTTGTTGGGAGCCGGCGAAGGAGCCGGAGGGAATGACGGGCGGCGTCGACAGAGCGCGAGTCATGCACCATGATCGCCCGACGGCGACCACGAACGTCAAGGTCGCAGACGCAACTCGTCACGAGTGACTGGTCCGTCGAACCGGCAGAAGTGATCGGTCGGACACAGCCTCAATTAGGCGCCGAGTGACGGGTACTTCTCGGCAACCAGGGTGTTGAACGCCTGAACCGAGGCTTCGCACTCGTAGCCCACGAGATCGGTTCTGAGGTCTCGGATGTATCGCAGGTAGCGCTCGGACTTGAGTGGCCCGGCCAGATTGATGGCTTCAAGCGCGACCATGGCGGCCCTCGCCGGCTGTCCCATGTGGCCGTAGCTCGCCGCCTGCACCAGGCGGTCGAAGGCGAGCGTCCGCACGTACATCGGGTCGCAGAGATCGACGGCCTGGCCTACGAACTCCATGGCCTGTGACGGGATCCTGAGGTCGCGGTAACAGTGCGCTCCCTCGCTGGCGAGTTCCGCCGCGTCGAAGTATCGAGACCACGGCGGGTCGTCGTCCACGCTGCGCTTGCTGAAGAACTTCTCTGCCTGGAGCAGGGCGCGGGCGCACTGAGCCTCGTCGCCGTTGCCTGCGTGGGCTCGCGCTTCCATCGCGTAGAACAACGCCATGGGTGTGGCGGTGGCTATGTCCTTGCAGCCTTCCTGGGCGGCGCGGGCGAGTTGGATGGCCTGGTTGTACCGGCCGAGGTAGTTCGCTTGATGGCTCATGTCGGCGAGCAGCAGGCCGCCCATCATGCGGTCGCCCGAAGCCTGTGCGAGGCGCAATCCCTGGAGGAAGTACCGCTGCGCGAGGCCGTGCCGTCCGAGGTCATATGCCGTCCAGGCGACCAACTCGGTGATCTCCGCAGCCGCCTCGTACAGCGAGCGTCCTACGGGTTCGCTGAACTTGCCATCGAGCATTGGTACGACTTCGCGGTTGTAGTACTGGATAAGAGCAGTTCGGGCGTGCCCTCCGCCGAACTGGAAACCCATGTTGGCGAAAATTTCGGTGGTCGCACGGATTGCGTGCACGTCCCACTCGCCAACGGATGGCCGAGCATTCTCTCTTTCCTGGAGAGGCTCAGGACGCGACAACAACCACGCGATAAGGGACTCTCCCCAAGCGTCCGGTACGACGACGGATTGCAGGGCAACAGGATCGTCGGCTAGGTCTCGTCGAGTAAGGCCCAGCAGCAGACTTCCGACCTCAGAGATGCCACCACCATGGGCGAGTGTGGCCTCAAGCGTCTCCGGGGTGACGACGCCGGCCAGGCCGACATCGTCCAGCGAGAACGTCACGCCAGCCTTCCGGCTGAGGGCCTCGGCGATGAACCGTGCAGTGGCCGGCCGAGGCTTCACGCCATCGAGCCAGCGTTTGACGTCCACATGTGTACAACTCACGCTTATGCCGTCTTCGTCGGCAATTTGTCGTACTCGTGAGGCAAGTCCCGAATTTGAGCAATCTGCGCGCCGCATAGCTTGTGCCAGCGCCACATTGGGCATTCGGGACACTTTCACCTCCGCATTTCCGAGCCTTTGTAATCATGGCGTGGACGGGGCCTCCGTGGCTCGAATTCCATAAATCTGCGTTGCGCGTTTCTCCAGGTCGGGGGCCAGATCACCCCCGTAAAGCACCCCCTGCGCTTTCAGTCCCGGGGGCGATCACGGTGTTGCCGGAGCGCGCCGCGAGGAAGGCTTGAGTCAGCAGGAACGAGCGAGGCGAGGCCCGCAGGAACCCAAGACAGTCGGTGCCTAGGACTTGACTCTCCGTAACTGTACATGTTCTATGTCTCCTAGAACCTGCTCGCATGTTCTCGAACCGAGAGGGCTCAACATGCTTGTCCGTCCGCGAAAGGTGCTCCCCACCGTCCTCACGATCTGCGCCGCCCTCTACGCCCTGAAGGACCCCGAGGGCGCGGCGACCGTGGTCAAGGCGGCGGCGCACCTGGTCATGAGCGCTTCCGAGTCGTTCGCACGGTTCGTCCAGACCGTCAGCAACTAACCGCAGGAAGAGAGACCCACCAGTGGCACACAACACCAACCGCCCGATCCACCCGGCGCGCATGTCGCTCGCCGAAGTCGAAGCCACCTGGCGAGTGGACGGCGAAACGCCGCTTCCCGAATGCACTTACGACCCCGAACTGCACACCGGCCTGCGGCTCACGATCGAGAGCACCGAGGAGCGCGCCGCCCGCGAGGCCGTCGCCCGCGAGGTCTGCGGTACCTGCCCGGCCCTGCTGTTCTGCGCGCTCTACGCACTGGAGACGCGCCCGGCCACGGGCATCTGGGCGGGTCAGACGCCTGCAGAGATAGCCGCGCACGCCGCCGAGGTGGAAGACCTGGAGGTGGCCTGATGACGAGCCGTATCCGCTCCCGCTTCTGGGATCCGACCGGCGACCGGTACAGCATCCCCACCTACCCGTGGAAGATGGCCCCGCCGCACCTGCGCACCCTTCGTCAGCTCACCGCCGAAGGGCTGCGCCCTGGCGGCCAGGGAGTTCAGGCCCAAGTGCTGTGGTGCTCCCGCCGCTACGGTGCACCCGGCGTCCGCGCCGCCTACCTGTACGACGTGCGGTTGGCCCTGCCCAAGCGCACCGCGACCCTCCGCCAGCGTGTCGCCCTGTCGAAGGCGAACGCCACCCGCCGTACCTGCCCGGAGTGCCTGACGGACGTCGGATACGTGCTGCCGCGCCACCTCGGCACCTGCCTCGACTGTGCGGAGGAGGTAGCCGCATGAGCGCCTGCACCACCGCACCGCGCCCCCTCACCGAGGGCGAGCGGACAGCCGTATCCGTCACCGCCGCCGTTACCGGCGCGCTCGGCCTGCTCGGGTTCATCAACAGCTTCGAGCGCGTCGCTCGCGCCGCCGGCCCCTCATTCGGCTGGTTCGCCTGGACGGTCCCGCTCGGCATCGACCTAGGCATCGCCGTGTTCTCGGCACTCGATATCGTGCTGGCCCGTCTCGGCATGCGGGTGAGTTGGCTGCGGTTCATCCCGTGGGCGCTGACCGGCGCGACGGTCTACCTCAACGTGGCCGCCTACCTCAGCGCCCCGGGTTCTACCGACTGGTTCGCGGTAGTCGCCCACGCGCTTCTCCCGCTGCTGTGGGTCATCGCCATAGAGGTCGGTGCCCACGTCATCCGCAAGCGCGCCGACCTGGCCAAGCCCGACCACATGGACGGAATCCGGCGCTCACGCTGGCTGCTGGCCCCGATGGCGACCGTCGCGCTCTGGCGCCGCATGGTGCTGTGGGAGATCTGCAGCTACCCCGAGGCCCTCGGCCGCGAGCGTGAACACATCCTGGCCAAGACAGAGCTACAGGACCGGTACGGCCTGCTCTGGCGCTGGAAGGCCACCCGCCGCGAGCGAGCCCTGTACTACCTCGGCGAACTCACGCCCAAGAACATCCCGGTGAAGGCGGAAGCCGTACGTATCGATCAGGCGAACGTCCCCCCGGCCTTGCCGCCCGCGCCGCGCAAGCGCCCCACCTCCAACCGCCCCCGCGCCAAGAAGACCCCGCCGCCGACGCCGAACGTGGGCGACCTCGTCCCCCTCGGACGACGCGTCGCCGCTGATCTCAAGGCACAAGGCGAGCCCCTGACCCGTGACCGCCTTCGAGACGCCATCCGCCGCCAAGGACAAAGCATCTCGACCGACCGTGCCGGAGCGCTCCTGTCCCACCTGAAGACGGAAGGCCCCGCGGACCAGACGCCGTCCGTACGCGAAGACGAGGCCGCCTGATGACCCTGAGCATCACTGACACACACATGACCTCGGACGACTGCCCGAACGTGGCCGAACTTAGCGGCCGCCGCTGGAGCGTCACCGGCTACCCCGGACGCACCTTCGACCGCAACCAAGCCATCACCGCCATGCTGCTGGCCGAACTACTGACTCAGCGCCCGTTCCCGGAGGACCGTACCGAGCTGCTCGCCGCCAGTTGGCGGGCCGAACTCGGCATCACCGAAGCGGACGGACCGCACACCCCGACCGCCATCGAAAAGCCCGCAGACCGACCGGACGACCAGCGGTCCGACCGCGCATCGTCCCTGACCGCCACATGGGGCGCGGCCTCATCCGCCAAGACAACGACCGCGCCCCAGGACCCCGCGACCAGCAAGTCAAACGAGGTGCACACATCATGACCCACCAGCAGGACAACCCCAACCACGAGGACGACAAGGACCCGGACCGGTCCGCCGCCCCGGACCACGAGAACGGCAAGGACGCCGACATCGTCCACCTGGACGCCGCCCGCGCGGGACGTCAGCCACACAGTCCCGCCGACCGGTCCGAGCAGGACACCGAGGACGGCCCCGCGAACGCGGCCGGACCGGTCCTGGAAGGCGCGGTCGTCCGCGTCGACCAATCCGGTCCGACCGCAGCGGACTGGCGGACCGCGCTGGAGGCCAAGGCGCGCACCCGACAGCCGATCGTCCCGCTGTGGCTACGCTCTCGCACCGAGGCCGTCGAGACCGTCAAATGGATCGGCCTCCACTACCTGCACGTGGCCGGGTACCAGGCCTGCCGCGTGCCGCTGTACGGCGGACGTTTGACCGCACGCGCCCCGCGCGGGTTCCTGCGCCTGGTGGGCGGCGTCATCAAATGGACCTTCGACCTGGAAGGCGAGCCGGTACGACTGGCCGCCGTCCAGAAGGCCGACCCCGAGGCGTACCTGAAGCTCAGCAGACAACGTGACTCCCGCGTACGACTACGCACCCTGATCTCCATCACCGCCCTCGTCACGCTGCTAATCGCAGGCCTCATCGTGACCGATCAGACGAACCCCGTGCAGTGGATGGCGCTCGCAGTCGCCATCGCCACACTCGGCATCCTCGGCAAACCCGCCGACCGCCCGCTGATCAACCGCGCAGTCGTGTCATCCACGGTGGAGAAGCTGACCAGCGACATCGTCATCCGCTCCCTGACCGTGCTCGGCATCGCCGGCATCAACCAGGCCATCGCCAAGAACCCCAAGGACGCCATCCGGTTCGTCGCCCCGATCACCCGCGACGGCCCCGGCTGGCGAGCGGACATCGACCTGCCGTACGGCGTGACCGTGGCCGACGTAATGGACAAGCGCGACCGCATGGCCTCGGCGCTACGCCGCCCGCTGGGCTGCATCTGGCCCGAGGGCGACTCGACCATCCACGAGGGACGGCTGATCCTGTGGGTGGGAGACAAGGACCTGTCCAAGACCGTCATCAAGTCCCCGCTGCTCAAGGCCAGCTCGCATGACGTCTTCAAGGGCATCCCGTTCGGCTGCGACCCGCGAGGCCGCGCCATCGTCGTACCACTCGTTGAGCAGAACATCCTGATCGGCTCGCAGCCTGGCCAGGGCAAGACCGCCTCGGTACGGGTGCTGGCTTCCGGCGCGGCCCTCGACCCGACCGCCGAACTGTGGATCCACGAGCTCAAGGGCACCGGCGACCTCGACCCGCACGAGCAGAACTGCCACCGCTATGTCTCCGGCATCGAGGACGAGGCCATCGGCTACGCCGCCAACTCTCTGGCGCTGCTCCGCAAGGAGGTGATGCGCCGCGCCGCCGCCCTCAAGGCCCTGCCGCCCGATCTGTGCCCGGACAAGAAGGTCACCCGACAGATCGCCGACAAACGCTCACTGGGCTTGCATCCACTGGTTGCCATCTTCGACGAATGCCAGAATCTGTTCGCCCACGCCGAGTACGGCGACAAGGCGGGCGAGGACGCCGAGTTCATCATCAAGCTCGGCCGCGCCCTCGGCGTGATCCTCGTGCTGGCCACCCAGCGCCCGGACAAGGACAGCCTGCCCACCGGCATCAGCGCCAACGTCACCATCCGCTTCTGCCTGCGAGTCGCCGGCCAGCTCGAAAACGACATGATCCTTGGCACCTCCGCCTACAAGAACGGCATCCGCGCCACGGTGTTCCAGCCCAAGGTGGACGCCGGTATCGGCTACCTGCTCGGCGCAACCCCAATGCCCAAGGTGGTACGCACCGCCTACCTGGACACGCCCGCCACGCAACGCATCGCCGACCGCGCCCACGCGCTACGGGCCAGCACGGGAGCACTGAGCGGGCACGCCCTCGGCGAGACGCCCGAGCAGCACGCGCCCACCTTCGACCTGCTCGCCGACATCCTCGCCGTGGTCCCGCCGTCCGAGACCAAGGTATGGAACGAGGCAATCGTGGATCGCCTCGCCGAACTGCGGCCCGACATCTACGGCCCGTGGGCGCGCCTGGAGGGCGGCGCGAAGACGGCCCAGCTCACCACCGCGCTCAAGCCGTACGCCATCAAGACCATGCAGGTCTGGGGCACGCCCGAGAGCGGCGGCAAGGGCGCGAACCGCATCGGCGTAGCCAGAGACGACATTACCACCGCTATTACACACCGTGATCGCGGTAGAGGGTCCAGCGCCGCTTCCTAAGGCCCTGATCGCCTCTAGACCTAGAGGCAGACCCCTCTAGGTCTAGAGGCCCGCCTAGAGCCCAAACCGGCACCCGACCTGCGATCTAGCGCCTAGACCCTGACATGCGAAAACTCTGGAAAACGGCCCTGGAGACCCACATGGCCACTGCCATCACTCTTCTAGCAGTCTGCCTACCGTCAATCACTCTCAGTTACATCATCATCTGCCTGGCGTGGCCCTGGGGCCGCTGCATCCGATGCCGCCCCGGCGGCAAGAACCGCACCTGCCGCGCCTGTAACGGCACCGGCATGCGGCCCCGCCTCGGCTGGCAGCTCTACGTCTACCTCCGCCGCCTGTACCGCGACGGCACCCACTGACCCAGTCCCAAGGAAGGAAACCCGCCATGTCCGGCGAGACCACCATCACCATCATCGGCAACCTGACCAACGACCCCGAACTCCACTTCACCCAGACTGGTACGGCCGTCGCCACCTTCACCATCGCCTCAAGCCCGCGCACCTACAACAAGCAGCTTGAGCAGTGGGAAGACAGCGAGGCCCTGTTCATGCGCTGCTCGGCCTGGCGCGACCTCGGCAAGCACGTCTGCGAATCCCTCACCCGAGGTATCCGCGTCATCGCCTCTGGACAGCTCCGGATGCGCACCTACGAAGCCCACGAGGGCGAACACCGCACCGTCTTCGAGATGACCGTGGACGAGATCGGCCCGTCCCTGCGCTTTGCCACCGCCAAACCCGCCAGAGCGGCCCGCAAAGCCCCTACCAGCCACCACGGCACCGCGCCAGACGCATGGGCCACCACCGCAGCAACGGGCGACAAGCCGCCGTTCTAGCCACGCCCACGCATCACCGAGATACGGCCTCGGCGACCAGCCGCCAAGCACAACCGCCGAGGCCACCCACCCCGAGCACGAGGAAAGGCACTGCCAGCATGGCATCGACCAGCACCCGTTCCCACCGCTATACCCGAACGACCGCACCGCGCCCGCACCTGGAAGACCTCAACCACCTCGGCCGGGGTCGGCTCACGCTCGACAAGCACGCCGCCACCCCATTGGACGCACTCATGCACGTCCCTGCCGAGGGCTACCGCCTCCAGTTCCTTGCGGCCAAGGAGGCGTCCAATGGGGTGGCCTGACCTAACCCGCGCCGCCCTGCAGGCCGCCGCCCGTGGCTGGTGCGTCTTCCCGCTCACCCCGCGCGGCAAGAAGCCGTTGCGTGGCTTCACCGACTGGGAGCGACACGCCACCACAGACACCGACCGCATCGCCGCTTTCTGGCCGCGCCGACCGTACAACATCGGCATCGCCTGCGGCCCGTCCCGGCTGGTCGTGATCGACCTCGACCAGCCCAAGCCCTGCGACCGCCCGCCCGCCGGCCTCGCCCAGTATCACCCGCAGAACGGAGAGCACGTCTTCCGCCTGCTGTGCGCTGAGCACGGCCAGCCATACCCCGACGACACCTTTGCCGTCCGCACTCGGCGCGGCGGCACGCATCTCTACTTCACCCCGCCTGATGGTCTATGGCTGCGCAACAGCGCAGGTCACAAGGGCGGACTCGGCTGGCTGATCGACACTCGAGCCTGCGGTGGCTACGTCGTCGGCCCTGGGAGCCACGTCACTCAGCCGGACGGCACCGGCCCTTACGAGATCATTCACGACCTACCGCCCGCACCGCTCCCGGCTTGGCTCGCCAAGGCGCTCGCACCCGCCGCGCCGCCCTCGCTCAGCGCTGCTGATCTGCTGGCCAGCCTGCCCAGCCACCGCCTGAATCGGTACGGCGACGCCGCGCTATGCAGCGAGATCGAACGCGTGGCCACCGCCCGACGCGGCACCCGCAACCGCGCGCTCAACACCGCCGCTTTCAACCTCGGCCAGCTCGTCACACGCGGCGTGCTGCCCGCCGAGGTGGTCATCACCGCCCTCCAGTCCGCCGCCGAGTCCGCGAACGCCGAAGGCGACCCGAACTCACCACGCGAGATCGCCGCCGTCATCGCCTCGGGCCTGTCCGCAGGCATGAAAGCCCAACCACGCCGTTGCAGGGCCGCATGAACACCACGCAAGGAGCACCAGCCATGAACGACCGCACACCTGACGGCGCCGCTCTGCTCGACCGACTACGCGCCGCGCTCACTCGCTACGTCATTCTGCCGAGTCCCGAGACCGCTGACGCCGTAACCCTCTGGATCGCCGCCACCCACGCCCAGCCCGCCTGGGCGCACGCGCCCCGCCTGGTCATCCGAGGTCCGGAGAAGCGCTGCGGCAAGTCCCGGCTCCTGGACGTGGTGGAGGCCACCTGCCACGAGCCGTTCATCACCGTCAACTCCTCCAGCGCCGCCGTCTACCGCTCCATCACCGAGGACCCCCCGACCATGCTCGTGGACGAGGCCGACACCATCTTCGGCCCCAAGGCCGACGGCAACGAAGACCTCCGCGGCCTGCTCAACGCCGGACACCAGCGCAACCGCCCAGCCAAGCGCTACGACGCCGCCACCAACCGCGTCGAAAGCATCCCGACCTTCGCCATGGCCGCACTCGCCGGCATCGGCGCCATGCCCGACACCATCGAAGACCGCGCCGTCGTCATCCGCATGCGCCGCCGCGCGCCCGGCGAGAACGCGGCCCCCTACAGGCACCGCCGTGACCGGCCCGCGCTGCGTGATCTGGCCGCCGATTTGAACCTGTGGCTCCGCGCTGACCTGTCCGTCTTGGAAGCGGCAGAACCCAGCATGCCGGTAGAAGACCGCGCCGCCGACACCTGGGAACCCCTCGTCATCGTTGCTGACCACGCGGGGGAGAACTGGCCGGATCGCGCCCGCACCGCCACGTTGACGCTCACCGCCGAAGCTGACGACAACGGGCAGACCTCGGCCCGCGTGCGACTGCTCGCTGCCTGCCGCACCGCGTTCGGCCCCGACACCGCCCTACCCACCGCCGTCCTGCTGGAGCGACTCAAAAGCGACCCCGAAAGCGAATGGGCCGACCACGGCCCAGCCGGACTGACCGCAATGAAGCTCGGCACGATGCTGCGCGAGTACGACATCCGCTCAGCCAACATCCGCTTCCCCATCGGCATGCAGGCCAAGGGCTACCAACGGGCCGACTTCGCCGACTCCTGGGCACGCTACTGCCCCACCCTCGGCCCCATCCCAGAGGCCGATGTCGTGCCGATCGACAGGGAGGGCCGTCCCAGCCGTCCCAGCCTCGTCACCGCAGGTCAGAGCGGGACGGCTCCCATCGCCGGGACGGCATGACCCGTCCCACCAAAACAAGCCGTCCCAGGCTTGACCTGCGGAAATGACCCTGGGACGGCTGGGACGGCTCACCCCTCCACAACCACCTATGAGCACCCTCGGCGACCAGCCGCCAAGCACAACCGCCGTGGCATCGACCCGCACCGATCACATGCCCGGAAGGAACGCGCCCCATGGCCACCGTCACCCGCCTCCGCGCGATGCTCACCGTCCCGGAGGTCTGCGCCGAACTCCAGATTTCCCGGTCCACCTTCTATGACTGGCGGCAGAAGGGCCGTGCCCCGCGCTGCGTCACCCTCCCCAACGGCTCACTCCGCATCCGCCTCGCCGACCTTGACAACTGGCTCAACGCCCGAGAGGACGCCGCCTGATGAAGAACACCACCTACGACGTGCGCTTCTATAAGACCGAGGTCCGCAAGAACACGTCGGGCAAGGTCACGTCCTACCGCGTCCGTTGGTCCACCGCCGGAAAGGAATGGAAGAAGACCTTCCAGAAGAGCGCCCAGGCAGACGCCTACCGCAGCAGCCTCGTCACCGCCGCCCGCGAGGGAGAAGCGTTCGACCTGGTCACAGGCGAACCCGCGAAGTGGGGGCGCACTCAGCAACCGGAAATGACCTGGTACGAGTTCGCCTGTAAGTTCGCCGATTTCAAGTGGAAGGCGGCCTCGGCGAAGTACCGCCAAGACATAGCCCGCGCGCTCACCGCCGCCACACCAGCCATGCTCGCCAGCAACAAAGGCAAGCCCAGCGACCTCGCGCTCCGCACCGCCACGCGCCGATGGGCGTTCAACACCAAACAGCGTGCCGAGGCTTCCGAGGAGACCGCTCAGGTACTTGCCTGGCTTGCCAAGAACACCTTGCCCGTTTCCGCACTCACAGAGCCCGCCACGCTGCGCGCCGTTCTCGATGTCGCCAACACCCGGTTGGATGGCAAGCCCGCCGCCACAAGCACGATCCGCAGGAACAAGACCATCCTGCAGAACGCCCTGGACTACGCCATAGAGCTGGAGCTGCTGACCACCAACCCGATCAAGTCGCTGAAATGGAAGCCGCCCAAGGTCACGTACGAGGTGGACAAGCGCAGCGTGATCAACCACGCACAGGCGCGCCACCTGCTCGCCGAGGTCGGAAAGCAGCAGCCGAGCGGGCAGCGACTGGTGGCGTTCTTCGCGGTGATGTACTACACCGCTCTACGCCCCGAGGAAGCCGTCAACCTCAGAGGGGACAACGTGCTCATCCCCGATCTCATCAGAAACGAGGAGACCGGCGAGATGGAAGAACCCGCCGACGATTGGGGAGAACTACATCTTGCCAACGCCGCGCCGTTCGCCGGCCGGGAATGGACCGACGACGGCAGTCTGCGCGAGGAACGCGCGCTCAAGCACCGCGCCAAAGGCCAGACTCGGACGATCCCGTGTCCGCCCGCCCTTACCAAGCTCCTCCGCGCCCATCTCGCCGAGTTCGACACCGGCCCCGAAGGACGGCTCTTCACCGGCGTGCGAGGAGGAGAACTGCCGAGCATCACCTACTGCCGAGCCTGGCGTAGAGCTCGCGAGAACGCCCTGACGCCGCGAGAGGCACGCTCACCGCTGGCCAAGCGCGTCTACGATCTCCGCCACGCCTGCGTCTCCACCTGGCTCAACGCAGGTGTCCCTGCCACCCAAGTAGCCGAGTGGGCAGGCCACAGCGTCGAAGTCCTGCTCAGGATCTACGCCAAGTGCATCGTCGGCCAGGAAGAGGCCGCCAAGCGGCGCATTGCCGAGGCCCTCAAAGACGACGAGCCATAACCGGCCCACACGCGGAAGTGTGGGCAAGCGTTGAAGGTGGACTCCCGCGACCGATCAGCGAGAGCCGCAACCAACCGGACACATGAAGAGAGTCTCTGGCCTGTGTCTGCGCATTTCAGAGGCTCTTAAGGGAATCGTTCCGTATATGTTCGGGATCATGGAACGCGCAGCCCGTCTGCGCACACCTCGACGCGAATGCCCAAACCGCATTGGCAGCTCGGATCTTGGCCGTTCAATGCGGTTCAACCTGGACCAACGCGGCCCGACGGTCTACCTGGAATGGCATGGTACGGCGGTGAACTGCAACCCAAACTGCAACCCGAACTGGCTCGTCAGCTGCGCGGACGCGCACAGTTCGCCGGCCTGCTCATCCCGTCTGTCGTCGACCGCTCGTAGGGGAAGCGGGGCAGGGCCAGGGGGTCAAGGTGGAGCGCCCTGCTGGACGAACGACCTTGACCCCCTGGCCCTGCCCCGCTCGGCTTGTCCCGGGTCGATGGCGGACGGGATGAGCGCCCCTACCTCAGCCACTTGCAGACCGACGGCAATGAGCATGTCCTTGGCGATCATCCCGGAGCCGGAGTGCCCCCGGGTGGAGGCTGGCTATTGCCTCGATCAGCGGGATGCCTCGCTGGGAGATTGGCGGCATGGCTAGTTCGTTGTCGATGGTGCGCCGGGTACGGCTAGATGAAGAGCTTGGGAGGGAGGCGCATGGTTGGCGCCGGTCCTTGATGACGATGACGACGTATGTCGGCTGCTGGCATATTGACGGCCTTCAAAGTCGCATGCGCTATTGAGGATAGCCAAAACTTGATCCAAGTGGCTTATTGCACTCCTGCAGATAGCCTGAGTGCAGCTTATCCGCGTTTGAACACGCCCGTAAGCCCGGCGACCACCACGGCTGCTAGTAGCCAACCCGAAAGGCTGAGCCCGAAGGCCCACCAGGCGGCATAGCCACACGGGACGAATGCATCTCGTTCATGGAGGTTGGCGACCGGCAGAAGCAAGTCAAGACTGTAGCGACTAGGGCTGAATTGGCGCTGCCCAGCTGCGCTCTTGGCTAGATGCACATGAGAAGGGTAAGCGCGCGAGAAGATCCACCAGCCGAGGGCGAACAGCGTGGCGAGGTATGGGAGGACAAGGGTGGGCCGGTAGCCATAACCGATCGTGTAGCGCAGAAACCAACTCCACGCCTGGCTAGGCCATTGAAGCCACGAATTGGAAAATTGGGCGCGGCGACGGGCTCGTTGCTTTGCTATAGCGACCATGCGGGCGCCCTGCTCATCTCCAGCGCGGCGGTATACCGTAGCCAGTTGTTCATAAGGGTGAGGGAGGTAGCCATCTTGTTCACGGCTCAACCAATCCAATCGCTGTCGATAGGTAACTCCTGAGGCATCGATCGTTTCGTAAACAAAGCCATCCAAATGTACAGATGTTGGCCAGGTGTGCATGTCATCTTGCCATCCGCCTACGCGAGCATGGGACATATCGATGCCTCCAGCGATACTTGCTGGACGCATGTCCACATCTCCGATGATCGCCCTTGATGCGATTAGTGCATCGTCGCCGGAATTCTCCAAGATGGCACCCTCGAAGGTCAATTGACCGCCAATCTTGGCGCCAGGCAACTTCACTTTACCAGTTACATTCGCACCAATTAGGGACAAAGTTTCGACTGTTAGCCCATCGGCTGCTAGGGCGTCACCGCCTGGGTTCGTCAGCGTGGCATTCTTGAGACCTAGTTTTGTGCTGATGCGGGCATCAAGCAGCAGTATCCGACCAGTTACCTCCGTATCGTTGAGGTACATTCCTCCTTCGACAGTCACTCCTTGGGCGTTCAGTGCATCGCCACCTGGATTCTCCAGCACCGCATCATTGAATGCTAGTTGACCACTGATGTGGGCACCGAACAGCCATATCTGGCCTATCGCCCTCGTGCCGGCGAGGAACATACTTCCTTCGACAATCAGGCGATCGGCAGTCAACGCTTCACCGCCAGGGTTGATAAATTCTGCCCTTTCGCCTTCGAAACTGCCACCGATATAGACTCGACGGAGGTCCGCTTTGCCTTGACATGTGAAACCGCCGCTGAGGTTGAGATTATGCTTCAGGCGCAACTGTCGGGCGGACAACCCATGGCGTAGGACGCTGCCTCGTAGACTGATTTGAGGAGCGTCGGCCTTGGCCAGGTCTATTCCGCCACCAAGAAAGCAATCGCGTAGATCCAGTGGGCAACGCAGGGTGAGGCCGCCAAGGTTTAGTGCGCCGATCACGCTAGCTCCACGCAGTCGGATAGCTAGCGGCTCACCAAAGCTTTGATCCAGGTCTCCTTGGCCTGTCAATAGCTGTCGCAACAGTTGCGCTCTTATCCGCCGATTCTCGCCCCATATCCGTCCTTGCTTCGGGTCGTCTTCATCGCGCTTTCGAGTACGCAGGTCGAGCAGGCGACCGAGCGCTGCTGCTCGACATAGCTGCTTCTCAATGGGAGTGAGATCAGGTTCTGTGATCATTGGCATCCATGTAGTATTTAAAGGACCATCGCCTAAAATACCCACAGGCCTCTCATCGAAATCTCTTCAACAAGTAAGGTGCATGTATGGAAGTAAGCGGACGTCCAAGGCTTACACAGGGGACTTCAGCGTGCACATGCACTATTTTGTATCTCACTCGGAACGTCGCCTTCGACTACTTTCCCGCGGGCTGGAGGGCGGTCTGGACTTGGGCTTGGTAGCTCAGGGCAGTTGAATGCCCTGAGCGCAGCCCGAGCACGGCGCACGCGAGAACGGCCTCCAGGCCGCACGCGCAGCGTGCGGCCGAGCGCAGGGCCGCGCCGGCGGCGCGGAGCGCCGCCCTTGATCCTCACAAGAACAATTCAGCAGGTATCGCATACGCCTGCCATTGAGCAGGGAACTGGTTTGGGGCAGACGTTGGCCAGGGCCGACCCAGCTCCCGTCCATCAGTTCTAAGCCCCCACAGACTGCTTCGTGAGCACGAGGACCGAACGGCACACCAGAGTGACACTGAGCTCTTTCCATCCTGACGGCGCAGGTCGAGATGGGTTCGCGTGGAACGGTGGCGGATGAGAGGAGGCTCCCGATAAGACAGCAGTCGACCAAGATCCGATGCCCCAACCGGGAGCCTCGTTGCTGTCTTACCGTGCCTCGATTCCGCTGTCCAACCACACTCTGATCCGCCTGGCCGAACTCATCCGCACCCGGCGGGTCGAACGCCGCTCCCGGTGGCGGAAGTTAAACCCGGCCCGGCAAGCTCTGCTGGTCCTTGCCCACCTGCGCAACGGCGACACCTACGCCCGCTTGGCCGCCGGCTTCGCCATCGGCACCAGCACCGCCTGGCGCTACATCCGCGAAGCCGTGGACCTGCTGGCCGCCTTGGCCGACGACGTACACGCCGCCGTCGAGCGCGCATCCCTACTGGCCTACGCCATCCTCGATGGCACCCTCATCCCCATGGACCGTCTCGCCGACGAGCGCCCGTACTACAGCGGCAAACACAAGCAGCATGGGATGAACGTGCAACTGCTGGCCGACCCCATGGGGCGGCTGGTGTGGGCCTCGCCCGCACTGCCGGGCGCCACCCACGACGTGACAGCCGCTCGGACGGCCGGCCTGATCGACGCCTTGACCAGCGCCGGCGTGAAGACCTTCGCGGACAAGGGCTATCAAGGCGCGGGCGGCACGATCCGCACACCGTTCAAGCGGCATCGCCATCGTCCTTGGTTGTCACGCGGACAGCGGGACGTCAACCGCGCCCACGCCCGTATCCGAGCCATTGGCGAGCGTGCGGTCGCGACCTTGAAGTCCTGGAAGGTACTGACCAAGCTGCGCTGTTGCCCGCATCGCGCGACCGCACTCGTGCAGGCGATCCTCGTGCTGCAGTTGGTGGAAGAGGGCCGCTACTCAGGATGAAAAGGGCTCACTGATGCACCCCAGGGCGAGAGGTGAGGACATCGTCGGTCATGAGAGGCGGCCGAGCAACACGCCGCCGAGATTCTCAAGGACGGCCCTAGCCGAAACCGTGCATGGGGTCGTGGGCAAGCATTGGGCGTGGACGCCCGCAAACGATCAGTGAGAACCGTAGACAGCCGGACACGCGAAGAGAGCCTCTGACCCGCGTTACCGCAGGTCAGAGGCTCTCTTCTGCTGCTTGAGGTAAGCGCGCCCTGCAGGATTCGAACCTGCGACCGTCGGATTAGAAGTCCGCCGCGCCGAACCCGCCGGTCGTACCGGGAGCAAGCCGCTCCTCAATGGCGGTCACCGCGTGGGCACGGTGGGCGGCCAGCACGCGCACCACGGCCTCCGTGTCGCGGCGGCGCAGCAGGTCGAGCGTGGCGCGGTGCTCCTCGATGACCCGCTGCCGGTTGGGCTCCTCCCCGTAGTACAGCGACCGGTAGGCGTCCGTGGAGTCCCACAGCGTCCTGATCAGCCGGACCAGCCGCGGCAGCCCCGACCACTCGAAGATCGTCATGTGGAAGCGGCGGTTGGCCTCGGCCATCTCCAGCACGTCACCCGCCGCCGCGGCCCGCTCGACCTCGGCCTGCGCGCGCTCGGCCGCCGCCAGCCCGTCGTCGGTGAGGCGTTCGACCGCGCGGCGGACCGCCTCCGCCTCCAGCAGCTCGCGGATCAGGTAGACCTCGCGCAGGTCGTCGAGCGAGAGCCGCTGCACGCAGTAGCCGCGATGCGCCTTGTACGTGACCAGCCCCTCGCCCTCCAGGGTCTTGAGCGCCTCGCGCAGCGGGACCCGGCTGACGTCGAACTCCTCGGCCAGCGCCTCCTGCCTGATCGGGTCGCCTGGACGCAGCCGGCCGGTGGTGATCGCCCGCCTGAGCTCCTCCAGGACGAACTGCTGGGCCGTGGGCGGCCTGCGGTGCCCTTCTACCGAGGTCATTGCCCCAATATCTCACGGACCCAGTCCGCGTCCTGCCCGAGCGAGGGCGGCGGGAGGCGGTACTCCGGCGGCGTCGCGCCGAGCCCGATGGGGTTGGCCACCTGATCACCGGCCAGGGGCTCCAGCCCGAGCTCGGCGGCGAAGGCGAACGCCGCGTCCAGGGAGTTGATCGGCCCGCACGGCACCCCGGCCGGGGTGAGCGCGGCGAACCACTCGTCGGCCGTACGCGTCCCGAGGGTCCGGCCCAGCTCGGCCACGAGCACCTCCCGGCCGGCGACCCGGCCGGTGTTGGCGGCGAAGCGGGGGTCGTCGGCCAGGTCGGCCCGGCCCAGCACCTCGCACAGGGCGCGGAACTGCCGGTCGTTGCCCGCCGCGATGACGATCGGCCGGTCGGCGGCCTGGAACACCTCGTACGGCACGATGCTGGGATGCCGGTTCCCCATGGCCTTCGGCACCACCCCGGCGGCGGCGTAGGCGGAGGCGTGGTTGGTCAGGGCCGACAGCAGCGACGACAGGAGCGACACCGAGACGCGCTGCCCCTGCCCGGTGGCGTCGCGGTGGCGCAGCGCGGCCAGCACGCCGAGCCCCGCGTGCAGCCCGGTGATCACGTCGACCAGAGCCACACCCGCCTTCGTGCCGGGGCCGTCCGGCTCGCCCGTCACGCTCATCAGGCCGCCGACGGCCTGCGCGATCAGGTCGTAGCCGGGCAGTTCCGCGCCCTTGCCCGTGCCGAACCCGGTGATCGAGCAGTAGACCAGCCCGGGGT
This sequence comes from Nonomuraea sp. NPDC049158, assembly GCF_040648335.1. Classification (NCBI taxonomy): domain Bacteria; kingdom Bacillati; phylum Actinomycetota; class Actinomycetes; order Streptosporangiales; family Streptosporangiaceae; genus Nonomuraea; species Nonomuraea sp. NPDC049158. Next base: position 19,200 of record NZ_JBEZDM010000060.1, read on the forward strand.
TGACCTCCCTGAGCGCGTCATAGCCGAGGCCCAGCCGGTCCATGGTGCCCGGCTTGAAGTTCTCGACGAGCACGTCGGCGCGGGCGGCCAGCGCGCGGGCCACCTCCAGGTCGGCGGGGTCACGGAGGTCGAGGGCGATCGAGCGCTTGTTCCGGTTGACGGACAGGTAATAAGTGGCCACTCCCCCGGCGTGCGGCGGCCCCCACGAGCGGGTGTCGTCGCCGGCGCCGGGGCGTTCCACCTTGACGACGTCGGCGCCGAGGTCGGCCAGGAGCATGGTCGCGTACGGCCCGGCCAGCACCCGGCTGAAGTCGGCCACCAGCAGCCCCGCGAGAGAGCCACTCATGCGGGGGCGCCGAGGTAGACGGTCACGGTCTGGGTAAAGAACTCGCGGGCCGCGCGCCCCTGCTCCCTGGGCCCGAAGCCGCTGAGCTTGCGCCCGCCGAACGGCACCCAGGGGAAGGTGCCCGCCGACTCGGAGTTGATGTGCAGCACGCCGACCTCGAGGTGCTCGACGGCCTGGAGGGCGGCGCCGAGGTCCCTGGTGAAGATCGCCGCCGACAGGCCGTGCTCGCTCCGGTTGGCCAGCCGCAGCGCCTCCTCGGGGCCCGACGCCCGCACAGCGCCCACGACGGGCCCGAACAGCTCCCTGCTCCACACGTCCACGTCCGTGCCCGGCAGCGCGAGCACGGTCGGCGGCGTGAACCAGCCGGCCGCGAGGTCGCCGTCGGTGTACGGCCGGGCGCCGGCCAGCACCGTGGCCCCCTGCCCGAGCGCGTCGCGTACGCCCGCCGCCACCCGGTCCCTGGCGGCGGCGCTGACCAGCGGGCCCATGTCCACCCCGGCGCCGAGCGGGTCGCCGACGACCAGTTCCGCCGCCTTGGCGGCCACCTTGCGCAGCAGCTCGTCGGCGACGGACTCCTCGACGACCAGCCGGGAGGTCGCCGTGCACTTCTGCCCGGTGGACCGGAACGCGCCCATGCACACCTGCTCGGCGGCGTGGTCGAGGTCGGCGTCGGCCAGGACGACGGCGGCGTTCTTGCCGCCCATCTCGGTCTGCACCGGTTTGGCCAGCTCGCCGCAGCGCGCGATGACGGCCCGGCCCACCTCGGTGGATCCGGTGAAGGAGACCACGTCCACGCCGGGGTGATCGATGACGGCCGCGCCTGCCTCCGCCTCGCCGTACACGAGGTTGAGCACGCCCGCGGGCAGGCCAGCCTCGACCAGCGCGCCTGCCAGGCGGGCGGCGAGCAGCGGGACGAGCGAGGACGGCTTCCAGACGACCGTGTTGCCGTAGGTGAGCGCGGGCGCCAGCTTCCAGGCGGGGATCGCGATCGGAAAGTTGAACGGGGTGATCACTCCGGCGACGCCGACCGGTTTGCGCATGACGAGGAGGTTCTCGCCCCGACGCGGGGAGGCGTAGATCTCGCCACTCTCCCGGTCGGCCTCGGCGGCGTAGTACCGCAGGATCCTGGCCGCGCCGCGTACCTCCGCCACGCCCTCGGGCAGGGTCTTGCCCTCTTCGCGGCTCAGCTCCCGCCCCCACTCCTCGGCGGACTCCTCGACCAGGGCGGCCGCCGCGGTGAGCACGGCCGCGCGTTCGTGGTGCGGGGTGGCCCGCCAGCCGGGCGCGGCGTCGCGGGCCGCGCGGATCGCCTGCTCCACCTGCTCGGGCCCGGCGGCCCGGCCGCGGGCGACGATCTCATCCGGCCGGGCGGGGTTGGTGTCGGCGAACTCCGCGCCGGATCCCTCGATCCAGCGACCGTCTACGAGGTTCAGGATGTCCATGGTCAACGCACCCTAACTGTGTCATATTGGATAATCAATATTGGATCCAAAATACGGAGCTGGGACATGCATCCTTCCGCCCTCTTCGCCATCGACGGCCTGCTCACCGACGAGGAGCGCGACATCCGCCAGGCCGTCCGGCAGGTGTGCGACCGGGAGATCCGGCCGTACGTCGCCGACTGGTTCGAGGCGGGCGCGCTGCCCGCCCGCGAGCTGGCCCGCTCGCTCGGCTCCGTCGGCGTCCTCGGCATGCACCTGGACGGGTACGGCTGCGCGGGCCTCGGCGCCGTCGCCTACGGCCTGGCCTGCCTGGAGCTGGAGGCGGCCGACTCCGGGCTGCGCAGCCTGGTGTCGGTGCAGGGCTCGCTGGCCATGTACGCGATCTGGAAGTACGGCAGCGAGGAGCAGAAGCGGGAGTGGCTGCCCGCGATGGCGGCCGGCGAGCGCATCGGCTGCTTCGGCCTGACCGAGCCCGACTTCGGCTCCGACCCGGCGGGCATGCGGACGACGGCCAAGCGGGACGGCTCCGACTGGGTGCTGAACGGCACCAAGATGTGGATCACCAACGGCTCGGTGTCCGACGTGGCCGTGGTCTGGGCGCGGGCCGAGGAGGGCATCCGCGGTTTCCTGGTGCCGGCGGGCACGCCGGGCTTCGCCGTACACGATCTCAAGCGGAAGGTCTCCCTGCGCGCGAGCGTGACGAGCGAGTTGGTGCTGGACGGCGTGCGGCTTCCGGAAGAGGCGATGCTGCCCGGCGCCCGTGGCCTGTCCGGGCCCCTCGGCTGCCTGAACGAGGCCCGGTTCGGCATCGTGTTCGGCGCGATGGGCGCGGCGCTCGACTGCCTGGAGACCGCGCTCGCCTACGCGGCCGAGCGGGAGATCTTCGCCCGGCCGCTCGCCTCCTTCCAGCTCACCCAGGAGAAGCTCGCCGACATGGCGCTGGAGCTGGGCAAGGGTCTGCTGCTGGCGGTGCATCTCGGGCGGCTGAAGGAGCGCGGCGAGCTCACCCCCGAGCAGGTGAGCGCCGGCAAGCTGAACAACGTGCGTGAGGCCCTCGACATCGCCCGGACGTGCCGCACGCTGCTGGGCGCGAGCGGCATCACCCTGGAGTACCCGGTGATCAGGCACGCGGTCAACCTGGAGTCCGTGCTGACCTACGAGGGCACCTCGGAGATCCACACGCTGGTCCTGGGCAAGGCGCTGACCGGCGTGCCCGCCTTCCACTGACAGTCTCAGAAGGGGCTCAGAAGGTCTGCCAGGTCGAGGCGGTGACCTGGCAGAGCCGCCCCTTGTGCACCCGCATCTCGGCCGCGGCCACGTCCAGGCTGATCACCGCGAGCGTCTCCCAGCGCTGGTCGAGCGGGAGCGCCGGGTCGGCGTGCGCGCACACGGGCGCCACCGGCGCGTGGCAGGTCATCGCCCGCGCCCTGGCCGTGGCGTCCGGGTCGCTCAGCTCGCCGGTCCGCTCCTCCAGGTGTTCGAGCCTGGCGTACGTGGCCGGCCGCTCGGTGCCCAGCCGCTCCCCCGCGCTCAACGCGCCATCCAGGAAGTGGTTGGCGTGCAGCAGTACGCCGGCGGCGTCCGCCTCGACGACCGCGACGCCGTCCGGGCAGATCTCCAGCGACCTGGCCCCCTCCATCGTGACCACGGTGATGACCGTGGACGCGGACGTCTTCGCCGATCGGGCGATCTCGGTGGCCTGCTCCAGGGTGGTGGCCTCGTCCAGGATCCGGCGCGCGACCACGTGCACGGGCACGCCGACGTTCGCGTGGTCGGACTCGTGGCGCAGGATGTTGAAGTGCGCGCCCAGGCCCGCGCTGTTCACGCCGATCTTGGCCAGCACCCCGAACTCGGTGAAGGTGCGTACCTTGTGCCCTTCGCGCGGCTCGTACGCCCACAGCACCGGCGCGTCGCGCAGGTGGTCGTGCCAGTCCCAGGTCTGCGTCGTGCGCGGCGGCAGCCCGCCGCCGAGCACGACGGCGGTGGAGCACTCGCCCTCGCCGTCGTGCCGCAGCGCGGCCAGGATCTCGGTCCGCGCGTTGACGACGGCGACCTGCCAGGTCGCAAGGCCGCAGCCCGCCGCGATGCCGGCGATCTCCTCGGCCAGCTCCGGCGCCCACGCGGCCGTGCTGTCGAGCGCCTGTTCGCCCAGCTCTCTGACCCGCCCGTGGCTCGCGCCGCTCACCTCGAACAGCCGCAGATATCCGTCGAGATTGGCGTGTACGGCCTCGCGCCAGCGGGCGCCGAACTGCCGTCCCCGTCCCGCCGCGTCGAGGCAGGTGGAGGTGTAGGAGGGAAACGTCGTCATCTGGGGGCTACCTCGTCCATCAGTGCCGCGACGGCGGCGTCCGCGTCGCGGTGGACGCGGTGTCGCTGCTCGTCGTCCTTGTCCTGGCTCAGCTTGAACACGCTCTGCTCGGCCGTGACCCGCACCCGGAAGGCCGCCACGCCGGGCACGATCCTGGCGAAGACCTCCTGGGAGGCCGCGCTGGGCCGCCAACTGGGCGTCCGCGACGACTCCAGCTCCGCCACCGTGCGCCGTACCACGTCGAGGGGGTCGGGGTGCGGCTCGATCAGACCGGTCAGGTGGACGGCCGCGTAGTCCCACGTCGGTACGGCGGGATCGACCGCGTAGCTGGTCGGCGAGACGTAGCCGTGCGCGGCGGAGAAGACCACGAGCACCTCGGGCGCTTCAGAGGAGGGCGGGTCCCAGGCGTGCCACTGCGGATTGATCCTGGCCATGTGACCGAGCAGTGTCGCGCCCACGAACGTGGACTCGCCGCCGCTCTCCACGATGACGGGCACGTGACTGGCCACGGGCACGCCGCCGGTCGCGGTGATCACGAGCGCGAACGGGTTCGTCCGCACCAGTCGCGCCACGTGCGCGTGGTCTGGCGCCGCGAAACGGGGGAAGCTGTACATTCCTCCTACTCCACGCTGCTCAGGATGGCGTCCCAGGCGACCTCCGACGCCAGCGCGCCCAGCCCAGGCGGTTTGAGACCGCCCAGGTCCACCTCGTCGGTGGTCAGCGCGAACAACACGTCGCCGTCGTTCTGCGTGTGGAACGGCTGGATGCCCCGGTGCATCGAGCCGTGCACCTGGCGGCTCAGCTGGGTGAGCTCGACGTCGGCCAGCCGTACGTTCGTCACCAGGACCGTCAGCGTGGTGTTGCCCATGACGGCCGGAGTGTCCGACGCGATCGCGTAGTCCACGCTCGGGTGGCGCCTGGTGTCCTCGTCGGCGTGGTAGTTGCCGCGCAGGATCGTCCCGTCGCGGCCGACGACCACGCCCACGGAGTTGACCACCGTCGCCACCAGGACCTTGACCGCCCCGAAGGTGCCGAAGGCGGCGCCCTGCCCGGCGAACTCGGCCCTGGCGAAGTCGACCTTGCCCGCGCTGGCGCTGCGTCCGGCGCCGCACCTGCCCACGGGGAACTCGCCCTCGACGGCGGCACGCAGCGCGGCGCGGCCCAGCGGCCCGTCGGGGTGCACGGCGTTGTCCCGAGTGGAGAAGTCGTAGATCACCGCGCCCGAGACGAGCTGCAGCTCGTCCCACTTGGTCTGGTTGCTCCGGCGGGCCAGCAGTTCCTCGCTCACCCCGGCCACCGCCGACATCCCGTACACCGACCCGCCGGTCAGGCAGATGGCGTGGTTGTAGTCGTAGCCGCCGCTCAGGCCCACCGCGCCGCCGCGGGCGTCCACTGCGGTCCGCGCGCCCGCCGGGACGTGCACGACGGTGCAGCCGGTGGGGCCCTCGCCGTACTCCGCCGTGCCGACGAACACGCCGGGCAGGTCGAACGCGACCGAGCCGCGCCCCGGGCTGGGCTGCGGGGTCAGCGGGAGGTCGGAGTTACCGGGCACGCCGGCGGCGAAGGCCGACACGGGAGCGAGGGTCACAGGGACTCCAGGAGTTGTCGCGAGTACGGATGTTCGGGGGCTGCGTAGAAGGTGGCGGCGTCGGCGGTCTCGACGACCTCGCCGCCGCGCATGACGGCGATCCGGTCGGCCACGTAGCGGACGGCGCCGAGGTCGTGGGAGATGAACAGCGCGGCGAAGCCGTACTCCGCCTGCAGGTCCTTGAGCAGGTTGAGGATCTGCACCTGTACGGAGACGTCCAGGGCGCTGACGGCCTCGTCGAAGACGATGAAGCTCGGCCGGGTGATCAGCGCGCGGGCGATGGACACCCGCTGCCGCTGACCGCCGGACAGCTCGTGCGGGTAGCGCTCGGCGAAGCCGGCCTCCAGGCCGACCTGTTCGAGCGCCTCGGGCACCAGCTCACCGGCGGCCTTCCCCAGTACGGCGAGTGGCTCGGCGACGCTCTGCCCGATGCGCATCCTGGGGTTCAGCGACCAGTGCGGGTGCTGGAGCACGGCCTGCATCCGCCCGGCCAGGTCCTTGCGCCGCCGGGGGAAGGGGCGGCCGTCGAACCTGACCGTGCCGGACGTGGGCCGTTGCAAGCCGAGCGCGACCCGGCTGGTGGTCGTCTTGCCCGACCCGGACTCGCCCACCAGGCCGAGCGTCTCGCCCTCGGCGACGGAGAGCGAGACGCCGCGCATGGCGTCCAGCCGGGTACGGCGCAGCGGCGGGCCCGTGGTGAAGGAGACCGTGACGTCGGTGAGATCGAGGATCACGCGATCACCTCCAGCTCGGCGGCCCGGTGGCAGAGCACGTCCTTGGCCCCGACGCGGACCGGCTCGGGGCGCTCGGTGGCGCAGCGGTCCTCGGCGAAGGGGCAGCGGGGCGCGAACGCGCACCCTGGCGAGGGACCGGTCAGGACCGGCGGGCGGCCCGGCACCGGCTCCAGCCGTACGCCGGGAACGGCCACGGCGGGGGCCGACCTGGCCAGGGCCGCGGTGTAGGGGTGTACGGGATCGCCGAGCACGTCGGCCGCCGGGCCGCTCTCCACGACGCGCCCGGCGTACATGACCGCCACGCGGTCGCATCTGCGGGCCACGGCCGGCAGATCGTGGCTGAGCCAGACGATGCTCGTGCCCGCCTGCCGGGCCAGTGCGAACACCACGTTCAGCACCTCTTCGCGCACCTGGCTGTCGAGCGAGGCGGTCGGCTCGTCGGCGACCAGCAACTCGGGCGAGGCGGCCATGGCCAGCGCGATCGCCACCCGCTGGGCCATGCCGCCGGACAGCTGGTGGGGGTAGGCGGCGGCCACGCGGGGGTCATCGAGCCTGACCCGCTCCAGGTGAAACGCCACATCCCCGCCGCCCCGACCGCCGTCGCGCCCACCCGGACTCTCGCGGCCGTGTGCTCGGAGGACCAACCGGAGTTGGGCGCCGACCTTCATGGTCGGGTCGAGCGAGGCGATCGGGTCCTGGAAGACGAAGCCGAGCCGCTGCCTGCGCAGCCGCCGCAACGCGGCGGGCGGCAGGTCCAGCACCGGCTCGCCGGCCACGCGTACCGTACCGGCGGCCACCACCGCCTGGCGGGGCAGCAGGCGGCCGATCGCAGCGCCGAGGGTGGACTTGCCCGACCCGCTCTCGCCCACCACCCCGACGGCCTCGCCCGCTGCCACGCGCAGGTCGGCGCCGTCGAGGGCGCGGGCCGTCCCGTAGTCGACCTCCAGGCCGTCCACTTCGAGCAGCGCGCTCATATCAGTGACCTCGTCTCCCTCGGTTCGAACCGGTCGCGCAGCCCGTCGCCCAGCACGTTGATGGACAGGATGGCGAGCACCAGCACGACGCCCGGCCCGATGATCAGCCAGGGGGCGGCCATCATGTACGTGCCGCCCTGGCGGATCAGCACCCCGAGGGACGCCTGCGGCGGCTGCACGCCGAAGCCGAGGAAGCTCAGACCGCCCTCGACCGAGATGCCGACCGACAGCGCGTAGGTGCCCTGGACCGCGATGGTGCCGGCCACGTTCGGGAGTACGTGGCGGCCGAGGATGCGGGGCAGTCCCGCGCCGCTGATGGCCGCCGCGGTCACGTAGTCGCGTTCGGCCACGGCGACGGCGGCAGCGCGTACGAGCCGGGTCATCAGCGGGATCGTGACCAGCACGATGCTGGCCACCGCCGCGAGCTGGCCGGGCCCGGCGACGGCCGCCACCAGGATCGCCAGGACGATGGCGGGGAAGGAGTACAGCAGCTCCACCACCCGCATGATCAGCTCGTTCAGGTAGCCGCCCCGGTATCCGGCCAGGATGCCGAAGCCCGCGCTGAGCGCGGCGGTCACCAGGACGGCGGCCGAGGAGAGCAGCAGCGTGGTGCCGACGCCCTCCATGACGCGCGGCAGCATCGAGCGGCCCAGGTTGTCGGTGCCCAGCCACCAGCCGGGCCCCGGCGGCCGCAGCCGCGGGCCCACGATCGCGTCGGGGTCCCCGCCGGCGTGCACGAGCGAGCCGAGCGCGACCAGGACGAGCAGCAGCAGGCAGCCCAGACCGGTCAGCGACAACGGATCGAGCCGCTGCCTCGGCCGCCTCCCCTTCACACCCTTCACGCCAGCCGTCTCCTTCTCGCCAGCCGTCTCCTTCATGCGCGTCTCCCGAGGTTCATGCGCGTCTCCCGAGCCTCGGGTCGACCAGCCCGACGAGCAGGTCTATCAGGACGTTCATCACGATGAACACGGTGGCCGCCAGCAGCACGCCCGCCTGCACGACCGCGTAGTCCCTGCGCCCCACCGCCTGGACGACGTACGAGCCGATCCCCGGCAGGTTGAACAGGTACTCCACGATCAGCGCGCCACCGAGGAGGTAGGCGGTGATCGTCGCGGTGAGCGTCAGCACGGGCCCCGCCGCGTTGCGCAGGATGTGGTGCCGGACGATGAACCACGGCGTCTCGCCCCGGGCGACGGCGGCCGTGACGTGCGGCTCGACCAGCACGTTCAGCACGGCGTCGCGGGTGGTCCTGGCCGTCGCCGAGATGGCGAAGATCGACAGCACCGCGGCGGGCAGCAGGTAGCCGCTGGTCTGCAGGCCGTACCGGGAGACCACGAACACCACCAGGCTGCCCAGCGCGAACTCGGGGACGCTCACGCCCAGCCCGCTCAGCAGCCGCCCCGCCGCGCCGCCGCCTCCGGGGCGGGCGCGCAGCGCGGTCAGCACGCCGAGCGGCACCCCCGCCAGTACGGCGGCGGCGACGGCGAACAGCGTGAGCCGGCCCGTCACCGGCAGCCGGGCCCACAGCTCGGCGGCGACCGGCTGCCTGCTGATCATCGAGGTGCCGAAGTCCCCGGTGCCGACCGCCGCCAGCCAGTGCCCGTACTGCGCGAACACCGACTGGTCGAGCCCGTACCTGGCGGCCAGTTCGGCCTTCTGCGCGGGCGTGGCGAACGGGCCCAGGATCGTCTCGGCGAACCCGCCCGGCATCAGCCGCAGCGCCGCGAAGATCAGGACGGAGATGCCGAGGAGGGTGACGGCCGAGCTCAGCGCCCGGCCCGCCCACCACAGCAGGAGCCGCATCGTCAGCCCTTCTTGACCCGGGCGTCGGCGACCAGCCGGAGCAGGTTGCCGTAGCCCTCGGTGGCGTACAGGCTCGGGCTGACCCCGTCGGCGCGATAGGCGATCGTGGCCGGGCGGGTGACCAGCGGGATCATCTGCGCGTCGGTGTCCACCTTGGCGCACACCGCGGCCAGCGCCTTGTCGCGCTCGGCGCCCGACGGGGTCTCCGTCGCGGCGGTGATCAGCGTGTTGAGGTCCTTGTCGGCCTGCATGAAGCCCGCGTTGAAGCCGGCGACGTCGGGGTTCCACCAGGTGGTGACCATGCCGGGGTCGGCGTATCCGGCGAACCACGACAGCGCGGCGTCGAACGTGGCGGGCACCTTGCCGTACACCTTGCCCGCCCAGCTCGCCTCGTCCATCTGCTCGATCTTGACGGTGACGCCGGCCTGCTGGAGGTTCTGCTGGATCACCTGGGCGACGGCGGGGGCCGGCTCGGTGGAGTAGATGCTGAGCGTGAACGACAGGTTCGCGATGCCCGCCTGGGCGAGCAGTTCCTTGGCCTTCGCGGCGCCGCCCGCCGTGGCCGAGGGCAGCGTGGCGGGGTCGCAGGCGCCGGGCAGGCCGGCCGGGGTGACGCCGGTGGGCTTGCCCTGGCCGCCGAGCGCCACTTCGGCCATCTGCTTGCGGTCCAGCGCCATGTTCAGCGCCTGGCGGACCCGGGGGTCGGCGAACTTGGGGTTCTTGGAGTTGAGCATCAGGTAGTAGAAGTCGGTGGTGGCCTGGGTGGCGACCTTGACGTTCGCGGCGCCGGCCAGCATCGCGGCGGAGTCGACGTTGCCCAGGGCGGCCAGGGCGGAGCTGCCGTTCTGCACGGCGGCGACGCGGGCGGCCTCCTCGGGCGCGATCGTGACGGTCAGGCTGTCGGCGGCCGGCTTCCCCTTGTCCCAGTAATGCTCATTGCGGGCGAAATTCCAGGACACGTCCTGGCGGTGTGCCTGCACCTTGAACGGCCCGGTGCCCAGCATCTCCTTGGCCGGGTCGAGCGTCTTCGCCTCGATCTCCTTCATCGGCAGGATCGCGGCGGGCACGTTGGCGAGCGCGGCCAGGAACGGCGTGTACGGCTTGGCCAGCGTGACCTTGACCGTGGCCGCGTCGACCTTGGCCACCTTCTCGACCGGGCCGAGCTGCCCCCGCCACACCGACTTGGCGGCCAGCAGCCGCTTCAGGCTGCCCACCACGTCGTCGGCGGTCATCTGCCTGCCGTTGGAGAAGGCGACGCCCTTGCGCAGGTGGAACACGTACGTGGTCGGATCGGGGTTGTCCCAGCTCTCGGCGAGCCGCGGCTGCGGGCTGAAGTCGGGTCCCACGGTGACCAGCGTCTCGTAGACCAGCGACATCAGCTGCCAGGAGGTGGCCACGTCGGCGAGCTGCGGGTCGAGCCCGGTCGCCGCGCCGCTGTCGATGTGCACCGCGACGTTGAGCGCGCCGCCCGAGGGCAGCTTGCCGTCTGCCACGGCCAGGTAGCCGGGGGCGGCGGCCGAGCCGGTCGCCGCGGTGCCCGGCGGGGCCGCTTCCGTGCCGCCGCCGCAGGCGGAGGTGGCCAACACGACCGCCGCGACGCTACCGGCCAGTCTGTATCGCATGACGCCTCATCTCTAGTGGCAGGAGCCCTGGCTGCTCGGCGGGACGTCGAGCGTGGGGTTGCGATCGAAGAACCCGACGGGCTTCAGGGTGAATCCGCACGTGTCGACGGGCATGATCGGCCAGTCCTCGGTACGGGGGAAATGGGTCAGCCCGAACGTGTGCCACAGCACGATGTCCTGGCCGTCGATGTCGCGGTCCGCGGCCGTGTACGCGGGCAGCCCGGCGCCACCCGGATGCTGATTGACCAGGTCACCAGCCGGATAGCGCTCCCGGGGATGGTACCTGGTGACCCAGAGGTGGCTGGTGGCGAACTCCGCCCTGGCGCGGATGGAGGAGTTCTCGTGGGCGAGCAGGGTGGGCAGGCCCTCGGGGTACAGCGCGTAGCCGACGGGGTCGCCCAGGCGGTTGGTCACCTCCGGGTTGACCACGTGCCAGGTCCTGCCCGTGGCCAGGTCCGCGTCGCGCCTGCCCTCCGCTTCGGTGCGCAGCCTGGTGGCCTTGCGGCCGAAGGCGTTGCCGTACGGATTGCGCTCGTCCATGGGCAGGCGTACGACCTCCACCTCGTCCACCGCGTTGGCCGGGCCGTCGACCATCATGTCCAGCCGCGCGGAGAACAGGTGCTGGTGGTAGGGCGCCGCCAGCCCCGGCGCCACCTGCGAGCCGTACGGCGCGGCCCGCTCGTCGTAGGCGCCGGTGAACACGATGCCGGTGGCCTTGACCTCCAGCTCGATGGTGCCGTCCAGGTAGAGGTACCAGTAGAAGCCGTAGTCGTAGTTGCCGACGGTGACGAAGAAGGAGATCACCAGCCGCCGCTGCCTGCGCGTCTCGCGGGAGTCGTTGGCCGGGTCGGTGTGCTTCCACAGCACGCCGTAGTCCTCTTCGTGCATGCAGATCGCGTTCGGCAGCACCTTGGGCGAGCCGTCGCCGCCGGTGACGGTGACGTCGAAGTAGGTGATCTCGCCGAGGCAGTCGCAGCCCAGTTCCAGCGCGTTGGCCAGCTTGCCGAGCTGGTATTCGCCGGTGTCGAAGTAGTTCTGCCAGAAGCGGACCGGGCTCGGGTCCCCGTAGGGCACCAGCATCTCGGCCACCGACGCCCGGTAGACGATGGGCCGGCCGTCGAAGCCGATCTGGTGCAGGACCAGGCCCTCGCGCATGTCGTAGCCGAGGCGGACGTTCCACTTCTCCCAGGTGACGAGGTTGCCGTCGATGCCGAAGCTGGGGCCCTCCGGCTGGGTGATGTGGATCGGGCGCTGGCTGGTGCGGTGCTCGCGTTCCAGGTGGTAGTCGCCCGCCTCGGCGGGGATCGGCAGCACGCCGGTGTCGACGATCTCGATCACCACGCCCTTGAGCAGGTCGACGAAGGCCACCAGGCCGTCGATCGGGTGCGCCCAGGGCAGGCTCTCCTCGGTCGGGCGCAGGTGGGCCAGCACGCGGGCGATCCGCCTGCCCTCCTCGCCCGGCAGGCCGTAGCTGCCCGCCGACAGGGCGGCGAGCCACACCAGGGCCGTGTCGTCCAGGCCGCGCCGGGCCAGCGCCGCGGCCCAGCCGGCGTCGGCGCCGAGCACCCGCCTGACCAGTTCGTGCTCCTCGTCGAGCATGGGGACCTGGCCGTCGGTGATCGGGTCGATCGGCCGGCGCTCCACCACGTGTCCCTCGGTGAGCGAGACGACGACGTCCTGCGCCTGCTCGCTCGCCAGGTCGAGCACGAGGGCGCGGGCCCGCCGGGCGGCGGGCGCGTCGCCGAGCACGTCCTCCTTAGGTGGCTCCTCGATCCCGAGGTAGGCCACCCGGCCGGTGGCGGCCAGCACGCCGTCGTCCGCCATGATCCGCCTGGCGTCCTCGATCTCCTTCGCACTGAGCGGGTCGAGCGGATGCGACCGCTCCCCGACCCCGAGAACCCGCCGTCCAGCTGCCATCCGGCTTTCCGCCCCTTCCTTGCCGGAACGTTCCGGCATGCGGGCCAACATACTTCCGCCTCAGGACGAGGACAAGACCTTTCGCCAGGTCGATACATGGCGGAAACAGATCAACGGTGGCGCTAGCATCAGGGCGTGCACGCAGACGAGCCGGCCACTATCCTCACGGTCGCCAAGACGGCAGGGGTCTCCAAGACGACCGCGTCCGACGCGCTCCGGGGTTCTGGCCGGGTGTCGGAGGAGACCAGGGCCCGGGTGATGGAGGCCGCCGACGCGCTCGGCTACGTACCCAACGGGTCGGCCAGGCACCTGCGCCGGGCGAGCACCGGCACCATCGGTCTGCACGTGCCGGAGGTGCTCACCCGCTCGTCCTACTACATGTCGTTCGTGTTCGGGGTCGTGCGGGGGGCGGCCGACAACGACTACGACGTCACGCTGATCACCTCGGGCCGCCGCACCCCGCGCGTCGACGGCCTCGTGCTCGGCGACCCCCTGGGGGACGACCCGATCGTGGCCAAGCTCATGGACACCGGCCTGCCCACGGTCACCTGCGAACGCTTCACCGGCACCGGCCAGGCCGACGGCGTGGTCCGCTCCGAACACGCCGAGATGCTGGGCCGCCTGATGGACCACCTGCGCGCCTCCGGCGCGACCCGGCCGGCGCTCATCGTGGCCGGCGACGTGAGCGACTGGGCCGCCTCCGTACACCGGGGCTTCCGCGACTGGTGCGTCCGGCACGACGTGGACCCGCTGGTCCGTACGGTCCCCTTCGACTGCCCGGCGGGCGAGGTCCACCGGGCCGCCCGCGAGCTGCTGGCGCTGGAGCCGCGCATCGACGCGCTGGTGTGCGGGCCCGCCGGATCGGCCACGGACCTGCTGCCGCTCCTGCGCGAGGAGGGCCGCGACCTGCTCCGCCGCGAGGAGGGAAACGACCTGCGTCGCGAGGGTGGTCGCCACCTGCTGCTCGCGTCGTGCGTCGACAGCCCCGCCATGCAGCTGGCCGACCCGCCCATCACCGCCATCGACCTGCGGCCCAGGGAGGCTGGGGTACGGTGCGCGGAGCTGCTGTTCGACCTGCTGTCGGGCACGGCCTCGGCGGGGACGGAGCGAATCCACCCCATCGACCTCACCCTGCGCGCCTCCACGCGGGGTTCATGACGCGCTCTCGGCGTCGTGAACGACCAGGGCGAGCTGGACCCGGTTGTCCAGAGCCGCCTTGGTGAGGATGCGCGAGATGTAGCCCTTGACGGTGCCGACGCTCATGTGCAGCTCAGCGGCGATGACCGCGTTCGGCTTGCCCTGCCCCACCGCCAGCGCCACCTCGCGTTCGCGCTCGCTGAGCCGCGCCAGCACCGTCCGGGCGTCGGCCCGGCGACGGGTCTCCTCCTCGGGCACCAGGTGGGCGATCAGCCGCCGGGTGACGCTCGGGGACAGGATCGGCTCGCCGTCCACGACCCGGCGGATGGCGTCGACGATCCCCTCCGGCGGGGTGTCCTTGAGCAGGAACCCGCCGGCCCCCGCCCGCAACGCCTTGAACACGTGCTCATCGGCGTCGAACGTGGTGAGCACGACCACCTCGGGCGCTTGGGGCCGGCCGCGCAGCCGCCGGGTCGCCTCGATGCCGTCGAGCCCAGGCATCCGGATGTCCATCAGCACCACGTCGGGAGCGTGCGCGTCGACCGCGGCGGCCACCTCCCCGCCATCGGCCACCGCCCCCACCACGTGGAGATCGGCCGCGCCTTTGAGCATCAACGTCAGACCGGCGCGGACCAGCGCGTCGTCGTCAACGATCAGCACGCGAATCGACGACCGGGACGGCTGCGGTGGCACCGCCTGCGGTTCTTGCGCGGGTTGCTGCCGCGGCGGCGATTGCTGCGCGGGTTGCTGCTGCGGCGGCGATTGCTGCGCTGGTGGCTGCTGCGCTGGTGGCTGCTGCGGCGATGGCGGCGGCTCGTTCACACGGGCCATGGTAGCCACGCCACCAGCTGGAAGCCCCCGCCCGTCACTGGCCCGCACGCCAACCGCCCACCCGCCAGCGCCGCGCGCTCCGCCAACCCGGCCAGCCCCGCCCCCGCCCCGGTCGTCCCGAGGCCGGCGTTCCCCACACCCGGGCCCGACGAAGCCGTTCCGCCGGGCGGCGCATTGTGTACCTCGACCCGCAGCTCGTCGCCCGCCGTACCGGAGAGGATGACTGTGACCGGCTGGCCGGGCGCGTGCTTGCGCGCGTTCGTGAGCCCTTCCTGGACGATGCGATAAGCGGCGCGCCCGGTGACCTCCGGCAGGTCGGCCAGCCGGAGCCCGTGATCGCGCAGCTCGACCCGCATCCCGGCGCTCCGGGACTCCGCCACGAGCGACGCGAGATCCGGGCGGCCGGGAGACAGCGAGCCGTCATCGGACGGGGGCGCCTCGCGAAGCACCGAGATCACCGCCCGCAACTCCTCCAGCGCCAGCCGCGCGCTCGACCGGATCACCCCCGCCGCGTCGGCCACCTCACCCGGCGTGGCGTCCGCGTTGAACTCCAGCGCCCCCGCGTGCACCGCCAGCAACGACAGCCGGTGGGCGAGCACGTCGTGCATCTCCCGCGCGATGCCGATCCGCTCGGCCCGGCGCGCCTCTTCGGCCCGCAGCCGCTGGTCGGCCTCGGCCCGGCGGGCTCGCTCGGCCAGCGACAGCACCAGCTCCCGCCGGGTGCGCGCCAGCATCCCCCAGCCGGTCAGCGCCCCGCCGAACAGCACCCCCACCAACGCCCACACCGGATAGGGCGCCAGCCCCGGCGGCCGCCAGGCGAACCTGCCCAGCGTCGCGACCACCCCCGCCACCCCCACCGCGATCGCGGCGGGCGGCTTCCGGTAGAGGGCCACGATCAGCGTGGCGATCCCGGCCGCCACCGAGGCGGCCGCGGCGGGCACCGACAACGCGATGACGGCCAGCCCCACGGTCACCGGCCACCTGCGGCACAACCACAGCCCCGCGCAGGCCAGAGCGCCGCCCGCCACATCGGCCACCAGATACCAGCCCGGTGTGCCGCCCGTCAGATCACCCCAGACGACCCCGACCGCGCCGGCGAGCGCGAGCATGAACCCACCCGCCCCGACCACCCAGTCGCGCCGCGACCGAATCCAGCCGGGCCGTACGTCTTCCACACCGGCCACGAACATGACCGCTGATGCTAGCCCGCCCCCGACCCGTGCGTAAGCAACCAAAGTCACTGCCGGAAGACGACCAAGGCTGCCATGGAGCGGCCTTGCGGCAGCAGTGGTGATCACCCGTCGCGCGGCACCGTGGCCGCATGACCACAACAGACTCCAGCGGACGCCGCCGGTGGGCCGCGCTGCTGCTCGCGGTGATCACCCCGCTCGTCGCCGAGCTCACCCTGGGCAATCCGCCCCTGAGCCAGATCTGGCTGATGCTCCTGTGGGTGCCGATCTACGGCGCGGGCACCGTGCTGATCCGCGAGCTGGTACGCCGGCGCGGCGCGGGCTGGCTCTCGACCCTGCTGCTCGGGCTCGCGTACGGCATCGTCGAGGAGGGCCTGGCGTTGCAGGCGCTCAGCAGCCCCACCCTGTACGGCGTCGCCGGGTGGGCGCCCAGGATCCTCGGGCTGAACAGCGCGTACACCGAGCTCAACCTCCCCTACCACGCCGTGTTCAGCGTGGCGCTGCCGATCCTGCTGGTCGACCTGGTGTTCCCGGGTATGCGCGACAGGCCGTACCTGAAGCGGACGGGGCTGGCGGTGACCGGGGTGGTGTTCGTGCTGGGCGCGGCGCTGCTGCGGTTGAGCGTGACGGGCTTCATCGACCCCGGATACCAGGCGCCGCTCCCGGTGGTGGCGGGCTGCCTGGCGGCCGTGGCCCTGCTCGCGGTGCTGGCACTGCGCGTCGTCCCCCGCACCTCGCACCCGATCCCCGGCACATCGCCAACCGTCCCACAGACCGCGCGGCACTCATCGGCTCCGGCCGCCGGTATGGGCGCGGTGCCCGGTTCGTGGGCGGTGGCGGCTTTCGGCGGCCTCGTCGCGTTCGGCTATCTGGCGCTCCTGTTCCCCTTCGGCGGCGCCACGCAGCCCGCCTTCACCCGGGGCAACTGGGTGTGGGTGCCGATGCTGGCCGCCGCGGCCCTCGCGGTGCTCGCGTGGTGGCTGGTCCGCCGCTGGACGACGAGCGGCGGGTGGACGGACCGGCACAACCTCGCGCTGGCCGGCGGGGCGCTGGTCGCGCACACCGCCTTCGGAGTGCTGGCCAACGCCGCGACCCTCACCGAGCGGGCCGAACTGACGGCGCTCGGGCTGGTCATGATCGGCCTGCTGGCACTGCTCGGCCGCGGGGGGCGACGATGCGCGACGACATGATCGCGTGATGCGTGGCGGACATGGCCCTCTTCGGCGGGCCGCGTCAGGTGAAGCTGCCGAGAATGGTGCCGAAATCCAGCATCTCCGGCACCGGCTCTTGCCCGGTGGCGGCCCGTACCTCGCCGTAGAGCGCGCCGATGTGGTGAACGACCGCCCGTCGCACCCCCGCCGGATCCCGGTTGGCCAGCGCGGCCAGCATCGCCCGGTGGTGCGGGTCGAACCGCTCGTCCGCCCGGCCCAGGGCGAGCGTGTGCGCGCGGAACTCGGCCATCTGCGGCACCAGCGCCAGGTACATCTGCAGCAGCAGGTCGTTGTGCGCGGCCCGGATCAGGCTCTCGTGCACCAGCTCGTCGGTGCCCACCAGCACGTCGAGGTCGCCCTTGCGGCGGGCCGCCTCGTGCTCGCGGCAGCGGGCGGCCATGGCGTCGATGTCGGCCTGGGTGGCGCGGACACAGGCCAGGCCCGCCGCGGCCAGCTCCAGCCCGATCCGCACCTCCAGCACCTCGGCGATGGCCGGCCCCTCGGTGGCGCTCCAGCGCGCGAACTGCGGGGTCGGCTCCGGCTCGGTGCGATGCCGGACGAAGGTGCCCCGGCCGCGCACGACCTCGACCACGCCGAGCGTGTGGAGCTTGCGGATGGCCTCGCGCAGCGAGCTGCGCCCGACCTGGAACTGGCGGGCCAGCTCCGGCTCCGAGGGCAGTTGGTCGCCCGGCCGCAGAGCACCGGAGTCGATCTCCGCCAGGAGCTGCTCGGCGATCACGTCGGGCAGCGGCGTGCGAGCCAGCGGCTCGTAGCGGGCACTCTCACGGGTCTGCTCGGCGCTCACGCCGAGCATTCTGCCATAAACGTTGACTGATGTCAGACAACAGACTAGCTTGCCGAACTATCCCGAGGAGGAACCACCAGAGCAGAGGTGATCGCATGATCAAGGTGGGTGTGCGCTTCCCGCCGTGCGGACGAGCGGACCAGGTCGCCGAGGAGGTGCGGCGCGCCGAGCGCAACGGTTTCGACGTCGCCTGGATCGCCGACTCGCAGCTCCTCTGGCGCGACGTGTACACGGTGATGGCCGTGGCCGCGACCCGCACCGACCGCATCGGCCTGGCCACCGCCGTGACGAACGTCGTCACCCGCCACCCGACCGTGGTGGCCTCCGGCATCAACACGGTCGCGGAGCTGGCGCCCGGCCGCGTCGTGCTGGGGCTGGGCACGGGTGACAGCTCAGTGAAGCCGCTGGGTATCCGCCCCACCACGCGGGCCGAGCTCCGCTCGGCGATCGGCGAGATCCGCACGCTGCTGAGCGGGCAGGAGCAGGTGTACGGCGAGCGGCGGCTACGGCTGCGTGACGCCGGGGGCGCGGTGCCCGTGCACATCGCGGCGAGCGGGCCGCGCACGCTGGAGTTGGCCGGACAGATCGCCGACGGCGTGGTCACGCTGGCCGGCATCTCGCCGGAGACCCTCGGCCAGACGATGAAGGCGGCGCGGGCCGGCCTCGCCGGGTCCGGCAGGGCCTTCGAGTTCACCGCCGGCGCCTTCTGCAAGGTCACCGACGACCTCGAACGCGACGCGGCCGTGCTGAAGCCGATCTGCCTGCACATGGCGACCATCGGCGGTCAGGACTTCCTGCGCGTCGCGGGCATCGAGCTGGCGCCGCCGCCGCACGTGCCCGAGGTCTATCCGGACATGGTGCACGCCGAGGACTGGAAGCTGGCGATCGAGCACGCCTCGAAGTGGGTGACCGACGAGATGGCGGTTCGCTTCGCGCGGACGTTCTGCCTGTTCGGCACCGTGGACGACATCGTGGAGCGGGCCAGGCGCGCGGTCGAGCTGGGCGTGACGGGCTTCTACCTGCGGCACGTCGGCAATTACTCACTGCCGAGCGAGCTGATCGAGAGTTTCGGCGGCGACGTGCTCCCCCGCCTGCGCGCTCTCGAAGGGACAGCTCGGTGACCGGCGAATACGTCGTGGACGCCCTGGCGGCGCTGGCCCGCGTGCCCTCCGCCGTGCCCCTGGGCGCCGAGACGCTCATCGCCCCCGACCACCCGACGCTCGTGCGTTACGTTCAGGACCACCTGCGGCCGGCGTTCCTGGAGGTGGGCGCCGACGACATCATCGACCTGCCGCTCAACCAGTTCGCCGTACGGCTGGGCGACAGCCGGGGTCCGACACTGGCCCTCATGGCGTACACGCCGACCCAGCACCACAACCTGATGGCCGACCCGTGGTCGGGCGACATCCGCACCCTCGACGGCGAGCCGTGCCTGTTCGGCCAGGGGGTCACGCAGAACAAGGCGCATCAGGCGTGCCTGCTGGACCTGGCCCGCTGGATCGTGGCCGAGAACGTACCGCTCCACGGCACCCTGCTGCTCTGCGTCAACAACGAGGGACGCAGCAGCCACGACTGCTCGCGAGCCATCCTGGACGCGCTGCCGAAGACCCCTGACCTGGTCATCCAGCTCTTCTGCACCGGGTTCGAGGTGTCGATCGGCAATCGGGGCCGGGTCGACGTGCTCGTCGAGATCGAGGGCAGGACGGCGCACTCCTCGGCTCCGCCGGGCAGCGGCAGAGTGATCGACACGGCCGCCGACGTCGTCGTCAAGCTCCGCGAACTCGACGCGAAAGCCCAGAGCGAGAAACACCCCGAACTGGGGCACGAGCAGGTCGTGCCGTACCTGGTGAGCTACGAGCCGCTGGCCCCGCACACCCTGCCCGGCTCGGCGCGGATCATCGTGGACCGGCGGCTGCTGCCCGGCACCGATCCCGAAGACGCCGCCCTGGAGATCGCCCAGGCGTTGAAGGGGGTGGCGGGTGGCTGCGACATCGCCGTCCGGCCCGGTGTCACGATGCTACCCGCCTACCTTCCGCCTGAGAGGCGAGCCGTGCTCGACGCGCTCGACGGCGCGATCCGTGCCCGCCTGGGCGAGCCCCGGCACACCGTCTACGGCGGCTCGTTCGACGCGGGCGGGCCAGCCGAGCGCGGCATCCCCACCGTCATGTTCGGCGTGCCCGAGGAGGGCGACCTGCTCGGCGACGACTACGTGCGACTGTCGGCCGTACGCGACGAAGCCGCCATCCTGCGTGACACCGTCACTCGCTTCCTGGAGGCGTGAACCATGGCAACAAGCTCCACCAGGGTCGTCCTGGCCAGCCTCGCCGGGACGACGATCGAGTGGTACGAGTTCTTCATCTACGGCACCGCCGCCGTCCTGGTCTTCGACAAGCTGTTCTTCCCCAGCTACGACGACCTGGTCGGGACGCTGCTGTCGTTGTCGACGTTCGCGCTGGCGTTCGTGGCAAGGCCGATCGGCGGCGCCCTGTTCGGGCACTTCGGCGACCGGCTCGGCCGCAAGTCCATGCTGGTCGTCACCCTCTGCCTGATGGGCGGCGCGACGCTCTGCATCGGCCTGCTGCCCACCTACGGCTCCATCGGCGTGGCCGCCCCGATCCTGCTCGTGCTGCTGCGCGTGGTGCAGGGCCTGTCGCTGGGCGGCGAGTACGGCGGGGCCGTGCTGATGAGCGTCGAGCACGCGGCTCGCTCCCGGCGCGGCTTCTTCGGCGCCCTGGTGAACACCGGCGCGGCCTGGGGACTGCTGCTGGCCAACCTGGTCTTCCTTCTCACCTCGCGGCTGTCCGACGACGCCTTCCTCACCTGGGGCTGGCGGGTGCCGTTCCTGCTCAGCGCGGTCCTGGTCGGCTTCGGCCTGCTCATCCGGCTCAAACTGGCGGAGAGCCCGGACTTCCAGGAGGTCAAGCAGCGCGGCGAGGTCAGGAAGGCGCCGCTGGCCGAGGTGCTGTCGCAGCACTGGCGCCGGGTGATCCTGATGTGCCTGGCCTACATCCCGGCCGGCGCCACGTTCTACATCGCCACCGTCTACTCGCTCGGCTACGGCGAGAAGAAGCTCGGCCTGGACCGGGACATGATCCTTCAGCTGGTGCTGCTGGTCAACGTGTTCACCATCGCCGCCATTCCGTTCTTCGGCTGGCTGTCGGACCGGGTGGACCGCAAGAAGATCTTCTGGGTGAGCATCATCGGGATGGCTGCGCTGCCGTACGTGTGGTTCTCCGCCTTCCAGAGCGGGTCCTTCGGGGTGATGCTGCTCGGCTTCCTCGCGCTGTTCATCCCATACGCCGCCAACTACGGCACGATGCCGACGTTCTTCGCGCACGTCTTCCCGCCCGAGGTGCGCTACACCGGCATGTCGGTCGGCTACACGCTGGGCACCGTGTTCGGCAGCGGCCTCGCCCCGATCATCGCCACCTGGCTGTACGACTCGACCGGCACCTCGACGTCGATCGCGCTCTACATGACCGCGGCCGGGCTGGTCGGGGCGGTGGCCACGCTGTTCCTGTCCGAGCGGGCCGCCGATCCCGAGCGGGCGGGCGAAGCGGGACGGGTGACGGCGTGACGGCGTTCCTCACGGCCGGCGACCTGCGGCACGCCTGCGAGCTGAAGGCCGCCCATCCGGACGCCACGCTGATCGCGGGCGGCACGGACGTCATGGTCGGGCTCAACTTCGGGCATACGGCTCCGTCCAAGCTGCTCGACGTCAGCCGCGTGCCCGAGCTTCAGGAGTGGTCCCGCGACGGCGACACGGTGCGGCTCGGCGCGGGTGTGCCGTACACGCGGATCGTCGGCGAGCTGGGCGGCCCGCTGCCGGGACTGGCGCGGGCGGCGCGCACGATCGGCTCCGCGCAGATCCGCAACCGGGCCACCGTCGGCGGGAACCTCGGCACGGCCTCGCCCGCCGGTGACGCGCTGCCGCCGCTGCTGGCGGCGCGCGCCTCCATCGAACTCGCCTCTCCGCGCGGTGTCCGTCATGTTCCGGCCCGCGACTTCTTTCTCGGCCCCGGGCGTTCGGTGCTGGCCGAGGAAGAGATCGTGGCGGCGGTGCGGGTGCCGGCGGCGACGGGGCCCGAGCAGTTCGCCAAGCTCGGGCCGCGCAACGCCATGGTGATCGCGGTCGCGTCCGTGGCGCTCACGCTGGATCCGGTACGGCGCCGCGTCGGCTGCGCCGTCGGGTCGGCGGCTCCGACTCCGGTCGCCGCCTCGGCCGCCGAGGAGTTCGCCGCCGCCGAGCTCGACTGGGACGGCGGCCGCGAACCGCCTGCCCCGGTCGCCGCCCGGTTCGCCGCACTCGTGGCGGACGCGACCGCACCCATCGACGATGTCCGGGCCAGTGCCGGTTACCGCCGGCACGCGGTCGCCGTACTCGCCCGCCGTACCCTCGCGTGGGCCTGGCAGGAATACCGGAGGAGCTGACCGATGCGGGTCGACCTGGAGGTGAACGGGGTTCACCAGAGCCTCGACGGAGTGACGCCGGGCGAGAGCCTGCTTTACCTGCTACGCGAACGGGTGGGGCTGCCCGGCTCCAAGAACGCCTGCGAGCAGGGGGAATGTGGCTCCTGCACGGTCTACCTCGACGGGACGGCCGTGTGCGCCTGCCTGGTGGCCGCCGGGCAGGCGCGCGGCTCGGCGGTGGTGACCGTCGAAGGGCTGGCCGACGGCGAGGAGCTGCACCCGGTGCAGCGGGCGTTCGTGGACGCGGGCGCCGTGCAGTGCGGGTTCTGCACGCCGGGGCTGGTGGTCGCCGTGCACGACCTGCTGGCCCGCTCCGCCGACCCCGGCGAGCCGGAGATCCGCGAGGCCCTCGCGGGCAACCTCTGCCGCTGCACGGGGTACGAGAAGATCTTCGACGCCGTACGGCTGGCGGCGGGGCGAGCGCGATGACCACGACACTGCACGCGACCGAGCGTCAGGGCGTGGGCGAGTCCGCACGCCGGCCCGACGCCGTCTCCAAGGTGCGCGGCGACTTCGCCTTCTCCTCCGACCTGTGGCACGACCGGATGGTGTGGGGCGCGACCGTCCGCAGCCCGCACCCGCACGCGCGCCTGCTGTCCATCGACCCGGCCGGAGCGCTCGAACTGCCCGGCGTGCACGCGGTGCTCACCGCCGCCGACGTGCCCGGCCACAACCGCTACGGGCTCGAACGCCGCGACCAGCCCGTACTCGCCGAGGACCGGGTCCGCTACATCGGCGAGCCCGTCGCCGTCGTCGCCGCCGACACCCCCGAGCTGGCCCGCCGCGCCGCCGCCCTCGTCCGGGTCTCCTACGCGGAGCTGCCCGCGCTGACCGACCCCGAGACGGCGCTGACGGGCCCGGTCCTGCACGAGGGTGGGAACCTGGTCAAACACCTGCGCATCCGGCGCGGCACGGTGGCCGAGGCCGACGTGGTCGTGACGGGCGAGTATGAGGTGGGAATGCAGGACCAGGCATTCCTCGGGCCCGAGTCGTGCCTGGCCGTGCCCGGCGAGGACGCCGGGGTGGACTTGTACTGCTCGACGCAGTGGCTGCACGTCGACCAGGACCAGCTCGCGGAGTGCCTGGCCCTGCCGAAGGACCGCGTGCGGCTGACGCTGGCCGGGGTCGGCGGGGCGTTCGGCGGGCGCGAGGACCTCAGCGTGCAGGCCCACGCCTGCCTGCTGGCGCTGCGGCTCGGGCGGCCGGTGAAGATGAGCTACGGCCGCGAGGAGTCCTTCGCCGGCCACGTGCACCGCCACCCCGCCCGGATGCGCTACGAGCACGGCGCCACCCGCGACGGGAAGCTGCTCTACGTCAAGGCCGACATCCTGCTCGACGGCGGCGCCTACGCCTCCACCTCGGCCGCCGTGACCGGGAACGCGGGCTGCTTCGCCACCGGCCCCTACGAGGTCCCGGCCGTCGAGGTCGACTGCCGATCGGTCTACACGAACAACCCGCCCGCCGGGGCGATGCGCGGCTTCGGCGCCGTGCAGGTGTGCTTCGGCCACGAGTCGCAGATGGACCGGCTGGCGGCGGCGCTCGGCATGGACCCGGTGGAGCTGCGCCTGCGCAACGCGGTCGGCACCGGGTCCGTGATGGCGACCGGGCAGCGGGTCGAGGGGCCCGCGCCGGTGGCCGAGCTGCTGCGCCGAGTCGCCGCCAAGCCCCTCCCACCGCCTCCCGGCGAGCTGCTCCCCGGCGGGACCTCGAACTCCACGCGCGCCGAAGGGCTGCGGCGCGGCGTGGGGTACGGCGTGTCGGTGAAGAACATCTGCAAGTCCGCCGGGTACGACGACTTCGGCACGGCCAGGGTCCGGGTGTTCGCGCACGACGGGGAGGTGTTCGCCGAGGTGCACACGGCCGCGGCCGAGGTCGGCCAGGGGCTGGTGACGGTGCAGGCGCAGATCGCGCGGACCGAGCTGGCGCTCGAGCGGGTCACGGTCCTGCCCGCCGACACGGCCGTCGGCGACGCCGGGACCTCCTCGGCCTCGCGGCAGACATGGATGTCGGGCGGTGCCGTGCGGGCGGCCTGCGCGGCCGTACGGGCCAGGCTGCTGGAACGCGCGGCGGCGCTGCTCGGCGAGCCCGTCGAGGCGCTCGCGTACGGCGGCGAGGCGTCGGCGGCGGCCGCGGTGTCGACGGCGTCAGGTCGTGCCGTCACCCTCGCGGACCTGCTGGCCGCGGCGGACGTCGACGAGACCGCCGTCTTCCGCCACCGCCGCACGCGAGCGCTGGACCCGGAGACCGGTCAGGGCGATGCCCACGTCGCGTACGCCTTCGCCGCGCACCGGGCCGTCGTCGACGTGGATCCCGAGCTCGGCTCCGTGCGCGTCGTGGAGATCGCCTGCGCCCAGGACGTCGGCAAGGCGATCAACCCGGCCGCCGTCGAAGGGCAGATGCACGGAGGCATCGCGCAGGGGCTCGGGCTGGCCCTGATGGAGGAGGTTTTGGTGCGTGACGGGCGGATTCTCAACCCGTCGTTCACCGACTACCTGATCCCGACCACGATGGACATGCCGCCCACCGTGCTCGACATCCTCGAACTCCCGCGCCCCGACTCGCCGTACGGGCTCACCGGAGTGGGCGAGCCGCCGCTGCTGTCGGCGCCGGCGGCCGTCGCGGCGGCGATCAGGGACGCGATCGGCGGCGCGCTCGACCGGATCCCGGCCACGCCGGAGGCCGTCGCGCGCGCGGCGAACCGGTTCCCCTGACCGCGCGACGCGGCGAGCGGCTGATCGGCCACCTCGAGGTTATACCGACGGTCGCGCGGGCGCTGGACGGCCACGGCCTGCGCCTGCGCGACCGACCACGATGACGGCACCACGGTCAGCGGGGCCGGCTCACCGAGATGGCGGGCGACGGCCGGCGCGGTCGTGAAGTCGTCGAGGAGGAGCCGATCTCCAGCTGGAAGGTGCCCGGCTCGACGGCCCAGCGGCCCGCCGCGATGTCCCAGTGCTCGAAGGCGCGCCGCCGGACGGTCACCGTCACCGCGACCTCCTCACCGGGGGCCGCGTCGACCGTGGCGAACCCGGCCAGCCAGCGCCGGGGACGCTCGACGGCGCTGTCGGGGCGGCTCGCGTACACCTGCACGACCTCACGCCCGGGCCTGTCGCCGGCGTTGCGCACGCGAACGGTGACCTCGCCCGCCACACCGTCATCGACGTGGCGGACCTCTGCGGCGCCGTACTCCCAGGTCGTGTAGCCGAGGCCGTGGCCGAAGGGGTACAGGGCCTCGATCTGGCCGCGGTAGCCGATCGCCGGTCCCTCGTCGTAGGTGAGCACGCCGTCGACCGGCTGCGTGGCGGCGCGGTCGCCCTCGTGGAGCGGCCATGAGGTGGGCAGCCGCCCGCCGGGCTCCGCGTGGCCGAGCAGCACGTCGGCCAGCGCGTTGCCGTACTCCTGCCCGGGGAACCACGTGAGCAGGACCGCGGCGACCTCCTCGTGCCAGGGCAGCAGGACGGGGGCGCCGGAGTTGACCACGACGATCGTGCGCGGGTTCGCGGCGGCGACGCGGCGGACGAGGTCGTCCTGCCGCCCCGGCAGCGCGAGGCTCGTCCGATCGAACCCCTCGCTCTCGACCTCCTCGTTGGTGCCCACGACCACCACGGCGACGTCGGCGGCGCGGGCCAGCGCGACGGCCCGCTCGATCTCCTCCTCGTCCGTGCCGTGCGGCGTCTGCAGGTTGAGCTGGAGCGCGGGGCCGGGCAGCCCGCCTTCCGTACGCTCGCGATCATGTACGAGCGTGACCTCGACGCTCTCACCCGCCGCGAGCCGGACGGGGTGGGTCCACTGCGGCGGCGTCAGCATGGCCTCGACCATGTCCGCGCCCGGCGGCAGCGTGAGCACGACGTCGTAAGCCTCCTCCCCCGCGACGAGGAGCCGGTGCCGGCCGAGCCCGGAGGAGCCGATCAGGTACGTACCCTCTTCCGTGGCCCTGATCTGGGCACGGACCTCGATCACGGCGAGCCGCTCCGGCACGACCCCCTCGGGGTAGGAGCCCATCACCCAGTTGAACGCGCCCCCGTCGCGCCGCTCCACCGCGAGCACGGAGCCGTCCCCGTCGAGATATCTCACCTCAGCGCCATGACCCGTACCGTCGGCGGCGTCGGGCAGGCAGAGCCAGGGGGCCCGCGCGATCGGCGTGCGGGTGTGCGCGACGACGCCGATGGCGTGCGTCACCTCGACACCGTCGCCGAGCGCCGCTCGCAGGCCGTCCAGCGGGGAGACCGTGTACGGCGGGAACACCGTGGCGCTCCCGCCTCCCAGGGTCCTGGCGACCTCCGCGTTGGGGCCCAAAACGGCGATACCGCGCAGCTCGGCGGGGGCGAGCGGCAGCGCCCCGCCCTCGTTACGAACCAGCACGAACCCGGCGGCGGCCGCGGCACGCACCTCCGCCGCGACCCGCTCCTCCGTGTACGCCGCGCCGGCGGCCGCGAGGTCCGGGGCGACGTCGGCGGCGGTGCC
>NZ_JBEZDM010000061.1:0-44929 GCF_040648335.1 Nonomuraea sp. NPDC049158
TTCGCCTTTGGCGGTGAGGCCGTCCGCTGGCTCTGGCTCCAGCCCCCTCGCGCTCCCCCGGCCCTATGCCAGTTGGACACCTCTTTCCACCGGCCAGAGCCGCCATGAACGCGCGCTAGTGGACTGCATCGACCTGGTGCGCGACCTCCATCTGGCCAACGCCGGCACCTGATCACCCGCAACCCCATGAGCCCCGAAAGACTCCTGGGCGGACCCCGCTACGCCCTGCGGCTCGCTCGCCTGCCGACTCATGCTCACTTTTCGTGATTGCAGTAGCGCGGAGAGCGACGACATGTTGTCATTGGTCTCGCCCCTTCCCCCGGACGAGAACCTCCGATGCCACCACGTTCCCGTGCCCGCACCGCCGCCCGCCCCCGGACACAGAAAGAGCCGCAGAAAAAGAAGCCAGCCCGAGAAGAGGAGCCCCACAGGCGGCTCGATCGCCACACATTCCTGATGTGGCTGGCCGGAGCCGTGCTGATCCCAGCCATCGCCGCGATACCCGCCTATGTGCGCTTCCTCGGCGATGACACACCACCCTCGCAGACCGTGAAGGTGGCGCAGACGCTCCCATCCTTCGCAAAGGCGAGAAAGATCACTTATGCGGGCTCCGGTGTGCTCTACGCGATCTTCGCCGACGGAACCCTCCGCCGATTCGTCCACACCGACCCCGAGAACGGCGGCGCCAAGTGGCTGACCCCGCAGGGAGAGGAACTTGGCGGCGGCTGGAACCGATTCCGCTGGCTGGAGGCAGGAGCGGACGGTTCCCTTTATGGAGTGGACGTGTCAGGCGAGCTGTTCCGCTTCAAATACCAGCCGGGCGCACGCCTGGAAGCCGACTCCGGCCAGAGTATCGGGCACGGGTTCAGCGCATTCAAGGATTTCACCGCCGCTCCCGGAAACGGCTCGGACCAGATCTTCTACGGCCTCCGCCCTGACGGCGAACTCTGCTGGTTTCGCTATCTGGGACCTGACGCCGCCGAACCATGGATGAACGCCGGTCGTTGCAAGGTGGTCAAGCAGGGCTGGCAACACTACCGCCGCATCGTCGCTTCGGGAGGCGGTGTCCTGTTCACCATCGACGCACGCGGAGAGGCGTACTGGCACCGCCAGCGCGCACCCGAGAAAGGCGGCCGGACCTGGTTCAGAGACGAATATGAGCCCAACGGCACCGGATGGTGGATCCATCTGGACGAGACGGCCTACCGGGGCGTCTTTTACGTCCTGCTCCGCAGTGGCGAGCTTCTATGGTTCAAGTATCTCGAACCAGGCATCTACAAGCCGGGCTTCACCGGGTGGACATACCTCGGCAGACCACGTTTCCCCGCAGGAAAGATCACTAGTTGACAGGGAAGAACGCCGTCTGGCGCGCCACTCGGGCGCCGAGGCCCTCAGCGGTGCCGATGTCCCGATTCGTGGACCACATCCGGGCCCACGTCGAACGGGCTCTGGGAGCCGGCGCCCACGAAGTAGCCCAGCGCTTACGCCTCGGGGATGACGATCCCCATGCTGATCGGGTCCCGCTCGTCGGGATCCGGACCGCTGCGCACGCCGGTGTCGAGAGCGTCGACGCGGGCGATCTCCTCGGCGGACAGTTCGAAGTCGAACACATCGAAGTTCTCGGCGATGCGGGCGGGATTGACGGACTTCGGGATGGCGGAACGCCCCTGCTGCAAGTGCCAGCGGAGCATGACCTGCGCCGACGTCTTCCCGTGC
The DNA here is from genome assembly GCF_040648335.1 of Nonomuraea sp. NPDC049158. Classification (NCBI taxonomy): domain Bacteria; kingdom Bacillati; phylum Actinomycetota; class Actinomycetes; order Streptosporangiales; family Streptosporangiaceae; genus Nonomuraea; species Nonomuraea sp. NPDC049158. The sequence goes on from NZ_JBEZDM010000061.1 coordinate 1,717, forward strand.
GCGTCGGCGATCTCACGCAGCACCGGATCGGAAAGCACGCTTCTGCGGTGCTCGCCCCAGCCGGGATAGAAGGTGATGCCGCCGATGGGCGACCACGCCTGGGTGAGGATGCCGTGCTCGGCGTCGGCCCGCTGCACCTCGGGCTGGGTGAAGTAGGGGTGCAGCTCGATCTGGTTCACCGCGGGCACGACATCGGTGCGTTCGATCAGCTCGGCCAGGTGCCGGGGCATGAAGTTGCTGATCCCGATGGAACGGACCTTCCCGTCGGACAGGAGCTTCTCGAGCGCTCGATAGGCGGCGATGGTCGCGTCGAATCCCTTCGGCGCCGGCTGGTGCAGGATCAGGAGGTCGATCCGCTCCACACCGAGCTTCCCGGCGGCCTTGTCGAAGGCATGCAGAGTCTGGTCGTACCCGTAGTCGCTCACCCAGACCTTGGTCTCGATGAACACCTCCGAGCGGTCCAGCCCCGAACGGCGGATGCCCTCACCCACCTCGCGCTCGTTGCCGTACGCGGCGGCGGTGTCGATGTGCCGGTAGCCCGTCTTCAGCGCGGTCTCGACCGCCGCGGCGGTCTCTTCCGGAGACGACTGGAAGACGCCGAAGCCGAGAGCCGGCATCACGACACCGTTGTTCAGCTGGAGAGATGTAGTCGTCATGACATCCACTGTAGGAAGCCTCGGCCGTGCGAGGGAGAGCACCCCAGTACCTCCCAGGCCAGGAATAGATGGAGCGCCGAGCTGACAGCCCTGGGAACAGCTCCCCAGCAGGTCGGCCGGGGTCCTTGCCAGCACCCTCACCGCGCAGACTCCCACGTCACAGTTGTTTCCCGTTCCAATGCCCCGCTCTTCTCAAGCGTCCACGTGCTACCTCAGCAAAGACAGTCGACAACCTCGCCCAAACCATCCGCCGCATTTCTCGCGGCCTTTGCCGCCCTCGGCTCCATGTGACCAAGGAGCCGATAAATATCAGCTATGCCGCGGCCCTGACCCATACACTCCGACAATGACGGATGTGATCTTCCCTCCCAAGCTGACCGATGGCGACGTCGTACGAGTGGTGACGCCGGCCGTGTCCCGCGCGTTCGTGATGGAACACGACCACACCGACATCATCAACACGCGATTCGCCGAACTCGGCCTGACGCTCTCCTATGGCAGCCATGTCGACGAGCGAGACGCGTTCAACTCCTCCAGCATCGCCTCACGCGTCACCGACCTGCACGAGGCCTTCGCGGACCCATCGGTCGCGGCGATTCTGACGGTCATCGGCGGCTACAACTCCAATGAGTTGCTGCCGTACCTGGACTGGGAATTGATCCGCGCCAACCCAAAGATATTGTGCGGATACTCCGATATCACGGCACTGCAGAACGCCATCCTCGCCCGCACCGGGTTGGTCACCTACTCCGGCCCACACTGGTCAACCTTCGGGATGCGAGACCACCTCGAGCAGACCCTGCGCTGGTTCACCTCGGTCATGTTCGACACCGCTCCGATCACCCTGACCCCGGCAACACACTGGAGCGATGATCTCTGGTTCCTCGACCAGGACAAGCGCGAGCTGACATCCAACGAGGGATGGTGGCCGATCCGGCCCGGCGTCGCCGAGGGGCGAATCGTCGGCGGCAATCTGTGCACCCTCAACCTGCTGCAAGGCACCACCTTCATGCCATCTCTCGACGACGCGATACTGATCATCGAGGACGACTTCGAGTCGCAGCCGGCGACCTTCGCCCGCAATCTGACCTCGCTGCTGCAGCTTCCCGACGCTCCGGGAATTCGAGGGCTGGCGATCGGACGATTCCAGCACGCCAGCAATATGACCCGCCCGATGCTGGAACAGATCATCGACGCCCAGCCGGCACTGACCGGCGTCCCCGTCCTCGCCAACATCGACGTCGGCCATACCAACCCCTTGGCCACCTTTCCGGTCGGCGGCCAGGCCCAGCTCACCGTCGCCAACGTCCAGACAGGCCTGACGCTCCTACGTCACTGACGGGGGGCTGGCCAAGGTCGGTCCACACGACACGACGCTCGTGCATGTCGTGGCGCTTGGTGAACGAGACAGAAGCCGCAATATGCGAGAAGAAGATGGTGACTTATGAACGTCCATGCTGAGTTGGCCGCTGAACTGGCAGCCGCCACCTGGCGCAAGGCCACCAAGTCCGGCGCCAATGGAGGCGACTGCATCGAGGTCGCCCCTCTAGGCGGCGGCCGTGTGGCACTCAGAGACACCGAACGACCCGATTTGGCGCCATACGTGGTAAGCGGATCAGTCTGGGCGGCCTTTATGGATGGCGCCAAGAACGGCGAATTCGACTTCTGACCCCAACGCCGGCAGCACCACGACCGCCGTACGTGCACGAACCGCTTGCCGCGCCCGCCGGGCGAGTGGCAGCTTGATCGCCATGACTGCTGTGCCCCCCACCTGGGTTGATGACCTGTTCCCATTTCCCACGCCGCCCGCGCTCGCCAAACTGGTCGACATCGCCTGGCCGCACGCCTTCATCGACGAGGAGGTGTACGACGACGGACTCCTGACAGCGCACTACGACTTCATGTTCGACCTGGAATCCGTTCCCCGCGCTCCCGACGGCTGGGAAGAGGCCTATCCAGGTCCGGCGTGGCGAGGCGCCCACGTGCCGTTGTTCGCCACGCCGGAGTATCTGCAGTTCGGCCATCTGGGCAACGGCACCCACGTCGGATGGGTGGTGCCCGCGCCCGAACTGGGCGGAACCGATCACCCTGTCGCCCTCTTCGGCCAGGAGCCCGGAGGACGCGTCATCGCCAGGGACACCCGGGCCGGCCTGGAGTGGATGCTCTCGTTCGGCCTCCGCAAGGAGAACCTCAGCGACGACGACCGTTCCCTCATCGCCCGCGTCGCCACCGAACTCGACCTCGACCCCGCCCCTGAACGCGCCGTCACCCCGGACGGTTTCGACGTGGTGGTACCCCTTGAGCTCGCGGTCCCGTCCGGATGGAGACACGAGCCCGACGCGTACGGAATCGGCCCCGGGGTTCTGGCCCCGGCGGACGCGTTCGCCCCGGACGGCCCCATGGACTCCTACCGGCTGGATGACGTCCTCGCCGACGCCGCCCAACTGCTGGGCGCGGGGTTCCCGGCAACCGCCCTGCACGGAATCATGGACGCGTTCCACCGTGACATCGCCCACTTCACCAGCCTGCTCCCCTCTGGGTGCGCGCCTACCAGGACCTGGGCCACCGCAAATCACGACCCGGCTCGATCACATGCTGCCGATGTACGAAGGCCTGCAGCCGCTTTCGTTATTCGCGGAACTTCGCAACAGCCGGATTCATTTTCTGGACAGCACGAGCCCTTGGGGGAAGGTGGTCATGGGCACGAGCAGAACCAACTGCTCCCCCTGACGAACAAGGTGAGCGCCTAATCCCACCAAGTCTTCAAAACTGACAAAATTCCGAGAGGCGCGCATTACGACTACTCTTGACTTCTTCTGGAACTCCACTTTGACCTCCCCGGCTGGCGCGTTCCGATATGTGCACATATCGCAAGTGGCATGGCAGAACATAATGGTCCTGTTCTGTGGCGGGCAATGCAGCCGGTCATGCCGTAACTGACGAAGAAGGCCCTCGATGACATCGAACAAGCCGGATTTCATTACACTCGTGCTCGTAGGGGCATTCTCCCTCGCCCTGGCCGCCTGCGATGCCCATGGCCAGATGGCCATTCGCGGGAGCACATCCGCATCCCCATCGGGGGCAGCCGTCAACGCACCATCGCCATCCCCGTCCGTTTCTGCCACCGGGCTATCGACGACTGGGGCTACACCAGATCCGAACAACGACTCCCCTGTGCTGAACATGATCCAGGAGCGCGGAGGCGGCAGCCTTGCCGCCCCGAGGGGAGCCATGGCCTACAGCGACAATCCCAGGAATACTACGGTTGTAGTACCCCAACAAGAAGGTTCCGACTACTGGGGGACGGACTGGTGTCATTACTTCTACCGCCAGGCTCGCTGGTACGGGGATCTTTGCTTGCGACAGGCGCTCGCCGGTAATGGCCAAGCATTGACCAACATATACAACTTTTATCTCTACCAACCTGGCACGCTCGGCCAGTTGGTCCTGCAGGCTGATTTCAACGATCCACGCTGGAGAGTTATCAGCAGCCCGCTATTTCCGATGTCCAATGTGGTTCATTGGTTGGCGTGGCCAACTGCTGGCGAGGCGACGGCAAACACGCTGTGGCTTAACATGACAGACTACCAACAGAACCAGAATATCTGGCTTCCCTACCAGAAAGTGGCTGCTGAGATTCGAGCCGGAAACGGTTCCCGATTCGGCATTCAGGCAAACCAGCCACCACAAGACCTGTCCGCATGGGCTTGGGGGGTCTCCACTTTTACCAGCATGACCAACGCCATTGGCACACAATGGACTGCGCCGCAATGCGCCGCCAGCTATAACGGCTGCGGAACAGGTTGAATTCGTAGAGTGAACGCCACCTGGGCCTTCCATGCGCCTTCTTCCGCCTGTACCGACTCGACACCTGACAGCATCTGAGCTTCGACCATGAACCCGGCATCGCGCAGCCAGGCTGCCACCTGAGCGGGCTGACGGTGGTGAACGTGGACCTTCATGGGATGGCCGCCATAACCTTGCGTCTTCAATCGTGACCCGTCACCGACATGGAAGCCGACCAACACGAGTCCGCCGGGCCGCAGCACCCTCTGGAAGTGGCCGAAGACAGCGGGGATCTCAATATCTGGGACGTGAATCACCGACCAGAAGGCGAGCAGCTCGGCGTCTCAGGCCTCCTGGCCGAACTGACCGGGACCGGGGTGTGCGGCGTCCTCCGCTTCGCGGTCGACACCGGCGGCCCGGAGTCCTGATCCGGTGACGAGGGCGTCGCCGAGCTCCGAGCGTAGATAGAGGACCGAGCGGCCGTGGCGGGCGCTGGCGAGGAGGCCGGCGGCGCGGAGGGTGCGGAGGTGCTGGTTGACGGCCGAAGGGGTGACGCCAAGGCGGCCGGAGAGTTCGGTCGATGAGGCGGGGGTCTCGAGCATGGTGAGCAGCCCTGCCCGGGTGGCGCCCAGAAGGTCGGTGAGCACCCCTGGGGAGTGACGGGGCTCCGGTTGCCACAGCGTGCCGACGCCTCGAGTGCCGTACATGATCAAAGGGGGCTCGGACGGGGAGATGGGGACGGTGGAGGCCCGGGTGAAGAGGGTCGGGACCAGGGTGATGCCCTCGCCGCTGGTGGAGCGCCGGTAGCGGGTGTCGCTGATCAGCCTCATGCGTACGACGCCGTCCTTCAGCTGAACACGCTCGCTGAGGTCGGCGAACATCGCGGCCAGGCCGCGGGCCGAGATGACCTGGCCGCGGTGGACCACGTCGGCCTGCAGGACCGCGCGCATCCTGGGCCACCAGGGCGCGAAGCAGGTACGCCAGTAGTCCCGCAGCGCGTCCAGGATGCGGGACGACGGGTCGCCGCGCAGCGGCTCGGGGAGCCGGGGGTGGATGACGCGCAGGTCGTCGAGCACCCGGTCCACCGGGACGCGGGCGACTGTGGCGAGTTCGTCGTCGATGCGGGTGAGCGGGGCGTGGGGGCGGGGTGACAGGTAGTCCGGTGTCCACATGTCGTCGTTGGTGAGCGCTTTCAGCAGGGGCACGTCCAGCGTGGATCGGGCCTGCTCCGTGCGGCGCAGCCAGGGCAGGTGCACGGGATAGCGCCCGGGGTCGCGGAACGTGCGCAACGACAACGTGAGCTCGTTGAGCGGCGAGATGGCAAAGCGGACGTCGGCCACATCCATCCCCGCGAGCTCATACTCGACCAGCCCGGCCATGAAGCCATACGCTACATCAATTGGCGGCAAAGGCCCCATTGCGAGATAAAAGCCCCCGTGATTCAGACCTTCTTCCCTCAGGACCCCGTCGCCCGCTCACTGACCGTCAGCACGATGGCGTTCGCGCTCGCCAGCGGCGTCTTCTACACCGTCAGCACGCTGTACTTCACGCTCGTCATCGGGCTCAGCGCGACGACGGTGGGTCTCGGGCTGGGCATCGCGGGCGGCACCGGGGTGATGGCCTCGTACGCGGGAGGGTGGCTGGCCGACCGGGTCGGCGCGCACCATATCCAGACGGTGGCGACAGGGCTCAACGGGGTTGCGCTGCTCGCCTACGCGTTCGTCTCCGACGCCGTCGTGTTCGCCCTGATCGCCTGCTTGGCCGTGATCATGCGTTCGGTGTGCTCCTCGGCGAAGCAGGCGATGCTGGCGCGGTGGTACACCGGCCCGGAGCGGGTCGAGGTCCGGGCCCGGATGCGCGTGGTCACGAACGTCTTCATCGGCCTGGGTACGGTGTCCGCCGCGGCGGCGCTCCTGATCGGCACCGCGTCGGCGTACCGTGTGGCGATGATCGTCGCCGGCGTCTTGCTGCTGATGGCCACCGTGCCGCTGGCCGGGCTCGGACGTCAGGTGCCGGAACTAGCCGCCAGGATGACCGCCGTCGGGGAGCGCACCGCGTCCACCGGACCCTCGCCGCTCAGGGACCGTACGTACATCGCGAGCGTGGCGTGCAACGCCGTGGTGGCCACGCATTTCGGCCTGCTGAACGTCGGCATGCCGCTCTGGGTGGCCGCCACCGGCGCGCCCACCGCCATCGTCTCCGTGCTCCTCGTCCTCAACACCGTGGTCGTGGCCGCACTCCAGGTGCGCGCCTCGCGCGGCACCGACGACGTGCGCAAGGCCGGGCGCACGGTCATGCGCGCGTCGTGGCTGCTTGCGATGGCATGCGGTCTGTACGCCCTGGCCGGCTACGGAAACATGATCGTCGCCTGCGTCCTGTTCGTCCTGGCCGCGTTCGCCCACACCATGGGTGAGATCCTGGGCGAGGCGGGCGGCTGGGGCATGGCCTTCGAACTGGCCGACCAGCGCAGCGCCGGCGCCTACCAAGGCCTCAGTCAGACCGGCTACGCGATCGCCGCCATGTTCTCCCCGATCTTCGCCACCACCGCCGTCGAACACGGCACCGCGGGCTGGGTCGGTCTGGCCGCCCTCTTCGTCCTGGCCGGCACGGGCGCCACCGCCGTGGCCCGACACGCGGCCACGATGATCCCCGCCGCCTAGCGAAGAGGCGGAGCTGCGACGAGTCCACGTCCAGATGGTCCCGCTCCCGACCACACCAGGCACACCGTCGAGGCCGCTCACCGCGTGGATGGTGTGGCCGGAGAAGCAGTGGAACATCCGAAGATCATTCATGCGCGAGACCGCATCCCCGCTAGTGGGCGGTGTGGCGCGGGGGTGCCGGTACACCGTCCAGGTGTTCAGGTCCCGCTAGTCATGGATCGGAGGGCGTCGGTGACGTGCCCGCGGGCGAGCCTGACGCCGCGCGGATGGTTCCAGCCGATCGCCGCAGTGGGGACGCCGTCCGCTTCGGCCAGGGCGGCGAACCGGCCGCTGCCCGGCTCTCCGTCGAGTGGGCGCAAGCGGGCGCCGGGTGGGATGTGGCCGTGGATCTGGAGCTTGACGTCGTACTGGTCGGTCCAGAAGTACGGGATCGGGGTGTACGGCGCGCCGTCGCCCATGATGTCGGCGGCCACGGCCATGGCTTGCTGGGTGGCGTTGGTGCGGTTCTCCAAGCGGATGCTCGTACCCAGGAGCTCGTGGTGCCAGCGGGCCACGTCGCCCACGGCGTACACGCCCGGTGCGGCCCGGCAATGGGAGTCGCACTCGACGCCGTCGGTGAGCGACAGGCCGCTTCCGGCCAGCCAGCCGGTGGCCGGAACGGACCCGACGGCGATCACCACCACGTCGGCGGGGACACTCTCGCCGCTGGTCAACTCGACCGCACCGACCAGCCCGGCCGCACCGACTCGCTCGGCCGGACCACCCCCGCCCGGACCATCCCCACCTGGGCCGTCCCTGCCCGGACCATCCCCGGCAGCCGCTCCTGTCAGGCCGGCCACGCCCACCCCGGTGCGTACCCCGACTCCATGGCTTTCGTGGAGTGCCCCCACCAGGCTGCCGAGTTCGTCGCCGAGCTGGCGGACCATCACGGTCGGCAGGGGGTCGACGAGCGTGACCTCAGCTCCCAGGGTGCGAGCGGTGGCGGCGATCTCGCAGCCGAGTACGCCCGCGCCGATGACCGCGACCCGCCGCGCCCCGCGCAGCCGCTCGCGCAGGGCCAGGGCATCGTCGAGAGTGCGCAACGTATGCACCCCGACGAGGTCCTGAGCGCGCAACGTATGCACCCCGACAAGGTCCTGAGTACGCAACGCGGGCACCCCGACGAGGTCATCAGCGCCCAACGTGTGCACGCTGGCAAGGTCCCCCAGGAACGGCGGCCGGCGCGGGCTCAGCCCGGTGGCGATGACGAGCGTGTCGTACGACAGCGTCCGCCCGTCGTCGAGATCCACTGTACGGGCGGCGGTGTCGAGCCGTTCGGCGCGGCGGCCGAGGATGAACTCGGCGCCGAGCGCGTCGAGCCGAGCGGGTTCGCGCAGGAAGACGCGTTCGGCGGGCCAGGATCCGGCCAGCACCTCCTTCGACAGCGGTGGCCGGTCATAGGGTAAATGCGGCTCCTGACCGACCAGCCGGATCTGCCCGGCGTACCCCTTGGCTCGCAACACCTCCGCCACGGTGAGCCCCCCGGCCGAGGCGCCGACGATGAGCACGCCGCTCACCGCTCCTCCGTCAAAGCGATGGCCGTGGCCGGGCACAGCAGCGCGGCCTCGCGGACGGCCGTGTGCAGTTCGAGCGGCGGCGTCGGGTCGAGCAGGACCACTACGCCGTCGTCGGGATGCTGGTCGAAGACTTCAGGAGCGCTGAGCACGCACATGCCCGCGCCGCAGCAGCGTTCCCGGTCCCCGTCATGTGCATCACACCACGTCCCAGGTGACCGGGAGCCGGTGCACGCCGTAGATCATCATGTCGGTGCGCAGCGGTACCTCCTCGGCCGGTATGTCCAGGCGCAGCGTCGGGAACCGCTCGAACAGCGCGGGCAGGCCGACCTGCAGCTCGACGCGGGCCAGCTGCTGACCGAGGCACTGGTGGATGCCGTGGCCGAAGGCCACGTGCCCGGTGGCGGGGCTGCCCAGGTCGAGTACGTCGGGGTCGGCGAACTGGTGCGGGTCGTGGTTGGCCGCCGGGATCGACACGGTGACGGTCTGACCGGCCCTGATCAGCTGGCCGCCGAGCTCCACATCCTCCAATGCGGCCCGGTTCAAGCCGGGAACGATGCTCAGGTGGCGCAGCAGTTCCTCGACGGCCTTGCCGGCGTCGGCGCGCAGGAGCGCGAGCTGGCCGGGGTGGCTCATCAGGGCGAAGGCGCTCAGGGCGAGCATGTTCGCGGTGGTGTCGAAACCGGCGCCCATGAGGATGCCGCCGATGACGGACAGCTCGTCGTCGGTCAGGTCGCTGTTGTTGGCCAGGCCGCTGAACAGGTCATCGGTGGGCCGGGCGCGCTTGGCCGCCGCCAGGTCGCGCATGAACCCCTGCACCGCGGCGAAGGCGGCGACCTTGTCCTCCGGAGATATGCCCATGCCCCCGAGCACGGCCATGTGGTGCTGGAAATCGGCCCGGTCGGCGGTCGGCACGCCCAGCAGTTCGCAGATCATCAGGGCCGGGAGCGGCAGCGCGAACGCCTCCACCAGGTCCACCGGCGGGCCGTGCCGCTCCATCGCGTCCAGGTGTTCGGCGGTGATCTGCTCGATCCGTCCCGTGAGCTGGCGCATCCGGCGGACAGTGAACTGGCCGGTGAGCAGCTGGCGGTAGCGGGTGTGCTCGGGCGGGTCCATGGAGGGGAAGGCGCCGGGCGGTGCTGGCCGAGGCTTCGCGCTGAGAGTCGCCCCGGGGAACGGGCTGTGGGTGAGCTCGGCCCGGTGGCTGAAGCGCTTGTCGGCCAGGACAGAGCGGACCAGGTCGTGCCTGGTCACCAGCCAGCCGATATGGCCGTCGGGGTAGATCATCGGGGCCACGGGATGGTCGGCGCGCAGGTGCCCGAGCTCTTCGGGCGGGTCGAAGGGGCAGCCTGGGCGACGCGTCATCGGAATCGGAACAGGGCTCGGGATCGGGATCGGGCTCGAGGGTGCGGACATCTCATTCCTCTCTGCTCTGGAGGTGACGCGGCTTCACTTAACACCACTAAGAGTAAAAATACAACTGATGTAAAAACAGTCGTGATGTAAGCTCATCCCCGTGGAGGAGACACGGCGCGAGCGCAAGAAGCGCCAGACCAAGCAGCTGCTCGTCAGCACCGCGTACCGGCTGTTCAGCGAGCAGGGCTACGAGCGGACCACCGTCGCGCAGATCACCTCCGAAGCGGATGTGGCCACGAAGACGTTCTTCAACTACTTCCCGAGCAAGGAGGATGTGCTGTTCTCCGATGCCGAGCACTACTACGAGGCGGCGCTGGAGGTCCTCGCCGAGCGGGCGCCGGATGAAGGAGTGCCGGAGCTGCTGCTGCGGACCTACGACCGGGTCATCGCCCGATATCTCGCCGACGGCCCGCTGGCCGGCGACCGGGAGCGGATGGAGGTCTACGGCAACCTGATCATGACCGTCCCGGCCGTACAGGCGAAGGCCCTGCACGTCCTGTTCGACCTGCAAAGCAAGATCGCGGGCGCGTTCCTGAAGGCCTTCCCGGACGAGCTGGACCCGATCAGCGCGGCGGCCGCGCTCGGCTCCCTGCTGGGCGCCGTCCAGGCGGCGACGCGCACCTGCGGGGAGCTGCATGGGCAGTCGGAGGAGGAGTACTTGAAGGCCGGCCGCCGGGCCGTCGAGATCGCCATGCGCGGGCTGGGGACATTGTGACCGGGCTCGCACGTACGCATCCCCGCTAGGCCTGGTCCGCGACCACATGCTCAGGTGTGTCAAGCCAGAGCTACTGGGCCCCTGAGAAGTGACGGTCATGCCGTACCTGGATCGCTTAGGCCCGCCCACCGGAAGTAGGCGTCCACGGCCTCCTCCGGGAGTCGTCGGGCTTTCCGCTCCACTAGGTATTTCGCCTATCACGACGGCTTCTGGCGGACGCAGCGTGATCCGCGGCTGGATCGCTTCGTCGAGAAGGTCGTGCGCACCCGGGCGCCAGTCAACCGTCGCGTGCACCGGCGCCTTCAGACGTCACCGACGTGGGCGATGAGTGCTAGCAATATGATATCATTCAGATATCAGGCGGTACTGAGGCTCGTTGACTGCTGGACTCATCATGAGCGCGAACACGGGCAAGGACATGTCCGCACGTCGAATGGATCGACGGCGGCGGTCGCAGGCGTCAATCGCACGGCGGCCGAGCGCGAGATCTTCGGCCCGCGCGGCGAACGGTCCTCGCCGACCGGATCCGTCGAGCGACGTCGAGCCGGCCGCCACCTCTTCCGGCTGGGCCCGCGCTACGGCGATCGCGGACGCCTTACCCATACGACCGGTGGTGATCACGACCGATGGTTGACGGCGTGGATGTGACGACCCGATCGTGGGCGGTGCCGTGGCCGGTGTGGCTGGTGGCCGGGCTGATGGTCGCCGGGTTGCTCAGCCTGTCGGGGGCGTACGGCTTCCATGGTGACGAGATGTACTTCGCGGTGGCGGGGCGGCATCCGGCGTTCGGGTACGTGGATCAGCCACCGCTGAAGCCGTTGCTGTCGGCGGCGGCGGTCGCGATCCTGGGGGCCTCGCCGACGGCGGTGCGGATCCTGCCGGCGCTGGAGATGGCCTCGGTCGTGATGATCGTGGCGTTCATCGCCCGCGATCTGGGTGGCTTGCGCCGGGCGCAGATACTGGTCGCGGTGACGGCCGGCGTCTCGGGGTATCTCGGCGCGGGGCATCTGGACACCACCACCGAGCCGGACCTGCTGGTCTGGGCGGTGGTGATGTGGTTACTGGTACGGCTGCTCGCCGGCGGGGATCGGCGGCTGTGGGTGGCGGTGGGGCTGAGCGCGGGCATCGGGCTGGAGAACAAGGACACGCTGCTGTTCCTCGCCGCGGGGCTCGCCATCGGGGTGCTGCTGTGCCGGCGCTGGGAAGTCGTCCGCTCACCGTGGGCGTGGGCCGCGGCCGTGATCGCGGCCGTGATGTGGGCACCGAACCTGGCATGGCAGGCCGAGAACGGCTGGCCGCAGCTGACGATGGCCTCGCGGATCGCCGGGTACGCGGCGACGAACCGCGCCCAGGTCCTGCCGTTGCTGTGGCTGTTCACCGGTCCCTTGCTGTTCCCGGTCTGCGTCATGGGCCTGGTCTGGGTGCTGGGGTCGCGGGCCGCCGCGCCTTGGCGACCGCTGGGGGTCGCCGCCCTCGTGGCCATGGTCTTGGTCCTGCTCAGCGGCGGCAAGGCGTACTACGCGATCGGCAGCGCCGCGCTGTTCATGGCGGCCGGCGGGATCGTCCTGGACACGTGGATCGCCCGGGGCCATCGACGGCTCAAGATCGCGGGGTTCGGCGCGGCGGCCGTCGCCTCCGGTGGGCTGATCGCGCTGCTGACCCTGCCGGTCCTGCCGGTCGCTGCTTACGCCAAGACCACCCTGCCGGCCACGGTGCCCGACGTGGCCAACCAGATCGGCTGGCCACAGTACGTGGCGACCGTGGAACAGGTCGTGGCCGGGCTGCCCCCGGCGCAACGCGCCCACGCGGTGATCCTCGCCAACAGCTACAGCGAGGCCAGCCCTCTCATCCTCCTCGGCAAGAGCCTGCCGCCGGTCCACTCCGGCCACAATTCCTACTGGACTTGGGGACCTCCGCCCGCCGAGCGCACCGTCGTCGTCCACGTCGGGGACTGGCGGCCGGCCAACTGGGCCCAGTACTTCACCGGCTGCCGAGACGTGGCCCGTATCGACAATCGGCTCGGGATCGACAACGGCGAACAGGGCAAGCCGGTCACGGTGTGCACCGGCATCCGCGCCCCGTGGACAATGATATGGCCCGCCCTCCGCACCATCAGCTGACCCGGCAAGCCCGCCTTGACCAGCAGCGCCGAAGCCCGCGTCGCCGAGGCCCCTTGGTATCCCGATTCCGCGACATCGCCAGCGAAACGATCACCGGGAACGAGTTCAGAGAATTCGGCTAGGTCGCAGTACCCCAGCACTTTCAGGCGAAGAGCAGAGTCAGGCCCCCGATCGTGTAGCAGATCATCAGGACGAACAGCGGGATCTGCCCCGCCACCGCCCTGTCGGGCCGCAGCAGGCGGACGGAGCGGTCATGCGCGGCGACCACGCCCACCACGTGCCCGAGCACGATGGCCAGCATCTGGACTGTGGCGATCGTGGCCGGGCTGACGGCGTTCTGGTCCACCGAGGCGTCGAGGCCGAGTGACAGGATGGTCGCGCGCTGGCCCTCGATGAGCAGCAGCGAGAAATAGTGCGCGATCAGGTAACCGATCGCGATCGGCACCAGCGAATGGCGAAGCGGGGCGCCAGTCCCCTGGTCCCGCCGACCAGTCCGGCCAGCCCGAGGCAGGCGCCGTACAGCACCGCCTCCCCGGCGATGGCCGCCAGGCCGGGGGCCGGCTCGAGGGCGTCGAGGCCGTCGAACGGGTTGCGCAGCACCGGCTTGCCGTCGGTCCGCCTGCTGAGGGGGACTGATGGCCGATCAGGGTCGAGTACACCTCGAACGGGTCGCCCCTGGACAGCCACGCGTGGCCGTACACCAGGGTTCCGGCCAGCTGCGCCGTGCCGTACAGGCCGCAGAAGACCAGGAGCGTCGCGGGCGCGGCGGGCTCTGGGGCGACCAGCTCCATCCAGGTGGACGCCAGCAGGCCGACGGCGGCGGGCCAGTAGCCGAGCCGCGGCGGCAGCGGCGCGCGCGGCCGGTCGGGCAGCAGCCGGAACGGGTTCAGCACCCGCCACACCGGCCCGAACAGCAGCGAAGCAGGCACGAGCCCGACCCAGAAGAGCACATACACCAGGTACGGTCCGGCGTTGCCGTCAGCGGGGCCGATCACGAGCCAGCCCAGGGTGTACGCGACGGCCAGGAGGGTGAGCGCCCGTCATCGCACCGCCACCTGGGTGAGTACGAGTTTGCTCCGATGCGTCTCCACCTGGAACACGCCGGTCAGGTCCGCGGTGAACCGCAGCGTCACCGGCTCGCCGGGGCGCAGCTCGGCCTTGAGGTCGTACCCGTGCACGTGTACCTCGTCCGCGACGTCACTGGTCACCGTGATGCTGACCGGCCGCCCCTTGGCCACCTCCAGCCACCCTGACGGCAGGCTCACCTTGCCCCCGGCGATGGTGATCGCCGCGTTCGGCCGCGCGCTGGGCCGTCCCGTGGAGACCTCGTGGCTGTTGCCGGGGTTGTGGTGGGTCTGCGCCAACGGCCCGCACCCCGCCACCAGCACACACACCAGGGCGCACGCCAGAGCGGCGACGACTCGCCTCACGCCGGCACCTCAGCTGCGGCCGAGGCCGTGCTGCCGCGTCGCCTGGGCGCCAGGACGACCACCGCGCAGAGCACCCAGAACCCGGTGAGCAGCCCGCGAACCCAGCCGGGCCCCAACGGGATCACCGGAATCAGGTAGACCACCCGGTCGAACGCGTCCACAGCGGCCAGCAGCCCCAGCACGATCGTGAACCAGCCGAACACCGGCCGCCCCCGCCGCAGCGCCGCGCCCAGGCAGAGCCACCAGCCCGCCATGAGCAGCAGCGCGAGCGCCGCCATCAGCGTGCCGGCCGTGGCGGCGGCCACCACGTCGAACGCCAGACCCAGGAACCCGCACAGGCTCCCGGCCACGACCAGCCGGTGCCGGTACTCGCTGCGCGCCGCCATCGCCGGAGGCACCCCGTTGGCCGCCGGATCGCCCTTGCGCCGTCGTACGGCCTGGCCGGTCCGCCGCCAGAACAGGACCGCGATCAGCGCGAGCACGGCCGAGCCGCCCAGAGCGAGCTGAGCCTCCACCTTGCCGAGGCCGGCGGCGCCGAACCAGTCGCAGCCCGCGGGCAGCCGCGCCTGCGCGGCGCTGAAGTCGGCGCACAGGTAGAGCTTGATGAGCTTCACCGGCTCGGCCAGCCAGCGGTTGGAGCCACCGGACAGCGCGGGCGCCTTGGCCGCGCAGACCGGGAGCACCGCGGGCGAGGACCGGCCCACGTCCGCCTGCCAGCAGTTGCCGGTCCCCTGGCCGTCCCACCAGACGTCCAGAGCGTTGGGACGCCGCTCGCCGGTGGGGCTCACGCCGAAGAGGTTGCCCTCGTAGCGGTTGTAGTTGGCGGTGTCGGCCTGCTTGGCGAGGTCGTTCTCGCCCCTGATGAACGCGGGGACGCCGAAGAGCCCGAAGGCCGCGCGGTTGTGGCCCCAGATCTGGTTGTTCTTGAAGACGTTGTAGTTGCCGCCCGCGACCAGCACGCCGGTGCCCGGCGGGGCGCCCGTCTGGGAGCAGACCACGCCCTGCTCGTAGCCGCGCTGGGCGGGCGGCTTGGCGCAGGTGCCGTTGCGCGTGTACTCGTAGTAGTCCTTGTTGTTGTCGTGGATCTTGTTGTTCTCGAACGTGGCGTGGTTCTGCGGCAGGCCGGGGTGGCTGGGCCAGAGGCTGTCCATCGTGGCGCCGACCATGTTGTCGTAGAACTCGTTGTCGTGGACCCACATCGAGTCGCCCGCGGTGCCCGAGTAGCCGAGCGCGTTGTCGTGGCTCTTGCAGCGGCGGATCTCGATGGCGTACCGCGTGATCTCGTGGCCGCGGCCGTCATTGAGGTTGGAGGCGCTGCCGGGATAGAGGCCGCCGTCGCCGTTGCCGTACGCCTCGCAGTCGGTGTAGAGGCCGTGGTCGCTGGCGAAGGTCAGGAAGCCGTACTCGTCGTTCCAGCGGGTGAGCACCTGGTCGATGACGAAGCCGTCGGTCTCCAGGATGTACAGGGAGTTGAAGGTGGTGCGCTGGGCGGTGAGGTTCCTGAAGTAGACGCCGTCGGTACGGTCGGCGCGGATGGCGTTCAGCTTGCGGTACTGGGCGTCGACGATCACGTCGAGGGGGGACGCGCCGGTGCCCTCGATCTGGAGGTCCTTCTTGCCGAGGATGGCGACGAGGTTCTGGTTGTGCGGGCAGCGCTGCTGCTGTTCGAAGGAGAGGATCTGGTAGCCCCAGGTGGACCAGCGGGCCGGGAGGTGGGCGCAGTCGCCGGTCGGGGCGGCCTGGCTGGGCTCTTCCTGGTAGAGGCCGGGGAGTACGGCGATGGTCATGCCCGGCCGGTCGACCTTGTCGACGGCCTCCTGCAGATCCCTCACCCCCTGTTCCCGACATTTCGCGAAAAGCTGGAGGTTGCGTTGTTTGGTGGGTTCCGGGAAGGTCGCGATTCTTCGGGCGAAGTCGTCCGCGTCTGTTTTACAGACCAGCAGATCAGGCTCCGCCCTGCGTAAGACGGGTAAGGTGCCCGAACCGTCGGGCAGCGTGACCGGGCGCTCTTCGTGGGCCAGCGCCGGGGCGGCGAGCATGAGCAGCAGGGACGAGCTCAGGGCGACGACGGTGGCGAACCTGCGCATGGGGGGCATGGCCGCGACGCTAGAACAGGACTCATGTTCTGCCTAGAGCCAAGATCAAAACGGCCGGGAGAATCTCCCGGCCGTCCGAATCTCCATCCTGAGAGCTGGTCTCAGCTCTGGGGCCCGATCCCCGCTATGACCGCGTCGACGATCCGCTCGGGCAGGTCGGCGGGCAGGTCGCCGGCGGGCGCCCACTTGGTGTGGTGCATCATGGTCCCGGACAGCATGGCCATGGCGAGATCGATGTCGAGGTCCGGCCTCAGCTCGCCCGAGGCGACGCCACGCTCCAGCGTGCCGCGCATGGCCCGCTTGCGCGGCTCGACGGCGCGCTTCATGAAGCGCTCCATCAGCCGCGGGTAGCGATCCGCCTCGCTCATCGCGATGTTCATCACGCACCGGCCCCGGGCCTCGCCCGCTTCCTTGCGGATCACTTCCAGCAGGACGATCAGGTCGTCGCGCACCGACTCTTGGAGTAGCGGCGGCAGCGGTGCCCTGAGTGTGGCGAGCGCGTCGACCACCAGGTCTTCCTTGTTGGACCAGCGCCGGTAGATGGTCGTCTTGCCGACGCCCGCCCTCGACGCGATCGCCTCGATGGACAGCTCAGACACGCCCATGCCCTCGGCGATCAGGTCGAGTGTCGCCTCGATGATCGCCTTCTCGGCCTTTTCGCTGCGCGGACGGCCCGCCGGACGGGCCGTCGTGGATTCCTGGATCGTCATCGCGGCCTCACACTACCGCTGGTTCTTTCTTTTCCACCTGCTGGACCGGGCGTGCCTTGCCCGGCATCCACTTCAGCACGACCAGCACGCCCAGCAGCGCGATGACCGCGGAGACCAGGGCCGTGGTGTGCATCCCGTGGAGGAAGGCGTTGAAGGCGGGCTGGATCAGCGCCTGCCCGTGCTGGCCGAGGGCGTGCGCGGCGCCGACCGTCGCCATGATCGACTCACCGGCGGCGTGCTGGGCATCGGCCGGAAGGCCGAGGCCGGACAGGGCGGGCGCGATCTCGCCCCGGTAGCTGGAGGACAGCACCGAGCCGAGCACGGCCACGCCGAGCGCGCCGGAGATCTGCCGGACGGTGTTGCTCATGGCCGAGCCGACACCGGCCTTCTCCCTGGGCAGCGCCTCCATGATCGCGGTGGTCGCCGGAGGCATGATGTTGGCCATCGCGGCGCCCTGCACGAAGAAGATGATCTCGATGACCACGATCGGCGTGCTCTGGTCGAGGAACGCGTAGCTGGTGAGCGCCGCGGTGACCACCAGCATGCTGACCACGGAGGAGAGCTTGGCGCCGAAGCGCTGGTTAACCCGCTGGCTGAGCGGCGCGAAGATGAGCTGCGCCGCGGCGAACGGGATCATCAGCGCGCCCGCCTGCACCGGGGTGAAGCCCAGCACGATCTGCATGTAGAAGGTCAGGAAGAACATCCCGCCCATCATCGCGAAGAAGACGATGCCCATCATGCCGATGGCGGAGGAGAACCGGACGTTGCCGAAGTTACGCACGTCGAAGGCGGGGTGGTCGGTACGCCGCTCCCACCAGACGAACGCCGCCAGCACCGCCACACCGATCAGCGTCGGGGTGAGCACCTCGGCGGAGGCCACGGTGGCCAGTTCGCCGCCGCGGATGATGCCGTAGACGATGGCGACCAGGCCGATGATGGACAGCACCACGCCGATCGGGTCGAGCTTCGACGGCTTGGGGTCACGCGACTCCGGCACGACCGTGCCGATGAGGATCATGCTGATGATCACGATCGGCACGTTGACCAGGAAGACCGAGCCCCACCAGAAGTGCTCGATCAGCACGCCGCCGGTGATCGGGCCGATCGCCACCGCCAAGCCGACACCACCGGCCCAGACGCCAATGGCCTTGCCCCGCTCACTCGGCGGGAAGACGTTGGAGATGATGGCCAGGGTCGCCGGCATGATGGCCGCGCCGCCGATGCCCATCGCCGCCCGGGCCAGGATCAGCTGCATCGGATCTTGCGCGTAGGCACTGGCCAGCGAGGCCAGGCCGAACATCAACATGCCGATGAACAGCATCCGCTTGCGTCCGGTGCGGTCACCGATCACCCCGAAGGTGAACAGCAAGCCGGCGAACACCAGCGTGTAGGAGTTGATCGCCCACTCCAGCTCGCTCTGGGTCGCGCCCAGACCGACAGTGGGGTCCGCGATGGTCTTCATCGCCACGTTGAGGATCGTGTTGTCGAGCACGACCGCCAGCAGGCTGAACACCAGCACGCCGAGGATGGGCCAGCGGCGTGGATGACCTGTGTTCGCATCCATGGAAAGCACCTTAATTTCGATACGCTTGAGTTTCGCAACGCTACCGTATCGCAAGGATATTCCGATACGCAACGGACTCGTTTCGTAAGGGTTAACTCGTGGCGACGACTGGCTCCGCGACCTCGACCGGTGGCGCCTCGACGGGCTGGGGCCGCCGCCGCCAGAACGGCAGCGCGACCAGCACCATCGCCACCCCCGTGAACCCGGCCACCACGAACGCCCAGGCGGGGCCGTGCGCGTCGATGACCGCCCCGGCGACCGGCGCGGAGAGCGCCCCGCCGATCAGCAGGGCGGTGCCGTGGAAGCCCATCGCCTCTCCCCTGGCGCCCGCGGGCACCCAGCGGCTGACGGTGTCGACCGTGGAGGACAGCGAGGGGGCGCAGAGCACACCGGCGGGCAGCAGGGCCAGCATGAGCCACCACCAGTCGCCACCGGCCAGCGAGGCCAGAACGGTCAGCAGGCCCATGCCCGCGATGAGGGCCAGGGGCGAGACGCCGCGCGACAGCCCACCGTACACGAAGCCGCCCGCCAGCGAGTAAAGGCACCAGATGGCGACCGCGAGCCCGATCCACGGGGTCTGATCGGCGTGCTTCATGGTGCCGACCAGGGCGAGCTCGGTCGCGGTGAGGACGAACGTGGCCGCGGCCACCGTGCCCAGCAGCGCGACGAAGGCGGGCGTGAGCCACTGCCGCCGGGGCACCTTCATCGCGGGCGCCTTCAGCTCCTCGGCCGACCGGGTCGGCGGGTTGAGCGCGATCAGCGCCACTCCCGAGCCGGTCAGCCCGACCGCGATGCTCGCCAGCGTCGGCCCGCTGCCGAGGGTGGTCATCCCGGCCACGGCCAGCGCCGGGCCGACCATGTAGGCGAGCTCGACCAGCATCGAGTCGAGCGAGAAGCCGGCCCTGCGGTGCTCGAGCGGCACCATGGCCGCAAGGCATTGCCTGATCACGCTGAACACCGGCTGCCCCAGCAGCCCCGCCACCGCCGCCGCCACGACCAGCGCCGCGTACGGCAGCGCCCACGCGCTCGCCCAGAACGCCGCCTGCGCGACGGTGGTGACGGTGAGGATCGGCCGCAGGCCGTATTTGTCGACGAACCTGCCCGTCAGCGGCGACCCGACGGCCATGCCGACCGTGCTGGCCATGGTGACCAGCCCCGCCTGCCCGAAGCCGAGCCCCAGGCCGTTGACGACATAGAGCGTCAACGCCATGCCCGTCGCGGTGGTGGGGATGCGGGCGATCAGGCCCACCAGGAGTAACGTCCGCACGCCGGGCAGCCGGAACAGCCGCTTGTAAGGGTCGAGAGCCATGTTGATTGCTTACCTCCAGGTCCATTGTGGCAAGCGGCACCGACAATTCCGCCACCGGTTATCGCCGTGCGCCGTCGGCCGCGTGCCATCATCGGAAGGGTCCGGGTACGCCACAGGGGCGCCTCGAGACTTCACCGGAGGGTTGTCATGTCCTCTTCCACAATGCTGTACGGCGGCGCCACCGGCCGCCGCGTCACCGTCCGCGACCTCATCGCGGCCAAGGAGCGCGGAGAGAGGTGGCCCATGGTCACCTCCTACGACGCGATGACGGCCCGGGTGTTCGACCAGGCGGGCATCCCGGTCCTGCTGGTCGGCGACTCCGCGGCCATGGTCGTCTACGGCTACGACTCCACGCTGCCCGTCACGGTCGACGACCTGCTGCCGCTGACGGCCGCCGTCGTCCGCGGCTCCGCGCGCGCCCTCGTGGTCGCCGACCTGCCGTTCGGCTCGTACCAGGGCTCACCCCAGCGGGCGCTGGAGACGGCGGCGCGTTTCATGAAGGAGGCCGGCGCGCACGCGGTCAAGCTGGAAGGCGGCCGGCGCGTCCTGCCGCAGGTCGAGCTGCTGGTCTCGGCGGGCATCCCGGTCATGGGGCACCTCGGCCTGACCCCGCAGTCGGTCAACGTCCTCGGCGGCTACCGCGTCCAGGGCCGCGGCCAGTCGGGCGACGAGCTCATGTCGGACGCCAAGGACCTCGAACGGGCGGGCGCCTTCTCGGTGGTGCTCGAATGCGTGCCCGCCGAGCTGGCCGAACGGGTCACCACCTCGCTCGCCATCCCGACGATCGGCATCGGCGCGGGACCGGCCACGGACGCCCAGGTGCTGGTGTGGCAGGACCTCATGGGGCTCACCCCGCGTCCGGCCAAGTTCGTCAAGCAGTACTCGGAGCTGGCCACGGAGATGGACCGCGCCGTCCGCGCCTACGCTGCCGACGTGACCTCGGGCGCCTTCCCGGAGGCCGGTCATTCGTACGAGTGACCAGTGACCGGCCACGGACAGGACCCTGGACACACCCCGACAAATAGGAAAAAGTTTATTGACTGCTTATAGTCCGGCCGGGTTGGGGTGCGCGTCATGCCTTTCGTGGGACGAGAGCACGAACTTCGGCAGCTGGCCGACGCCCTGAGCCGTCCCCCGCTCGTCCTCCTGATCGAGGGCGAGGCGGGCGTCGGCAAGACCCGGCTGCTGCACGAGCTGACCGGCCAGCCGATGCTCGTCGGGAGCTGCCACCCCATGCGGTTCCCGTACGGGCCGGTCGTGGAGGCGTTGCGGGACGTCCGCCCGCTGCGCGACCTCAACCCGATCACCGGGGCGTTACGCCCGTTCCTCCCGGAATGCGGCCATCTGCTGCCGCCCACCCCGCCCCCGATCCAGGACGCGATGGTGGAACGGCATCGGCTGTTCAGGGCGGTGCTGTCGCTGCTGGGCTCGCTGCGGCCGATCACGCTGGTGGTCGAGGACGTGCACTGGGTCGATCCGGGGACCAGGGAGCTGCTGGCGTTCCTGGCCCGCTGCCTGCCCGACGGGGTCAACCTGGTGGTCACGTACCGCACGGAGGACCTGGGCCATCCGGTGACCGAGCTGCTCGCGCACCTGCCACCGAGGATCGACCACGCCGAGATCGCGCTCGCCCCGCTCGCCACCGCCGAGACCGCCCTCCTGGTCAAGCACCTGCTGCCGGGCGCGGCCGACCTGTGGCCGCTCACCGGCGGCGTACCCCGCGCCATCGAGGAGCTGACCCGCATGCTGGCCGACGGCCAGGAGCCGGGCACGCCGCCCGCGCTGCGCGACGCCGTGCTGGTGAAGCTGGCCGCGCTGCCGCGCGCGGCGCGCCACATCGTGCAGGCGGCCTCCCAGGTCGAGCATCCGGTGTGCGAGGACGTGCTGACGGGCGTCGCGGGCGTGCCGCCGGAACAGGGCGAGCGCGGCCTCACCGAGGCGGTGCGGTGCGGCCTGCTGCGCGAGTGGGCACCCGGCAGGTACGGCCTGCGCCAGCCGCTGGTCAGGCAGGCCGTCTCGGAGACGATCACCCCGGCGGCGAGCCGGCGGCTCCGGCGCAGGCTCGCCGGCCCGGCCGCACCTCAGGGCACGCTGTCGCCGCGTGAGGAGGAGGTGGCCAGGCTGGCCGCGGACGGTCTCACCAACAAGGAGATCGCCGAGAGCCTGTTCCTGTCGCCGCGCACGGTGGAGGTGCACATCGCCAACGCGTTGCGCAAGCTCGGCCTCAGCTCACGCAGGCAGCTCAACGTCGGCACGACGTGAAACGCACTAAGTAGTCGCAATACGTGTCCTCCACGTATGGCCGCGAGCGCGCTTCTGCCTCATGTTTTCAGTGATCCCCGTCCAATACCCAGGAAGGGTTCACACCTGTCATGCGACCACGCACCCTGATGCTCGCATCGCTCGTCGGCGCGCTGGCTCTGTCCGCGGCGCCGCTCCCCGCCTCGGCCGCCGCGCCGGAGACCAGCACGTACATCGTGCAGCTCAACCCCAACGTCCGCGCCGGCACCCAAGCCGCCGCCCAGGACCAGGTCAGCAGGTACGGCGGGCACCTGATCGGCGTCTACGAGGACGCCTTCAGGGGCTACACCGCCACCCTGACCGCGGAGGCCGCCGAGAAGCTCCGGCAGACCCCGAACGTGCTCACCGTCGAGAAGGACGCCGTCGTCACGGCGTTCGCGCAGACGGTCCCGACGGGCGTCCGGCGGATCTTCGCCCCGTCCAACCCGAACCTGGACATCGACGGCGTCGACGACGTCCAGATCAACACGGACGTGGCCGTCGTGGACACCGGGGTGGACTACACCCATCCCGACCTGAACGTGGTGGCCCGGACCAACTGCGTGACCGGCGTCTGCGTGAACAACACGGGCACCGACGACAACGGCCACGGCTCGCACGTCGCGGGCATCATCGGCGCGCGCGACAACACCATCGGCTCCGTCGGCGTGGCCCCGGCCGCCCGCATCCACGCGGTGAAGGTGCTCAACGCGGCCGGCTCGGGCACCCTGTCGGCCATCGCCGCCGGCCTCAACTGGGTCGTGGCCCGCGCCTCGACCATCGAGGTCATCAACCTGAGCCTCGGCTGCAACGGGTGCACGAGCAGCGCGATCAGCACCGCGATCACGAACGCCACCAACGCCGGCATCGTGGTCGTCGTCGCGGCGGGCAACAACCACGCCAACGCCTCGTCGTTCTTCCCGGCCAACCACCCCGACGTGGTCACCGTCTCGGCGCTGACCGACAACGACGGGCTGGCGGGCGGCCTCGGCGGCAGCACGCTGTCGTGCCGCAGCGAGACCGACCAGGACGACACCTCGGCGTTCTACTCGAACTTCGGCGCCACGATCGAGATCACCGCACCCGGCACCTGCATCTACTCCACGTGGATGAACGGCGGCTACAACACGATCAGCGGCACCTCGATGGCCAGTCCGCACGTCGCGGGCGCGGCCGGCATCCTCACCTCGGGCGCCCGCAAGCCGACCACCCGGGCCGGGGCGCTGGCCGTGCGGAGCAAGCTGATCGCCACCGGCAACTCCAACTGGACCGACGACTCGGGCGACGGCGTCAAGGAGCCGCTGCTCGACGTACACGACGCGACGCAGTACTGACCGTTCCCCCTCACTGACCGTTCCCCCTCACTGACCGCTCCCCCTCACTGACCGCTCCCCCTCCAGGTGCCCGGCCCGCCGGGCGCCTGGAACGGCGGCGTCAGGCCAGCGTGGCGGGGTCGGTGTTAGAGCCGCACACCACCACCGCGACCCGCTCGCCGTCGGCGGGCACGTACGCCCCGGACAGCAGCGCGGCGTACGCGGCCGCTCCCGCGTGTTCGGTGGCCACCCGGTGCTCCTCCCAGAGGGTATGGCGGGCGGCCACGATCGCGTCGTCGGACACCAGCACGCTCTGGACGTCCGCCCGGGAGAGGACGTCGTAGGCCACGCCGCCGATCTGACTCGCGCCCAGCGCGTCCGCTCCCACACCGCTGACCTGCACCGGCACCGGATGGCCCGCCCGAAGCGCCTCGTGCAGGGTCGGGCACAGCACCGGCTCGACGGCGACGATCCGCGGCCCGCTCCCGACACCGATCGTGATGCCCGCGGCGAACCCGCCGCCTCCCACGGCCACCACCACCGTGTCCACCCCGCCCGTCTGCGCCATCAACTCCAGACCCGTGGTCCCCTGTCCCGCCACGACCTCCGGCTGGTCGTAGGCGTGCACCGTGAGCGCCCCGGTCTCCGCCGCCCGCTTGGCCGCCGCCTCCGCGGCCTCCGAGTAGATGGCCCCGACCTGGTTGGTCTCCGCGCCCAGCCGCCGCAGCCCGGCCACCTTCACCGGGCTGGTCACCTCCGGCACGAAGATCTCCGCCCGGACGCCCAGCGCCCTGGCGGCGTAGGCGACGGCGAGCCCGTGGTTGCCGCCGCTGGCCGCGATCACCCCGCTCGGCGGCAGCTCACCGGCCGACAGGATGCGATTGAACGCCCCCCGCACCTTGAACGACCCCGAGTGCTGCAGCTGCTCCAGCTTGAAGAACAGCCCGGGAGAGATCTCCAGCACCGGTGTACGCAGCACATGCCCGCCGATCCGCTCGGCCGCGCTCGTCACGTCCTCGTACGTCACCGTCATCGAGATCTCCCTCCGAAGCATTTAGGCATTTTCCTAATTCTTTTCCCTAAAGTCCCCAAGCCCTATGTCAACGCCTGGGAGATGTCCGCCCACAGATCCTCGGGGTGCTCGATGCCCACGGCGATGCGTACGGTGCCCTCGCTGACCCCGTGCCTGGCCAGCTCCTCGGCGCTGAGCCCGAGGTGCGACGTGGTCGCCGGGTGCATGACGAGCGTCTCGACACCGCCCAGCGAGGGAGCCAGCAGCGCCAGCTTGATCGAGGCCATGAACTTCTCCCCCGCGGCCCGGCCGCCGACCAGGTCGAAGGAGAACACGCCGCCGAAGTCGGGCAGGAGCTTGGCCGCCAGCTCGTACGACGGGTGCGACGGCAGCCCCGGCCAGTGCACGGCGGAGACCGCCGGATGCTCGGCGAGCCGGGTGGCGAGCAGACGGGTGTTGGCGCAGTGGCGTTCCATGCGCAGCGCCAGCGTCTGGATCCCGCGCAGCGTCAGCCACGCGGCGAACGGGTCCGCCGAGGCGCCCAGCTTGGTCGCGAAGCGCCACGCCTTCTTGTACAGCTCCTCGTCGGCGAACACCGCGATGCCGCCCACCACGTCGGTGTGCCCGGACAGGTACTTGGTCGTGGAGTGGACGACGATGTCGGCGCCCAGTTCGAGGGGACGGCACAGCATCGGCGAGGCGAAGGTGTTGTCCACGACGGACACGATGCCGAGCTCCCGGGCGACGGCGCACATCCCGGGCAGATCGGCGACCTGGGCGATCGGGTTGGCGATGGTCTCCAGGTAGACGAGCCTGGTCTCGGGGCGCACGGCGGCGCGCAGGGCGGCGGGGTCGTCCTCGGGCACGTAGGTGACCTCGACGCCGAACCTGGCGACCAGGTCGTTGATCATCCCGGCCGTCCCGCCGTACAGGGCCTTCTGGGCGATCAGGTGGTCGCCCGGCTTGAGCAGGCCCAGCAGCACGGTGTTGATCGCGCCCATGCCGGAGCCGGTGGCCAGGGCGGCGACTCCGCCCTCCAGGCCGGAGACGGCCAGCTCCAGCGCTCGGACGGTGGGGTTGCTGTAGCGCCCGTACACGAACGGGCCGTCGGGGCGGCCCATCGCGTCGGCCATGACCGCCGGGTCGTCGAAGACGAAGCCGGAGGTCTGGTAGATGGGCATCGTGATCGGACGGCTGTCCTCGATGGGTGGCTGGGGCAGATGCACGGCTCGGGTCTCGGGGTGCAGTTCGCTCATACAGCGAGAATGTCCCAAGATGTGGCCTTTTGTCAGATCCAATGATAGAGAATTGGTCCATGAATGGGGCCAATCTCGATGACCTCGTCGACCTGCTGGGCCGCTGGGCGTCCGGGCGCGGGCCTCTCTACCTGCTGCTCACGGGCCGCCTGCGGGCGCTCATCGACGACGGCGTACTGCCGCCCGGCGAGCAGTTGCCACCTGACCGGGCGCTGGCCAGGCGGCTGGCGGTCGGCCGGGGCACCGTCGTGGCCGCCTACGACCTGCTCCAGCAGGAGGGCCGCGTGGTGCGCCGCCAGGGCAGCGGCACCCGCGTCGCGGCGTGCGACCTGCCCTCGACCCGCGCCACGGACAGCGTCGTCGCCAACCCGCTGCTCCTGCACATCCTCCATCCCCCGGACGGCGTACAGCTGCTGACCTGCGCCGCCCCCGACGACCCGCCGCCCGAGCTGATCGAGGCGTACCAGGAGGCGGCCACCCGCCTGGCCGGCGTGCGCGACCTGGGTTACCAGCCCGCCGGGAACCCCGCCCTGCGCGAGGCCGTCGCCGCCTACTACCGCGAACGCGGCGTGCCCACCACCGCCGGGGAGATCCTCATCACGAACGGCGCGCAGCAGGCGCTGACGCTGCTGGCGGGCCTGCTGATCTCGCCGGGAGACACCGTGCTGACCGGGTCGCCGACGTACCCGGGCGCGCTGGAGGTGTTCAGGCACGCCGCCGCGGCCGTCCGCCCGGTGACGCTGGCCCCGGTCCCCGCCGAGGCGATGCGCGAACGGCCCGCCCTGGTGTACGCCGTGCCGACCGCCAGCAACCCGGCCGGTTCGATCATGGAATCGGCCGACCGGCGGCGCCTGGCCGCCCTCGCCGCCGAGTACGACGTGCCGGTGATCGACGACGAGGTCTGCGCGGAGCTCTGCTTCTCCGGCGAGATCCCGCCGCCGCTGGCCGCGTACGGGCCCTGTGAGCAGGTGATCACGATCGCCTCGCTGAGCAAGCTGGTCTGGGGCGGGCTGCGCGTGGGCTGGATCCGGGCGTCCGCGCCCCTGGTCTCGCGGCTGGCCCGGCTGCGGGCCGTACACGATCTGGGGGGCGAGATCCTCGGCCAGCTCGCCGCCGCCACGCTGCTGGGGCGGCTGGCGGAGATCAGGCGGGCACGCGTACAGACGCTGCGGGCGCGCCACGACCACCTCTGCGCCGAGCTGCGCGAACACCTGCCCTCGTGGGAGTTCGAGCCCGCGCGCGGCGGCCAGACGATCTGGGTACGGCTGCCGCGCGGCGAGGCCGACTCGTTCGCGCAGGTGGCGCTCAGGCACGGGGTGGCGGTGCCGCCGGGGCGCTCGTTCGACCCGCTCGGCGGGCATGCCGAGTACACGCGGCTGCACTTCCTGTTCCCGGAGGAGGAGCTGTCGCGGGCGGTCGCCGGTCTGGCGCGGGCCTGGCGCTCGTACGACGGCGCCCACGAACCCGCCGCCCGCCACACACTGATCGTCTGATCGTCCGAGTCCGCCGATCCCCCAGCCGGGCGGTCCGCTGATCCGCTTTCCGCTGAGTCCGCCGACAGCTGACAACGGCGTGGCCGGATCACCGCGTGCGGGAAAGTAGGCACATGAACGTGACGTTCGTGCTCGTGCACAGCCCGTCAGTGGGGCCTTCGACGTGGACTCCGGTGGCCGAGGCCCTGGGCCGCAGAGGTTATGCCGCCGTGGTGCCCGACCTGACCGGCGTGGCGCGGCGCGGCTCGCCGTACTGGCCGAAGGTGGTGGAGGCGGTGCGCGCAGCCGCCCCGGAGACGCCGATCGTGCTGGTCCCGCACAGCAACGCGGGGCTCTTCCTGCCGGTGATCAAGGAAGGGCTGGGCGATCGGGTGGTGTCGTGCGTGTTCGCCGACGCGCACATCCCGCCCCGTGACGGGCTGGTGCGGGCGGCGCAGGAGGCGTTCCTGCCGTTCCTGCGCGATCTGGCCGACGACGACGGCGTCCTGCCGCGCTGGACCGACTGGTGGAGCGACGACGACGTGGCCGCCATGCTGCCCGACCCGCGGGTGCGCGCCACAGTGGTCGAGGAGCAGCCACGCCTGCCGCTCGGCTACTACACCGAGCCCATTCCCGTGCCCGCCGGGTGGGACGCGGTCAGGTGCGCCTGTCTCTGGTACGGCCCGCCCTACGACAAGGTGGCCGAGGAGGCGCACGGGCGGGGCTGGCCCGTGCTGCGGACGCCCGGCGAGCACCTGCAGCAGGTCGTCGATCCCGAGGGGGTGACCGACGCGCTGCTGAAGCTCTCCCGGAAGTCGTGAATTCTTCACGGGCGCCGAACCACACCGCCCGAAATAGTCGTACATATGACAGCAATTCATGTGGAAGAGGTCAGGAAGCGCTACGGGGACTTCGCGGCGGTCAACGGCATCTCGTTCGAGGTGGCCGAGGGGGAGATCTTCGCCCTCCTGGGACGGAACGGCGCGGGCAAGACCACGGTGATCGAGCTGCTGGCCGGGTTCCAGCAGCCGGACGGGGGCGTCTGCCGGGTGCTCGGCCTCGACCCCGCACGGGACCGGGCGGCCGTCAGGCGGCGCACCGGCATCATGCTGCAGGACGCCGGGTTCTTCCCGGATCTGACCGTCGCCCAGACCGTCGACATCTGGCGTGACTTCACCGTCGCGCCGAGGCCCCGCGAGGAGGCGCTGGAACTGGCGGGCCTGCTGCCGAAGGCGGGCACCCGGGTGCGCCAGCTCTCCGGCGGCGAGAAGCGGCGGCTCGACCTGGCGCTGGCTCTGCTGGGCCGTCCCGAGGTCCTGTTCCTGGACGAGCCGACCACCGGGATGGACCCCGAGGCGCGCCGCAACACCTGGGAGGTCATCCGCGACCTGGCCGGGCAGGGCACCACGGTCCTGCTGACCACCCACTACCTGGACGAGGCGCAGCGGCTGGCCACCTCGATGGCGATCATGGACGGGGGCGAGATCATCGCGTCCGGCGGGATGGCGGAGACGCTCGCCGCGCGGAGCGGGCGGGTGGCGTTCCGGCTGCCGCCCGGGACGGCACCGGACGACCTGCCGCTCCCGGTGACCCTGGAGGGCGAGACGGCCGTGTGCCGGGCGGCCGACCCCGACCTGGCCGCGCAGACGCTGCTGAGCTGGGCGGCCGAACGCGGCCTGCGCCTGGCGGGCCTGGAGGTCCGCACCGCCACCCTCGAAGACCTCTTCCTCGACCTGTCCAGGAGTGCCCGATGAGCTATGCCGCGACCTACCGGCTCGGCACCAGGTTGTTCTGGCAGGACCGGGCCATGCTGCTGGCCTCGGTGGTCACGCCCGTGGGGCTGAGCGTCGGCCTGCCGGTGCTCATGCGGCACGTGACGGCCGACGGGGTGGCCGGCGCCACCCAGCTCTCCCACGGCATGACCTCGATCCTGCTGTCGCTCACCGCGTTCATGAACGTCGCCGTGGCGCTGACCACGCGCCGCGACCAGCTGGTGCTCAAGCGGCTGCGCGCCACCGTGCTGACCGACGGGCAGATCCTCTCCGGTCAGATCGCCAGCACCGCCACGCAGACCGTGGTCGTGACCGCGCTGTGCGCCGTGGCGGTGCGCCTGCTCGCCGACGTGCCGGTCCCCGCGAACCCGCTGGTGTACGCCGGGGCGGTCGTCGTGGGCGCGGTCGTCATGGCCACGCTCGGCGTCGCCTACACCGTGGTGATCCCGCGCGCCGAACTGGCCGCCGCCACCACGATGCCCATCTTCCTGGTGTCCGGGATCGCCTCCGGCGCGATGGGCCCGATCCGCGAGGTCCTGCCGGCCTGGGTGGGATCCGTACTCGACCTGCTGCCCACCTCCGCCGTCGTGCACGCCCTCAGGACCGGCGAGGTGGCGCTGCCCGCGCTGAACCTGGCCGTGTGGGCGGTCATCGGCGTCGTCGCGATCCGGCTCTGGTTCCGGTGGGAGCCCCGGCGGTCATAATAAGTCCGGACATGAACTCGTCCTCCGCGCAGCGGCTCGCCCGTGTCCTGATCACGGCCGTATCGGTCGCGTACTCGTTCATCGGGCTGGTCTACTTCGCCAGCGGCCCGCGCAACGGATTCGTGGCGAGCGCGGCCGTGATCGGCGTCGTCGTGACCCATTACCTGAACATGCGGGCGGGGCTGCGCGGCGAGCGGCCGCCGCTCTTCCCGCTGACGCTGGTGCTGCAGCTGCTCGCCACGTACGTGCCCGACTACCTGCTGCCCTCGGGCTGGTCGGCCGTGTCGGCGCCGATGCTGGCCGGGAGCCTGCTGGTCTTCCTGCCGCTGCGCTGGAGCGGTCCGCTGGTCGGCGCGATGACGCTGTGGGACGGCGGCTCGATCTTCGCCTGGTCCGCCAACCCGGTTTTAGCCCTCTTCTACGGTCTCTCCGTATCCACCACCGGCGCGATGATCTACGCCATGGTCCGGTTCGTCCGCGTGACCGTGGACCTCTCACACGCCAGGGCGGAGCTCGCCGAGGCCGCCGTACTCAAGGAACGGCTGCGCATCTCTCGTGACCTGCACGACGGGCTCGGCCGCAGCCTGACGGCGATCGCCCTCAAGGGCGACCTGGCCGCCCGCCTGATGGACCGCGACCCCGCTGAGGCTCGCGGTGAGGTGGATGAGCTGGTGCAGGTGGCCAGGGAGGCGGCTCAGGATGTACGGCGGGTGGCGCGGGGATACCGGGAGCTGTCGCTGGTGAGCGAGGTGGATCGGGCGGTGGCGCTGCTGGAGTCGTCGGGGGTGGCTTGCCAGGTGCATCTGGTGGACGCCACGCTGCCGGAGCGGTCGGAGGCGGCGCTGGCGTGGGGCGTGCGAGAGGCCGTCACCAACGTCCTGCGCCACAGCCGCGCCACCACCTGCACGATCAGCACGTCCCTGACGGAGGACCGGCTGCGGCTCGAAGTGGTCAACGACGGCGCCGATCACGATGGTCACGAGTCCGGCGGCGGGTTGACGGGACTGGCGGAGCGGGCCGCCCAGGCAGGCGGGACGGCCGAGGCCGCCGCGACGGGCACCGGCGGATTCCGCCTGAGCATGGAGGTGCCCGCGTGATCCGGGTACTGCTGGCCGAGGACATGCACATGATCAGAGCCGCCCTCACGGCCCTGCTTCGTCTGGAACCGGATATCGAGGTGGCCGCGGAGGTGACCCGGGGCGACGAGATCGTACCCGCCGCCCTGAAGGCCCGGCCCGACGTGGCGATCGTGGACATCGACCTGCCGGTGATCGACGGCATCACCGCCGCCGCCGAGCTCCGCGAACGGCTCCCGTCGTGCCGCATCCTGGTGCTCACGGCGATGGGCCAGCCCGGCCAGGTGCGTCGCGCGCTCGGGGCGGGCATCGAGGCGTTCCTGGTCAAGGACGCCCCCGGCCACCGCCTGGCCGACGCCATCAGGCGCACCGCCGCCGGGCTCCGCGTACTCGACGCCGAGCTGGTGGCCTCGGCGATGGAGTACGGCGAGAGCCCCCTCACCCCACGGGAGACCACCGTGCTGCGGGAGGCCGCCCGTGGCGCGTCGGCGGAGGAGATCGCCGCCCGTCTCCACCTGTCGGCGGGCACGGTGCGCAACCACCTGACGGGAGCGATCACGAAGACGGGCGCCCGCAACAAGATCGACGCCATCCGCATCGCGGAGGACGCGGGCTGGCTCCCTCTCCCTTGACGCTCTTTTGGCTCTTTTAGCGACGTCGGCTTTTAGCGCGTCGGCCCGTGACGGTCAGACGTCGGTGACGCGTACTCCGGCGTGGGCCTTGTAGCGGCGGTTGATGGAGATCAGGTTCGCCGTCAGGGCCTCGACCTGGAAGGCGTTGCGGAGCCGCCCGCCGTAGACGCCGCGCACGCCAGGGATGACCGACGCGAGCGCCTGCACCGTGTCGGTCGCCTCGCGATCGTCACCGAGCACCAGCACATCCAGATCGACCTTGTCCACGGCCGGATCCATCAGCACCACCGCCGACACGTGGTGGAACGCGGCCACCACCCGGCTGTCCGGCAGCACCGCGGCGGCCTGCTGGGCGGCGCTCCCCTCCTCGACGGGCAGCGCGTAGGCGCCCTGCTTGTCGAAGCCCAGCGGATTGACGCAGTCGACCACGATCTTCCCGGCCAACTCGGTACGCAGCGACTCCAGCAGCGCCTTGTGCCCGTCGTAGGGCACCGCCACGATCACCAGATCGGCCTCGGTGGCGACCACCGCGTTCTCAGCCCCTCGGGCGCCGGACCCGATCGAATCGGCCGCCTCCTGGGCACGAGCCTCGCTCCGCGAACCGATCAGCACCGGGTGCCCGGCCAACGCGAACCGCCGCGCCAGCCCCTTCCCCTGGTCTCCGGTCCCACCCAGAATCCCAATCGAAATGCCGTTCACAGTCATTCCGCATTCCTATCAGCCCGCATCACCTCCGAGCACGCCGGGCCCCAAGGGCGCAAGGCATGGTCCCTCATGAGGGCGCGCTTCGCGCGTGGTGATTTCGGGGCTGTTCTTCCCAGGGACCTGCCGGCCCCTTCGACCCCGGCCCTTGACCGTCTGGATGATCATCATTAGGCAACGGTGGCGCATGGAGAGCTGAGGGCGCAGCGATTCCGTAATAGGCGACCAGTCCAGCTGTCCCGGTCTCCTCAGCGAAGAAGAAACAAGCCCACAGCGACCTAAGGACTCGCACGTGGCCAGGGCCTACTAGGTTGTCCCGTTCTTCAACGACCGCTTTCCCCACGTTGTCCGGCCGGTTAGTTTCGATCATTAGATCTGGCATCTGATCGGACCTGCTCACGGGCGCGATTCATCCCGCCCGCGGCGCAGTCCACGCAGCGGAGGAACCCCCTGATGCGAGTTGCCCAACTATTAACCGCGACGGTCGCCGTCCTGGCCGGCCTGACCGGGTTGACCACCCCGGCCACGGCGCAGACCACACCCGCCGACACCGCCCAAACGCGGCCCATCGAGGTCCGCCGCAACCACCCGGACACGCGAGTGCCCGTAGTCGTGCGGAAGTCCGGCGAGGCCCTCATCGACCTGAACGCGTCCGCGCCAGGCACGGACTGGGCGAAGGCAGGCGCCGAATCGGCCGTCGTGTCCATCTCGGTCGACAACCGATATGTCGCCGACCTCGTGGTCTCCGGCGCCCAGCCCCTTCACCGCCAGCTCGCGCTGGGCCGACTCACCACAGGGGTACACCAGCTGCGCCTGCACTTCGCCGCCGAGCGCTCCGCCGCGACGAGCAGATCCATCGTGCTGGACACGCTGCGAGTCTCGACCTACGCCAAGGGCAGTCCCGAATACCTCGTGCTGCGGTACGCGCCCGTCGTCTATGGCCGCAACATTGCCGCCCTCGGCAACCCGTACCAGAACGCGACGACCGACACCCCGCTCATCGCCTGGCACGACTCGGCACCGGCCACCACCCCCGGTCACACGAAGCTCACGTACTCGGTGGTGTGGAGCAACGAGGACGGCGGCACGAACACCCCCGCGCTGATGGCCCGCTGGGGCCGCACGACCGACATCGAGTGGATCTACAGCGTCGAAGTCGACCAGAACGGCGACCGGGTCGCGGGCAGCGACACCTACCAGGCCCCCGACCACCAGACACTGCACTTCACCGGCCGGTACGAGAACGACCACGCCCTCCTGCAGACCTGTACGTCGAACAACAACATGTGCGACACCGTGGACGACCCGATGCGGTTCTTTCTGTCGTACCTGCCGACGCTGCCGGCCGACCAGGCCCGCGAGTACCTCATGGACGCCAACCCCTGGACCTACGAGATCATGGCCAAGGAAATGCTCCGCGAGGGCAAGATCGAGGCCCCCTCAGCCACCACACCGGCCACGCCCGAGGTGAGCGACCAGCGCAACTATCTGTACGCGGTGCTCAAGAAGACCACGCAGCCGGCCAACGCGGGCTCGTCATGGGTCGGCGTCTCGCTCGGCGTACGCCTCGTGACCGGCGAGACCGTCTATCTGTCAAACCACGTGGACCCGACCTGGTCCCTCCAGCGCGACGACCCGGCGGCGACCACAGTGGAGCTGCCCGCGGGCACGACGGCTGAGGACATCGCCGAGGTGACCGCCCACCGCGTCGTGGTCGGCACCGACACCGGCGCCACCGTGCACGTCACCGAGATCAAGCGCGGCTTCCTCCTCGGCCAGAACTACCTGCCCCAGGAGTCGTTCCTGACCTGGAACGGCGACGTCACCCTCAACAGCACCACCACCTCAGCCGTCCTCTGGCACCGCTGATCCCACTTGCGTGGCGGGCGCCGGACGGCGCCCGCCACGTCAGTAATGGGCGGTCGATGGGCTCCACGCCTCACCTCTTCAGTGGAGTAGCCCGAGCAGCAAGGCGTTCCACCGCGCATCCGCCTGCTTGGCAGGCCATCGATCGCTTTCGTCGACGATCCGCTTCTCCGGCCCGTTTCGGGTGCGGCGGATGAACCGCTGCCCGCCCGCCTGGCACAGTTCGTAGAAGGGGCTGCCGCACTCGCACGTCCACGTGACGACACACACTTCACGGCCGTGGTCACGTGGCACGTTCCACACCAGCTGCTCAGCATGCGACTGCGCCGGGCACGGATGCGGGCTGATGCAGTGCGGAG
The DNA here is from genome assembly GCF_040648335.1 of Nonomuraea sp. NPDC049158. Lineage (NCBI taxonomy): Bacteria > Bacillati > Actinomycetota > Actinomycetes > Streptosporangiales > Streptosporangiaceae > Nonomuraea > Nonomuraea sp. NPDC049158. The sequence goes on from NZ_JBEZDM010000061.1 coordinate 36,176, forward strand.
GAAACCACGCTGGATCATCCATCCAGGACACTCCAAAGCACCTCACTTTGTGCCCTCACCTCCTTACCGCACAGGCGGACGTACCGCTTTTCGTGGACATCGCCGCCCACACCACCCGCCGCTGGTAGCCCTCATCGCGTACGCCCCATCTCACCGGGACCGCTTCCACCAGCCACAGCCCTCGCCCACCACACTCCTCGGCGTCGGCCTCGTGCACCTCGGGAACGGTCACCGCCGACCCGTCGTCGATCACCTCGATGTAGGCCGTCACGGCGTTCAAGGAGGAGACCTCCACCGTGACGAACCCGCCGGGCTCGCCGGACGCGCTGTGTGACGTGGCATTCGTCACCAGCTCACTGACCACCAGCAGTACGTCGTCCACGTCCTCGTGCCCAGCCACCGCCAGGACCTCTCCCACACACCGGCGAGCCACCGACACCGAACGCTTCACCCCCGGCAACACGATCTCGGCCAGGAACAACCCGCTCATTGCGCAAGCTCCCAGATTCGATCGGACACGTTCACGTCAAGCGCGCCCACCTCTCCGCGTCGGCCTCGGCCGCTCGAAATGGCGATGAACAGCTCCCCGCCGTGCAGTAAACGAACCAGGGCGGGGACCCCCTTTTGACGCATAACACAGGCCGACCCCTCCAAGCAGAGGAATTCGTCTCGATCCCGAATGGGTCGAGTCCGGTTATGCCTCATCGCTCCAACCGCCCTTCACCCGCAGGAACCACTAGGGGCATTCGCGCCGTATGCGCACAATGCCCGAGTCTGTGAAATTGCACCTTTCGTACTGCACCTGCCGGCACTCGCCCAACAGGCTTAAACACTCTGGCCCATAGCCGTCCAGACGCGTCACGATGTCGTACGACCAGTTCAGGGGTTTGCCTCGCCGCAGCTCTACCGCCATGTGATCGCCCATGGCCAGGAGGAACGACCCGCATGAAGGAAGGAACCGCCCCCACCTATGGCGTAACGCCACATTAATCAAGTACGAATAGAACTGTGCCGATTGCACCATTTCACACATCCGCCCTTCCGCACGCAGTCATCATGGCGCCGCTCTGCGCTACCCGTCAATGCACTGTGCATCTTCTAAGCAATTGGAGCAACTGATGGGCTCGCCCATCGCCTACCTGGCACACTGGCCTCCATGCCATCGACCTATAGTCCGACAGTGAGATTGCGGCGACTTTCGCGTGAATTGCGCAGAATGCGAGAAGAAAAAGGATTGACCCCCGATGCCGCCGCCGCCCAACTCGGCTGGAGCCGAAGCAAGGTAAGCCGCATCGAAACCGGCCGTACCATGGCAAGTCGTTCCGACGTTGCCGCCGTCTGCGATCTGTACGGAGCCAATTCGTCAGAGCGCGCCGGCCTGATACAGCTCGCAAGCGAGGTACGCCAGCGTGGATGGTGGACCGCTTATGCCGACGTGTTCACCGGCTCCTACATCGGACTCGAAGACGAGGCGGCTCTGATCCGTCAGTGGGAAGTCCAGCTCATCCCAGGCCTCCTGCAAACGGAAGACTACGCTCGAACCGTCATCTCTATGCATCGCCCCGAGGGCGACGCACAGCGCCGCGTCATGGCGCGTATGGCGCGACGTACGCTGCTCAGTCAACCGAACGCGCCGAGCCTCAACGCCATCCTGGATGAAGCTGTCCTCCGTCGCCCGATCGGCGGCCGTCGAGTGATGCACGAACAACTGGAAGCGTTGCTGATAGCGGCAAGGCGGACCAATGTAACCATCCAGGTAATTCCCTACCAAGCAGGCGAACACGCCGGGCTGGAGGGAGCCTTCACCATCCTCAGCTTCTCCGACGAGAACGACCCCAACGTCGCCTATGTGGAGAGCACGGCCGGCGATATCTACATCGAAAGCACGGAGCAAGTCGAGCGTTGTACGCTCATATTCGAGCGGATCCGCGGTGCGGCCCTGTCCCCAGAGGACTCCCTGCGGCTCATCTCTCGAACCAAGGAGGACCTATCTCATGATTGATCTCTCACAGGCCGATTGGCACAAGAGCAGCCACAGTGGCAGCGGCAACAACTGCGTCGAGGTGGCTCACAACCTTCCGAACGTTGTCGCGGTTCGGGACAGCAAGGACCGCAGCGGACCGGCGCTGATCTTCACTCCCAGTGAGTGGCACGCCTTTCTGGCAGGCGCCAAGGACGGGGAGTTCGACCTGGCCTGAACCCGGCATGGGTTCAGGGAGCTCTGAGGTGATCGTCTGCGTCATGGGTAAGACGCGTTCGTAGCCGAGGATGAAGCCTTGATCATTGCGCCTGCTTTGTCTTGCATGAGGTGAGCGGAATGGGCACCATCGAGGCACTTCAGCCCGCATGGTCACCTGACCACAACGTGACCCGCCGCTTCGCAGCACTCCTCAGTCATGCCGCGCTGCGCCGCATCCGCCTCCACGATTTACGGCACTCGATGGAAGGTGGGGTATGGCTGAGGCGTGGACGGGCTCCGCAATGCCGCGTCGCCAGTTCGCCCCTAACCTACGCAACCTACGTAACGGCTCGTACCTGACGGCCAGGGTGGCGGCGTTGAGCCTGGAAGGTTGGATCCTGACGAGTCGATTACCTTTATTGATTCTCTCGAAAAATCGGAGGAAAGCGCCCGATGACGGTTTCCCGAGAGCCACGTGTCGCGTGGCGCAAGAGTAGCCACAGCACCAATGGCGGAGATTGCGTCGAAGTGACTTCGATCGCTCATGGCTCAGACGCCTCCCCCGGCATTACAGTTCTGATGCGCGACTCCAAAGACCCTGCTGGACCTAGGCTCGAATTTACTGATGCCGGGTTCCAGACTTTCGTGCAGGCAGTAAAAGACGGAGAGTTCGACGGTCTGATCTAGCCGCTGAGAGCCGTCTCACCACATCCTTGCATCCGCTGCCTGATTGGCCGGGAAGCAGACGGAACCTGAGCAGGGACGATCAACCACCCGGCCACGCGACCTGACGATGGGCGGGAGTGCGCATTCCGGGTGGCAAAAATATCACTGCAGTTCCACGCCGAGCCTGGCGAGATCATCGAGTTCGCCTGGGCCGAAGGTATGAAACTGCAAGTCGCCGGCGAAAGGATTGGCGCGGAGTAGGTGAACCGATCGCAGCCAAAAACCTGCGTCCGGATTCACCGGCGGTCGCTGGAGTCAACCTCCTCTATCTTGCTCCGGCCACAGCCGTTCTGGAGGCGTCCACATCGGAGGCCTTCCATCGTCACAGCCCCGGTGCGCTGATGATTAACATCGGGAGGCGTTCGGCAGATGCGCTGCGCGAGTCCTTTTTTGGAGTGATAACCGAAAAGGATGCCGAGCTCGCTCTGTGGAGAAAGATTCGGCGTCAAGCCGTTGGTTCCATGCGCAAGGGAGCATGAGTGGTCAATCCGCTCTCCAATGCCCGGCACGAATACAAGTACCACTACTACACCGAGGGGGCGATGCGCTTGGCGAGCCACGGCGTGCGGATGTTGGCGTGTGCGGGATGGAACGAGTACGAGTTCTCGTCGCAGTAGATCACTTTTCGCAGCAGCAGGCCTAGCCCGATGAGCGAGAGGAATCGTGCCGTTCTTCCGCCGCATCTTCGCTTACCTCGCCGATGGGTAGTGGACGGCCCTGAGCCTTGCCGGAGCATCCCCGGTAGGGCTTCCCAGCAAGCCCCATCAAAAGACTTTATAGCACTTACGCAAACGGGCCGGATACCCCCTCCCAAACAAATTCTTTTAGACCCGAAACGAACATGTATAGGAACTCCCCAAAAGAGGGAGCTATTATGGCGGGCCCGCTTGTCGATCCTAGAGGAGGGTAATAGCAGCCGTTACGGATTTCCCCCGGCTTGAGTAGGTATACCGGCGCTCCGACTGGAACAGGAACAGCGTATAGCGACCCACCACCGCCCGAACCGAGAGCCATGATCTCACTCATACCGGCTTCGAGCATCACAGCGCCCGGCTCTCTACTGCCGTGAACTGACACGATCCATGTGGGAGGGCCGATAAAGTAGCCATTCCGGAAGTCGGGTAGTGCAATGCGGGCGATCGCATAGAAGAATCTGCTTATCTCGAACGGAACTTTGAGCCAAACTCAGTCGCGAGGATTACAGCGTTTTCGCGAGTCGAGGCGGCCTCTATGACATTCTCACCTGGAGGATATCCATATGTTTCCTCGAAGGTTGAGAGGTGCTCACGCGCTAGGGCCTTGAGCCTCTCCCGGAGTTCTATCGCTTCCACTGTTATTTTCTCCACCAATGTCCATAGAATGTCTTATCTAGTGGCAGGCCTACCATGCGCACCCAGATTGAGCAACTGAGAGAGGTCTCCCACCTACCGAACATCACTCTACGAGTGATCGCTTTCAACATCGGGGCACATCCAGGCATGTACGGAAGCTTCGCGATCCTCCGCTTCCGAGAGGCTCGGGATGTCGCCTACATAGAGTCCGGGCCAAGTGACCTCTTCCTCGAAAGCCAGGAAGATATCGGAGGGTATAACGTAATGTTGGGGCACATCGTGATGAGGGCCGCCGATGCAGACACCACGGAAATGGTCTTGGCGCGTGCCCTCGAACAAGCGTGAGAGGAGGGATGGCATGGAAGACAAGGACCTGCTTGGTGCCAGTTGGCGGACGAGCAGTCTCAGTGGTGGCAACGGTCAGTGCGTAGAGGTTGCCTTTATCGGCCAGCATGTAGCCGTGCGAGATAGCAAGAACCCTGATGCGGCCGTGCTGATCTTCACCCCCGGCGAGTGGCGAGCCTTCACCGGCGGCGTCCACCTGAACGAATTTGAATTCCCTACCGACTGAGCAGCCGGACCACGACTGATCTCCTCACGGAGAACAATCCCTTCCCGGGACCTTCGAGAGCCCTCACCATTCCTGGTGAGGGCTCAAATGTGCGTTCGCCTGCAGCCTGGCGAACGCGTGGGGAACTGCCACTGCAAAGGGCCATATGTCGGGCTCAAGGAGCTGGCCCACGCGCCCGCTGCTGGTGCTGTCAACCGCTGATCGCAAGCGGCTCCTGCGCACCATCATCGAGGCCGTCACTGTCCATGGCGAATCCGGGCAGGTCACCTGGGCAGACAGACACACCACCACCGATGGCTTCGTCCGGTCGGCCCAAGACACGGCCCGAGCGCCACCCAGCTCAGCTAACGAATGGCGACTGCCGTATTACGCTAGTGATCATGAATCGCCTGAACTTCGATTTCGAGTACGCCAACGGCATCACCCATGCCCGGCTGATCGCCGAGTTCGGGCAGGACGTTATCGAACGCCACTGGGCTGGCCTCTACGAGCTCGACTATCCCGACGACCCGCAATACAACCCCTTGCTCCGCTACGGCGTTAACAACAACAACCGGGAGGAAGTTGCGGTCTATCTCGGTCTGGCCTGGGCGTTCACAGCCGGACAACATCGGTTCGCTGTCCCGACCTGGGCACGCGACGAGGCGATCCGTTACCTGGGGCGGCACGACTACGGCTTCATAACCTGGGAATATGAGATCGATGCCGAGCGGGCGGACTGGCCGACCCGCGACCATGGATTCGTCGTCCCCCGCGTCATGCTGCCCACTCGACCGGCTCCCACCGACTGGCAACGTGCACATCGACACGAGGCCGGACTTTTCGCTGCCCGCGACCTGCGTGAACTGACGGCCCTTACCACCAGCACGCTGATGGACGTCGACGGCAACGTGAACCTTTTCGGCCTCGCTGACGCTGACCGCAAGAACGGGCTGCTTGAGTCACTGCGCGGACAGTCGCAACCCGAACTGGCGACCCTGCTCGCACCAGGTGACGTCTTCGTCGACATCACCATCGGCTGCGACCTGGGAACCTACGACTCCCTCCTCGTCGTTGCCACCGGCGACCATCGGCATACCTGGCAAGCGATCATCGACGAGTACCGACGTCGCATCCACGCCTACGAGAAGGCCATCGACTCCTTGCATACCTTTAACGACCTCTGCTTGGCGTTAGCCGCGCTGCAGAGCTCAGTCAACGACAACACCGAATAGCACCCAAGCAATCTCCGCTGAACTACGTCGCTGGGGTGATCCGCCGGCATCGCAAGACGATCGGGTCGGCCTGGCGGCTGCTCAACGCGGGTCAGCAGGCATTGCTGGTGCTGGTCTACCTGCGCAAGGGCGAGACGTTCACCGAGCGCGGAGCCGGTTTTGGGCTGTCGACCGCGACCGCGTGGCGGTATGTGGAGGAGACGATCGCGCTGCTGTCGGCCCGGTCGCCCAAGCTCGGCCAGGCGCTGCGCAAGGCCAAGCGGGACGGGCTGCACTACCTGGTGCTGGACGGCACGCTGATCCACACTGACCGGATCAAGGCCGACCGGCCGTACTTCTCCGGCAAGCACCGCGTGCATGGCATGAACGTGCAGGTCCTCGCCTCACCGAACGGGACGATCCTGTGGACCTCCGGAGCGTTACCGGGCAAGGCCCACGACCTGAGCGCCGCCCGCATCTGGGGCATCCTGCGCGCCCTCGAGGAAGCGGGCTTGGCCACCCGCTCACGCAGCGCGCAATACACGCCGCGCATGACGTGATCTCGCGTATACCTTCTCGTCTCGCTCACCGCGCCCGACCCATCCGGTAGTACTGAACCGGCGCTACTTTGTCGAGGCTACTCCCACCCTCCTTGGTGATCCCCGAGTCAGGCTGCCTCCAGCTTTACCCCGCCGCTACGACGGCGAAGAAACGGATGGTCTTCCACCTCCATCCGGAAATAACCGCGCCTCGTGGCGCACTTGTACTCGTCACACAGTCTTGATCACGAGCGGCTGCTCTCGTTGTTCCCGCTTCCGGTCACAAGATCGCATCGGCCTATCGCGCATTCATGCTGGTCACGCCGTGAATAGCGACTGCCGTATTAGCGGGGCTCACCTATCCGTACAGCTTCTCAGCGCCCAGGATCAGGTCAGGACCTCAAGCGAAACCGTTGCGATTGCAGCGATCACGTCGAACTGTACCGGTCCCTCTACCCTAAGCCAGAGCAACGGCGGCAAGGAAGTTGAGCGTACGAGGTCAAGAGAGATACCGTCGGGCCAAGGCGCATTCTCAGGTCCCAGCACCGTTGCCATCACCTGATCCAGCGGCCCGGCTCCGGGCCCGGGAGTCCTACCAATGGAGAAGAAATACAAATCTCGAAAGGCGAGCATAATATCCGGCTTCTCGGGCCCCCAGCGGAGACCGATCTCAAGAGCATCAACGTCATCGACTTGCGCCAAAGAGAGTCGATCCACGACGTACCCCTCGCAGCGCGGCGCAACCTTGAGGAACTGATCAAATGCGCTCATTGTACTACGAACTCCCCCGTTGAATGCCCAGTTGCGACCTTTCCGTCCGGGCCGTATCTGACACTGTAGTTCTTTTGGTTCGGACCAGGATCAATCTTCGGTCCGATCCTTTGAACTTCTCCGTTCGGCCGGATCCAAAGCACACTCCCGTCTGAATGGTCGTACCTCCGGTATCCACCCTTGGTCTCCGACTTAAAGGTAAAGCCACGGCTGTAGATCTCCTGCTCGGCTTCAGCGAGAGATTTCCCGTGAAGGTTTGGCAGGGTTGCAACGCTACAGGGCCCATTGCTGTTGTGGACGAGGACCGGGGTGGCAGCTGCGAGCACATAGTACGCGTGGATGTCGTCGATTGTCAGGTTGTACATGTACTGCGCGCCGGCGAAGGCTCGCACCTTGACGATTGTGACGCGGCCACCACGGGGTGTCCGGAGGGTATCCGCGGGATGCAAGTCAGCGGCATCGACCCAGGTCTTTTTGGTGGCGTTCCAGAAGGGGTGGTGCTGGGTCGTGTGGATGGTGGCGTGGCCATCGGCGGTCGGGATGGTGATGTCGGCCAGGTCGGTGTCGCGGTTGCGGTGGAGTGCTGTGACCTTCTTGGCGCCGCTTTTGCCCGTCTCGGGGTCGTCGGCGAGCACTTTGTCGCCGACCTTGATCTCTTCTATTCGTTTTTTGGTGCCGTTGGCCATGAGGACGTAGGTGCCAGCCGCGAAGCTATCGAGACACTTGCGAAGTGCCTTGACGCCCTTAGTGCCGACCGCGACTTCAGCCTCTTTAACGGCTGTCTTTGCTCCAGCGCGCGCTGCGGCACGAACCAACGCCGCGCCGATGCCTTTAACGACTCCGCCTATGCCGGTTACAGCCCCGATGATGTTCGATACGTCATCGTTTTCTTCGACCCGACCCTCGTCGCATTTGTTGTGACCCTTGCATGGAACCTGCGACTTCATGGCGTCGTCTTCCCGCTGCTGCCGAATCTTGTCTGCAGCCAGAGCGTCGCGGGTTCGATTGCGCTCGTTTGCGGTTGCCTGCTTGTGCAGCCGCTTTCTTTCTTTCCTTTCGAGCTTGATCTCCCATGTCTTCTTTTTCTGGCCGCTGGGCTTGTGTGTTTTAGAGAAGGTTTTGTCGGATTTGGCGTTTCCGGTGTCGACGCGGCGACCGTCGGGGTCGGATTGGGTGATGGGGTCGTTGGCGGCGTAGCTGTAGGGGTTGGCCCATTCGGGGGTGCGTAGGTCGAGTTCGGGGTCGGTGGAGATGAATTTGGCGATGGCGGGGTCGTAGTAGCGGGCGCCGAGGTAGTCCAGGCCGGTGGCGGCGTCTTCGATCTTGCCGAGGAAGCCTCGGTCGGTGAACAGGGCCGAAGCGTTCTCAGGTCGTGAGACCGAGTAGGTGCATGCCATCGGCTGGGTGGCTGCGGTAGTAGTCGGCGGCGGAGGCGATGTTGGTC
>NZ_JBEZDM010000062.1:0-41359 GCF_040648335.1 Nonomuraea sp. NPDC049158
GATGACACGCGCCACTGACAACGCGGCCCCGGGCAGCCGGAAGGGGGGGCCCCCCCCCGGCGGGGGGCGCCCGCGCGCGCCCCCCCCCCCCCCGGCGACCAGCTCGGGGTGGCTGTGCTGGTGGCCGATTCCGCGGTCTCCTGGAGCCAGCTCGCCGGTGTGGTGTACGGGCTGGTGCTGGAGAGCCGCGAGACCGCTTCGGGACGCGGCCCGACCGACCTGTTCGCCCTGGCCGACAGCCTGGCCGACGCGATCAGCGGGGCGGTGACCATCGAGGACCGGCACTCGCGGGTGCTGGCCTACTCCCGCTCCCAGCAGGCGGGGGATCCGGCCCGGTTGGAGACGATCCTCGGCCGGCGCGTCCCGGACCGGCTACGCGAGCTGTTCCAGCAGCGGGGGGTGTTCGCCCAGCTGACGGCGACGGACGAGCCGGTGTTCGTCCCCGCCGATCCCGGGCACGGCCTGACCGGGCGGATGGCGGTGGCGGTGCGGGCCGGCTGCGAGTTGCTCGGTTCGGTCTGGGTGAGCTGCGAGCGCCCGCTGACCGGCGCCCGCCGGCGCGCGCTGGCGCACGGCGCACGCACGGTGGCGCTGCACCTGCTGCGCTCGCGGGCCAGCGCCGACCTGGAGCGGCAGGTGGAGTCCGACCTGGTCATCCGGCTGCTGGAGGGCAGCGTCGACGCGGAGACGGTGATCAGCCGGCTGGGCCTGCCGTCGCAGGCGCTGCGGGTCATCGCGATCCGCGCCCACACCGACGGCGAGGAGCCCCACGCCGCGCTGCTGCTGGCCTTCGAACAGGCCACCACCGGCTTCGGCTGGTCCAGACCCGGCCGCAGCACCCTGCTCGGCGACACGCTGTACACGATCCTGCCCGCCGAGCAGGCGGACATGGCCCGCCACTGGATCACCGCGCTGCGGGCCGAACTGCCCGCCCGGGTACGCATCGCGGCCGGAATCGGCGCGCCCGCCGCGACCGAGGAACTGCCCGCCGGCCGCCAGGAGGCCGACGAGTGCCTGGCTTTGCCCGAGACCGGCCGGCCCGGCACTGTCGCGCCCGCCTACGACGAGTCGTGGGACGAGATCTTGCTGCGGCGGCTACGCGCGGCCTCGCGCACCGGCCGTACCCCGGCCCGCGGGCCGCTGAGCACGCTGCTGCGACATGACGCCCGCCACGGCACACGCTACGTGCCCACGTTGCGGGCCTGGCTGGAGACCCAGGGCGACCCCGCTTTGGCCGCCGAACGACTGCAGGTGCATCCCAACACCGTCCGCAACCGGCTGCGCAAGATGAGCGAGGTCACTCTCCTGGACCTGGACGACCCCCGTAAACGCCTCGCCATGATCATCATGCTGGCCGCCTCCGACGCCGAGGACGACCCCCACCGATGATCTTGTACCAGGCCTGTCGCTGACGCCGACGCGGCCGGTCAACGCCGTCGAGGCGTGGCTGCCGGGCGTTGTGACGATGGCACAACGGCCGCGAAGTGATTGTCGGCCGCCCACAACGCCGCCGGCTGCCGCGCGGGCCATGCTGACTTGGACACCGGCATTCGTACCCGTTGGAGGTTGGGCATGGTCGGCAACTGGCCGCGATCGGTGATCGTGGTGGGCGCGGGCATCGTGGGCCTGTCGACCGCGTGGTTCCTGCAGGAGCGCGGGGTCGAGGTCAAGGTGGTCGACCGTGGCGGCGTGGCGGCCGGCGCATCCTGGGGCAACGCCGGATGGGTCGCCCCAGGCCTGGCCATTCCGCTGAACGAGCCCGCGGTCCTGCGCTACGGCCTGCGCTCGCTGCTGAACGCGGACGCGCCGCTGCATGTGCCGGCGAGCCTCGACGCGGGGTTGTGGGCGTTTCTGGCCCGGTTCGCCGCCAACTGCCGCTGGCGATCGTGGATGCGCGCCGTGCGCGCCAACCTGCCGCTCAACGAGGAATGCGTCGAGGCCTACGAGGTACTGGCCGCCAACGGCGTGTCCGCCCCGGTCATCGCGGCGCCGATCACCGCCGCGTTCCGCACACCACGCCATGCCGAGAGCCTGCTGCGCGAGCTGCGCCGGCTGGAAGCGGCCGGGCAGCGGGTCGACCATACCGTGCTGGACGCCCGGCGACTGGCCGAGCACGTGCCGCTCGCCGGTCAGGCGCTGGGCGTGGGGGTGCGCATCGACGGGCAGCGCTACGTCGACCCGGGCGCCTTCGTGCACGCCCTGGGCAAGGCCGTGATGAGCCGCGGCGCGACCGTGTACGCCTTCGAGGTCGACCAGGTGCGCACCGACGGCAGGAAGGTGATCGTGCGCTCGGGCAAGGGCACCGTCCTGTCGGCCGACGCGGTGGTGCTGGCCACCGGCGCGTGGCTGCCCCGCCTGGCCCGGCAGTGGGGCGTGCGCGTCCCGGTCCGGGCCGGCCGGGGCTACTCCTTCACCGTGCCGGTGGACCACCCCGTCCCTGGCCCGATCTACCTGCCCGACGTACGGGTGGCGTGCACGCCGTATCGCAACGGGCTGCGCGTGGCCGGCACCATGGAATTCCGCGACCCGGACGCCCCGCGGGTGCCCGCCCGGCTGGAGGCCATCGTCGCCTCCGCCCAGCCCCTGCTGCGCGGTGTGCACTGGGACGAACGCACGGATGTCTGGGTGGGCCCTCGCCCGATCACCCCGGACGGCCGGCCGCTCATCGGCGCGACCAAAGCCCCCGGTATCTACGTGGCCGGCGGTCACGGCATGTGGGGTCTGGCCCACGGCCCCATCACGGGGCGGCTGCTCGCCGAGCACATCACCACCGGCAAGCAGCCCACCGCCCTTGCCGACTTCGCCCCCCTGCGCTGACGGGCTTCTCCTATCCGGCCGAGCGCGCGGGCCGGCCACTGTGTCGGTCGGCCTGGCCTGAGCCGGGTGAGCCGGCCCTGGTCCTCTCCCGTCGCGGTCCTCGTGAGACCAGTCAGCGCAGCGCCGCTTCGACCGTACGCACTCTGGACATGACGCGCTGAACGATCTCCTGCTTCTCACCCACGGGCGCCGCGTACTCGATCGCGGCCCAGGCGGCGGCCTCGCCGACCGTGTGGAGGAGCGTCCACGCCGCCAGATAGACAGATGCCAGGCATCCGCCCGCGGTCGCGATCGCGCCCTCCGCGTGGAACGGCGCGTCCAGTACCGTCACTCCGCGCTCCTCGAGCCAAGGCCGCGTGACGGTGTCGGTGCAGGCAGGTCGTCCGGCGAGGAGGCCGAGGTGCGCGAGTACGAGGGCTCCGGAGCACTGCGAGCCGATCAACTGTCGCGCGGGGTCAAGGGGGAGACGCGTCAGCAGGGTGTCATCAGCCACGACATCACGGGTCTTGATGCCGCTGCCGAGGAGTACGGCGTCAGCCTCGGCGATGAAGTCCAACGGCCGCTGCCCGGTCACTTCCACGCCGTTCATCGAGGTCACGACGGGCGCTGGTGTCGTGATGAACGCGGTCACGTCTTGGCCTTGCACGCGAGCGCGATTGATCAGTCCGTACGCGATGAAGCTGTCGAGCTCGTTGAATCCGTCAAAGGTGACGACCGCGACCTGCAACCCCACTCCTCCCGCAGCTCTCCCTAACAACCTCAAATGCTACAAGTCTCACGCCGGAAAGCCCAGGTCGGGCTCCTGCTCCGCATCCCGGCACTCTGGGATCGGGTGCCGCGATCATCCTGGGGTGCTCTGCCGGTACATGTTCCAGCAGAGTCTTCCACGGCCGCTTCACCTGGGATGTCATGGGCCATCTCGGCCCGCCGATCCCTCGGCGCGGGTTTGGGTTCCATCACGACACACGGCAGGGAGACACGCATGGCTGAACCGGTTCGGACCGCACGCGAACAGGAGGCGATCGGCCGCCCCTTGGCGGTCGTCCTGTGTGTGCTGACGGTCTTCGGGCCGATCTCCATGGACCTCTATCTGCCCGTACTCCCCGCGCTCACCACCGAGCTGCGCTCCGCGACCTCGGCCGCGCAGCTGACGGTCACCGCGTGCCTGCTCGGCCTGGCTCTCGGCCAGGTCATCGCCGGACCGGCGTCCGACCGGTTCGGCCGCCGCGGTCCCCTCCTCATCGGTGTCGTCGCCTACATCCTCACCTCGGCGCTGTGCGCCCTCAGCCCGGCCATCGAGGCTCTCATCGCCGCCCGGTTCGTCCAGGGTCTGGCCGGTGGGGTGGGCATCGTGATCGCGCAGGCCGCGGGACGCGACCTGTACTCCGGCGGCAAGCTGGTGCGCTACTACGGCCGTCTGACCGTGATCGGCGGGCTCGCCGCCATCATCGGGCCGGTGATCGGCGGGCAGCTCGCCGCCGTCACCGACTGGCGGGGCATCTTCCTGTTCCTGTCCGCGATCGGCGCGGCGATCCTCATCGCCGTCCTCGTCATCTTCCGTGAGACGCTGCCGCCGCGGGAGCGCGTCGCCGGGGGGCTCACGCGGGCCGGGCGCGACTTTCGGCGGCTGATCCGCGACGGGGTGTTCCTCGGCGCCGTGCTCATCACCGGGCTCGTGAACGCCGCCCTGTTCGCCTATCTGAGCGGCGCCACGTACGTCCTGCAGGGAATCTACGGGCTCTCACCGCAGGGGTACTCGTTCGCGTTCGGTCTGAACTCCCTGGGATTCATGGTGTTCGGGTTCGTCGCCGGCCGCCTGTCCGAGCGGTGGTCGGAGAAGGGGACCTTGGTGATCGGGCTGGTGATGTGCCTGTTCGGCGCCGTCGGGCTGCTTGTCACCGCGGCGCTGCACCTGCCGCTGATCGCGGTGATCCTCTCGCTGCTGACGATGGTCAGCGGCGTGGCCGCCACGACCCCGCCGGCCACCTCCCTCGCCCTGGCGAACTACCCGGACATCGCCGGCACGGCGTCCTCGCTGCTCGGGCTGGCCCGCTTCGCGTTCGGCGGCCTCGCCGCGCCGCTCGTCGGTCTGGGGGGCGCCGACGACGCCGTTCCGCTCGGGCTCGTCACGGTCGTCTCGACCATGCTCGCCATGATCGTCTACGTCGTGTCCATCCGGCGTCGCGGCAGCACTCCGCCGCACCCCGTCACGGAAGGCTCGCAGCCGCACGACAGCATCGCCGCGCGGGCCTGAAGGGTTAGGGGTGCCCTGTCAGTACATGTCTCAGCGGGGCCTCCCTCAGGCCGTTGACCACTGGTTTCATGGAGAGACGGCCGGCGTCGCCGCCTTTTGCCGCCGGCCGTCGGGCGCGGATACGGCTACGGCCGCGGCGCCGAATCCTTGATCACGTAGCGCAACGCTGACGCGGCCACGCCTCCGGCGCACGGATGAGTGTGAACGCCGGTCCTTCGCCCACTCGAGAGGGTGCCTATGTCTTCCGAACTCCCTGACTCATATGTTCCGACCGAGGCGGAGCCCGCCTCGACGGTTTCTCGGCGTACGTTCATCGCGACAGCCACCACAGCGGTCGTCGCGAGCGAGCTGGTGAGCGTGGAGACGGCGGGCGCGGAGGCGGCGGGCGCCGCCGAGGCGCCGCTCAGCGGGCGCGTCTCGCTGACCGTCAACGGCGAGCGGCACGCGGCGGTGATCGACAATCGGACCTCGCTGCTGGACCTGCTGCGCGAGCGCTTCGGGCTGACCGGCACCAAGAAGGGGTGCGACGCTGGGGCCTGCGGCGCGTGCACGGTCCTGGTCGGCGGCCGCCGCGTCAACGCGTGCCTGACGCTGGCGGTACGGCTGGAGGGCGCGGAGGTCACCACCATCGAAGGGCTCGCCCCGGGAGAGGGCGACGAGCTGCATCCGTTGCAGGAGGCGTTCGTCGAGCAGGACGCCTTCCAGTGCGGTTACTGCACCCCGGGCCAGATCATGTCCGGCATCGGCTGCATCCGGGAAGGTCACGCCGGCTCGCCGGAGGAGATCCGGGAGTGGATGAGCGGCAACATCTGCCGCTGCGGCTGTTACGTGAAGATCGTCAGAGCGGTTGAGCAAGCGGCGCGGAGGACCTGATGCACCCCTTCTCCTACACCAAGGTCTCCGACCTCGAGGGGGCGCTTGCCGCCGGGCGGCGGGGCGGGCGCTACATCGCCGGCGGCACCACCCTGGTCGACCTGATGCGCGAGAGCGTCGAACGCCCCGGCGCGCTGGTCGACATCAGCGCCCTTCCGCTGGGTGAGGTGAGCGCCACCGCGGGCGGGGGCCTGCGCATCGGCGCGCTGGTATCGATGGCCGAGGCCGCCGCCGACCCCAAGGTGCGCGCCACCTTCCCGGTCGTGTCGCAGGCGCTGGAGCTGAGCGCCTCGGCCCAGCTGCGCAACATGGCCACCATCGGCGGCAACATCATGCAGCGCACCCGGTGCGCGTACTTCCGTGATGTGACAGCGGCGTGCAACAAGCGCGAGCCTGGCTCGGGATGCGCGGCGCTGGAGGGGTTCAACCGCGGCCACGCGATCCTCGGCGGCTCCGACCAGTGCGTGGCCACCCATCCCTCCGACGTGGCTGTGGCGTTCGCGGCGCTGGAGGCGAGCGTGCACCTGCGGGGCCCGGACGGGGAGCGCAGCGTCGCGTTCGCCGACTTCCTGCTGCGGCCGGGCGGCACCCCGGACCGGGAACAGGGCCTGCGGCCCGGCGAGCTGATCACCGCCGTGGAGCTCCCCGCCCCGCCGCGCCCGCTCAGGTCCGGCTACCTCAAGGTGCGCGACCGGCAGTCGTACGAGTTCGCGCTGACCTCGGCGGCGGTCGCGCTGCACGTCAAGGGCGGGGTGATCCGGGAGGCGAAGGTCGCCGCCGGAGGCGTGGGCACGGTGCCGTGGAAGCTGCCCGCCGTCGAACGCCACCTCATCGGCGAACGGCCGTCCGAAGCCCTGTGGACTGAGGCGGCCGAGCGCGCGGCAGAGGGAGCCCGCCCGCTCGAGCACAACGGCTTCAAGGTCGAACTGCTGAAACGCACCGTCGAACGGCAACTGCGCATCGTGGGAGGAACCGAATGAGCCGGCGAGCCGTGGGGGCGCCGCTGTCCCGGGTGGATGGACGCCTGAAAGTGACCGGGCGGGCGACCTATGCCGCCGAGCACGACGTCAAGGGCGTTGTGTACGCCGTCATCGTCGACAGCGGCATCGGGCGAGGCCGCATCACCGGCATCGACGCCCGCGCCGCCCTCGCTCACTCCGGCGTCCTGAAGGTGATCAGCCACCTCAACGCGCCCAAGCTCGCCTACCGGCCCAACGCGGGATCGAACAACCCGGCGGGCGGTGAGCGGCTACACGTCTTCCAGGACGACCGGGTGCGCTTCTTCGGCCAGCCGGTCGCCGTCGTGGTGGCCACCACGCTGGAGGCGGCGCAGCACGCGGCCCGCCTGGTCGAGGTCCGCTACGCCGCCGAGAAGCCGACGACCGGCCTGGCCGGCGACCGTGCCAACAAGCCCGTGACGTACGCGCGGGGCGACGCGGAGCAGGCCCTGCGCTCGGCGGAGGTACGGATGGAGATGACCTACCGGACCGCCCGCAACCACCACAACGCGATGGAGCCGCACGCCACCATCGCCCGCTGGAACGGCCATCGGCTCACGGTATGGGACAAGACCCAGTGGGTGAACGGCACCCAGGAAGAGCTCGCCGCTGTGTTCGGCATGCCGAAGGAGTCGGTGCGGGTCATCTCGCCGTTCGTCGGCGGCGCGTTCGGCAGCGGCCTGCGGGTCTGGCCGCACGTCACCATCGCGGCTCTGGCCGCCCGCGAGACCAGGCGCCCGGTCAAACTCGTCCTCGCCCGCAGGCAGCAGTACTTCGGTACGGGCTACCGGCCCGCCTACGTGTACAAGGTGCGGCTGGGCAGCGCCCGGCAGGGGCGCCTGCTCGCCATGACGCACGACATCAGGGCCGAGACCTCCACCTACGAGGATTACCAGGAGGGCGTCCTGCCCACAGGGCAGATGCTCTACAGCATGCCCCACGTCTCGCAGACCTACGAGCGGGTGCCGCTGGATGTGAACACCCCGCTCTACATGCGCGGCCCCGGCCACGCGACCACCTCCTACATCATCGAGTCGGCGATGGACGAACTCGCCCACGAGCTCGGCCTCGACCCGATCGAGCTGCGCCGGCGCAACGAACCCGACGACGACCCCGCGACCGGGCGGCCGTTCTCCACCCGGCGGCTGCGGGAGTGCTACACCGTCGGCGCCCGCGAATTCGGCTGGGACCGGCGCCACCCCAAGCCGCGCTCCACCCGCGACGGCGATTGGCTGATCGGCATGGGCATGGCCGCCGGCGTCTATGACACCCAGCGCGGCGCGGCCCAGGCGCGGGTCAGGCTCGACGCCCGGGGGAGCGCCCTGGTCGAAGCCGCGTCCAGCGACATGGGACCGGGCACGTACACCTCCATGACCCAGGTCGCCGCCGACGCCCTCGGCCTGGCCATACGCGCCGTGACCTTCCGGCTCGGCGACTCCATCATGCCGCCGACTCCGCCGCACGGCGGTTCCATGACCATGGCCAGTGTCGGCTCCGCCGTCCAGGACGGCTGCGACAAGCTGCGCCGCCAAGCCATCGAGCTGGCCGTCGGGGACGAGCGGTCGCCCCTGCACGGCGTCGATGCGGGCGACGTCGTGGCCGATGACGGCCGGCTGTACGTCAAGGGCGATTCCGCGCGCGGGGAGACGTACCAGCAGCTTCTTGCCCGCAACAACCGCACCCACCTCGAGACGCTCGGCTCCTTCACTCCGGGAGAGAGCCGCTTCTCGATGTACGCCTATAACGCCACGTTCGCCGAGGTCGCCGTCGACCATCGCCTCGGCCTGGTCCGCATCCGGCGGATGCTCGGCGTCTACGACGCGGGACGCATCATCAGCCCCAAGCTCGCCGACAGCCAGGCGGTCGGCGGGATGGTCGGCGGCATCGGTGCCGCCCTGCTGGAGCACACGGTCACCGACCCTCGCGACGGCCGGATCGTCAACGCCAACCTCGCCGACTACCTCGTCCCCGTCAACGCCGACGTGCCCTCCTTGCGCGCGATCTACCTCGACGGTGATGACCGCGAGGCAGATCCCATCGGCGTCAAGGGTCTGGGCGAGGTCGTGTTCACCGGCGTGGCGCCCGCCATCGCCAACGCCGTCTTCCACGCCACCGGCCGCCGCGTCCGCGAGCTGCCCATCACTGCCGAAGCGCTGCTTTGAACGTCGCGCCTCAGCGGTCCGTACGGCCTCAGCGGTCCGTGCGGGGGAGGCGGCGCAGCAGGTAGGTGTCCATGATCCAGCCCTTGCGGGCCCGGGCCTCGGCGCGAAGCTCGCGGATCCGGTCGCCGACCTCGGCCACCGGGCCGGACACCAGGATCTCGTCGGGGCTGCCCAGGTAGGCGCCCCAGTGGATGTGGAAGTCGTCGAGGCCGGCGAAGGAGCAGTGGGCGTCCAGCATGACCACGACGTCGTCGGCGGACGGGCCGTCCTCGGCCAGGCGGCGGCCGGTGGTCAGGTGTACGGGCCGGCCGACCTGGGTGAGGCTGGTGCGGTGGCGGGCGGTGAGCGCGGCCACGCTGCTGACCCCGGGGATCACCTCGTAGTCGAACGTGACGTTCCCGCGTTGGAGGATCTCCTCGACGATGGTCAGCGTGCTGTCGTACACGCCCGGGTCGCCCCACACCAGGAACGCCCCCGTCTGGCCCTCGCCCAGCTCCTCGCGGATCAGCGTCTCGCAGGCCAGCGCGCGGCGGGAGCGCCAGTCCTCGACGGCGGCGGTGTAGGCGGGGGTGGTGCGGTCGCGCTCGGGGTCGCGGGCCTCGGCGATCCGGTACGGCGCGCGGCCGTGCTGGTCGATCAGGTCCAGCCGGAGGCGTACGAGATCCTGTTTGACCTCGCCCTTGTCGACGATGAAGAACACGTCCGTGGCGGAGATGGCCTTGGCCGCCTGCAGAGTGAGATGGTCGGGATCTCCGGCGCCGATGCCGATGATGAGTAGCCGCTTCACCCGCATGAGTCTGCCAGAGGACCGGATATACGATATGCCTCCGCAATTCCCTCGAGGAGGCTCGTGAATCTGGTCGAGCAGGGCGCCGCTTTCGCCGCGTTCTGGCAGGAACGGCACCTGTGCACGCTCTCAACGGCGCGTCCCGGCGGGCCGCCGCACGCGGTGCCGGTCGGTGCGACGCTGGATCTGGAGACCGGCATCGTCCGGGTGATCACCTCGGGCACCTCGTACAAAGCCCGGCTCATCGCAGCGGACGGCGCGCTGGTCGCGCTCTGCCAGGTGGACGGCCGGCGGTGGTCGACGCTGGAGGGGCGAGCCGTGGTACGCACCGAGCCGGAGCAGGTGGCCGACGCCGAGCGCCGTTACACCGCCCGCTACAAGCCGCCCCGGCCCAACCCGGCGCGGGTGGTCGTGGAGATCCAGGTGACGCGCGTGCTGGGCAACGTGTGATCACCGTCGTCGGCATCGGCGCGGACGGCTGGGACGGCCTGTCGGAGGAGTCTCGCCACGTACTGGAAGCGGCGGAGGTGCTCATGGGCGCCTCCCGGCAACTCGACCTCGTGCCCCCGTCCGCTGCGGAGCGGGTGGTTTGGCCTTCGCCGCTGCTGCCCGCGCTGCCCGAGCTCATGGAGCGGTACGCCGATCGCCAGGTGTGCGTGCTGGCCAGTGGCGATCCGATGTTCTACGGCATCGGCTCCACCCTGGTGCGGCTGCTCGGCGCGGCCCGGATCAGGGTGCTGCCGCATCTGTCGTCGCTGTCGCTGGCCTGCGCTCGGCTGGGCTGGCCGGTCGAGCAGGTGGACGTGGTCAGCCTGGTGGGCCGCCCCCTGGCCGCGCTGAACGCGGCGATCCTTCCCGGGCGGCGGGTCCTGGTGCTCGGCGCCGGTCGGGACGCCCCGGCTCTGGTGGCGGGGTCGCTGGTTGGGCTCGGGTACGGCCCGAGCCCGATGACGGTCTTGGCGGACCTGGGCGCGGCGTCGGAGTCGGCCCGGGCGGGAACGGCCGCGACGTGGGCGGACAGCGAGCCGTCCGGGTCGGGACAGACGCCGCCTGGGGCGGAAGGGGCGCCGTCCGGGCTGGAAGAGGCGCCGTCTGGAGCGGGACAGGTGCCGTCTGGGTCGGGGCAGGGCCGGAACGTGTCGTCGGTGTTGCAGGTGATCGCGGTCGAGTGCGTCGCCGGACCCGGCGCCGAGCCGTTCGCTCGTGTGCCCGGACTGCCGGACACGGCGTTCGAGCATGACGGGCAGCTCACCAAGCGCGAGGTCCGGGCCGTCAGCCTGTCACGGCTGGCGCCGCTGCCCGGGGAACTGCTGTGGGACGTGGGCGCGGGCGCGGGCAGCATCGCCGTCGAATGGCTGCGCGCCCACCCGTCGAACGCCGCCGTGGCGGTCGAGAGCAGGGCCGATCGTGTCGCCGCCATCCGTCGCAACGCCGACCGGCTCGGGGTTCCCGCCCTGCGCGTCGTGGAGGGGCGAGCGCCGGCGGCGCTGGAGGGCCTGCCCGCACCGGACGCGGTGTTCGTCGGCGGCGGCGCCACCGCGCCCGGAATGCTGGAGACCTGCTGGGCGGCGCTGCGCCCCGGCGGCAGGCTCGTGGTGAACGCCGTGACCTTGGAGTCGGAGTCCGTCGTCGCCGGATGGTACGCCCGGCTGGGCGGCGATCTGGTGCGCCTGGCCGTGCAGCGAGCCGCGCCCGTCGGCGGGTTCACCGGCTGGCGCGCCGCGATGCCGGTGACCGTGTGGTCGATCACCAGAAAGGACGTGCCGTGACCGTGGGGCCCATCGCCAGGGAGGACGTGCCGTGACCGTGTACTTCATCGGGGCGGGTCCTGGTGCCGCGGATCTGATCACGCTGCGCGGGCTGCGGCGGCTGGAGTCGTCGCCGGTCTGCCTGTACGCGGGCTCGCTCGTACCCCGCGAACTGCTGGAGTCCTGCCCGGCGGGCGCCAGGCTGGTGGACACCGCGAACCTGACGCTCGACGAGATCGTCGCGGAGCTGGTCGCCGCCCACGCCGAGGGCGTGGACGTGGCGCGGCTGCACTCGGGGGACCCGTCGGTGTTCAGCGCGGTGGCCGAGCAGATGCGCAGGCTGGACGGGCTCGGCGTGCCGTACGAGGTGGTGCCGGGCGTTCCGGCGTTCGCGGCGGCGGCTGCCGCGCTGGGCAGGGAGCTGACCGTGCCCGGTGTCGGCCAGACGGTCATCCTGACCCGTACGTCGGCGCGGGCCACGCCGATGCCCGACGGCGAGGACCTGACCACGCTGGGCGCCAGCCGGGCCACGATGGTGCTGCACCTGGCCGTACAGCGGATCGACGCGGTGGTGGCGGAGCTGCTGCCCTCCTACGGGCCGGACTGCCCCGTGGCGGTGGTGGCGCGGGCGAGCCGGGCCGATGAGGTCGTTCTGCGCGGCACGCTGAGGGACATCGCCGGGCAGGTCCACGAGGCGGGCATCCGCCGCACCGCGGTGATCGTCGTCGGCCGGGTGCTGTCGGCGACACAGTTTCCCGACAGTCACCTGTACAGCGCGGAACGGGAGCGATCATGCGACGAGACCTGATCGCGGCATGAGACGGGTCCTGATCCTGGGTGGTACGGCGGAGGCGCGGGCGCTGGCCGCCGAACTGGCCGACGTCCCGAGCATGCACGTGGTGTCGTCGCTGGCCGGGCGGGTGACGAACCCGAGGCTGCCGGTCGGCGAGGTGCGCGCGGGCGGGTTCGGCGGGCCGGACGGGCTGGCCACGTGGCTGGCCGCCGAGCGGATCGACGCCGTGGTGGACGCCACGCATCCGTTCGCGGCGCGCATGACGGCTTCGGCGGCCGAGGCGTCGGCACGCACGGGCGTGCCGCTCCTCGTCCTGCGCCGACCGGGCTGGCCGCAGGGGCCGGACGACACCTGGCAGCGCGTCGACTCCCTGGAGGCCGCCGCCACCCGCCTGGCCGTCGCCATGCCGACCGAACCGACCGAGCCGGTGCGGGTGTTTCTCACCACCGGGCGCCGGAGTCTGCCCGTCTTCACCGGGCTGGCCGGGGTGTGGCTGCTGGCCAGGTCCGTCGATCCGCCCGAACCGCCGCTCCCGCCCAACGTACGCGTGCTGCTCGACCGTGGCCCCTACACGGTCGAGGGCGAGCGGGCCCTCATCCGCGAGCACCGTCTGGAGGTGCTGGTCACCAAGGACAGCGGCGGTCAGCTGACCGCCGCCAAGCTCGTCGCGGCCCGCCAGCTCGGGCTGCCGGTGATCATGGTGGACCGGCCGCCGCTGCCGACAGGTGTCCGCCTGGTGGAGAGCGTGAACGACGCGGCGCTCTGGGCTCAGGGGTAGCGGCGCGGGGTGTAGACGACGCCGCGAGCGGTGACCCGGGTCGTCGAGGAGCCGACGATCAGCAGGCAGCGCATGTCCACCTGAGCCGGGTCGAGCTCGCCGAGCGTGGTGACGGTGACGCTCTCCCGCTCGCCGCCGACGTCGCGGCCGATCACCACGGGAGTGGCGGCGTCGCGATGCTCCAGCAGCAGGTCACGCGCGGCGGCGAGCTGCCAGGTACGGCTGCGCGAGGCCGGGTTGTACAGCGCCAGCACCAGGTCGGCCTTGGCCGCCGCGGTCAGCCGGTCGGCCACCACGTCCCACGGTTTGAGCAGGTCCGACAGCGACAGTACGCAGTAGTCGTGGCCGAGCGGCGCGCCCGCCCTGCTGGCCACCGCCTGCGCGGCCGTCAGGCCGGGCACGATCCGTACCGGCACGTCGGGGAACCCGGCCGCCGCCTCCTCCAGCACCGCGCTGGCCATGGCGAACACCCCGGGATCGCCGGAGGACACCACGGCCACCCGCGCCCCCGCCGCGGCCAGCTCCAGCGCGTGCCTGGCGCGTTCGGCCTCGACCCGGTTGTCGGTGCGGTGGCGGCGCTGGCGCGGGTTGGGCGCGACCCGGTCCACGTACGGGCCGTAGCCGACCAGGTCGGTGGCCGCGGCGAGGGCCTCCTGCGCCTCCGGCGTGAGCCACGGCCGCCCGGCCGGGCCGAGGCCGATGACGGCAACCTCGCCGCGCCCCTCGGTCGACGAGGGCTCGGGTACGAAGGTGTGCTCGGCCGGGCTGGCGAGCAGGGCCAGCGAGAAGTACGGAACGCCGTCGGCGTCCACGTCCTTGAGCGGCGCGACGCGTTCGGCGCCCATGGTGGCGCGCTCGACGTACCAGGCGTCGTCCAGCCGCCCGGCCTCGGCCAGGGCGTCGCGGACCTTCTCGAACGTCCTGCCCAGCTTCAGCACCGCCGCCGAGTCGGTGCCGCGCAGCCGCTCGGCCAGCACTTCGGCGGGCAGCGTGCCGGGCAGTACGGTCAGCACCTCGTCCCGCTCCACCAGCGGTCGCCCGAGCACGGCGGAGGCGGCGCTGACCGAGGTCACGCCCGGCACCACCTCGGTCGGATAGCGGTGGGCCAGCCGCTTGTGCATGTGCATGTAGGAGCCGTAGAACAGCGGGTCGCCCTCGCTCAGCACGACCACGGTCCGGCCCGCGTCCAGGTGGGCGGCCAGCCGTTCGGCGCAGTCGGCGTAGAAGTCGTCCAGCGCGCCCTGGTAGCCGCCGGGGTGGTCGGTGGTCTCCGTGGTCAGCGGGTACAGCAGCAGCTCCTCGATCTGCCCCTCCCGCAGGTACGGCAGCGCGATCGAGCGGGCGATGCTGCGGCCGTGCCTGGCGGCGTGGTAGGCGATCACGTCCGCCTCGCCGATCAGCCGGGCCGTCTTGACCGTGACCAGCTCCGGGTCTCCCGGGCCCAGTCCGACCCCGTACAGTCGTCCCGTCATCGCCGTCACTCCGTCTCGTTCGCGATGGCGTTGACCGCCGCCGCCGTCATCGCACTGCCGCCGCGGCGCCCGTGCACCACCAGGTATTCCAGGTCGCTGTCGGCCAGGGCCCGCTTGGACTCGGCCGCGCCGATGAAGCCGACCGGCACGCCGAGCACCGCCGCCGGTCTGCCTGCCCCCTCGGCGACCAGTTCGAGCAGCCGGAACAGGGCCGTCGGGGCGTTGCCGATCGCCACCACCGCGCCCTCCAGCCGGTCGCGCCACAACTCCAGGGCGGCGGCGCTGCGGGTGGTGCCGAGGCGTTCGGCCAGCTCCGGCACGCCTGGCTCGCCCAGAGTGCACACCACGTCGTTGTCGGCGGGCAGTCTGCGCCTGGTGACGCCGGAGGCGACCATCTGCGCGTCGCACAGCACGGGCGCGCCGCGTCGCAGCGCCTCGCGGGCCCGGACGACCACCGCAGGCGACCAGTCCAGGTCGGCGACGAGGTCGGTCATGCCACACGCGTGGATCATCCGCACCGCCACCTGGGCCACATCCGGGGGCATCCCGGTGAGATCGGCCTCGGCACGGATGGTCGCGAACGAGCGCCGGTAGATCTCGGCGCCGTCGCGCAGGTAGTCGGTCACTGCTGCCTTTCCTCGTATCGGTCGAAGCCGGCCACTATCACGGCAGCCGCTCCTCGTATCCGTCGGCGGTGGCCACCATCTGGAGCACTCGGCCGCGGGGCAGTCCGCAGCGCCGCTCGCAACCGGCCCAGTGCACCGGCGTCGCAGCGGGCGCGTCCAGGGTCGCCACCCACCGCCGTACGTCCTCCTGCACGTCCGCCAGCGATTTGGCGCAGCCGGGACGTCCGGTGCAGGCACTCACGCCGACCCAGGGAGATGCCGGATCGGTCACCAGCCCGGCCGTGGACAGCTGCCGCACCGCCCGCTCGGCCGCGGCGGGGGACAGGTCCAGCAGGACGACCGTCCGCCACGGCGTCAGCCGTACGGGAACCGCCCCACCGTCGTCGGCGGTGTCGGCGATCGCGCGTACCTGAGCGGCGGACAGCCGCCCGAGCGGCACCACGGCCTCCAGCGCCACACGGCCGTCCCGCTGATCGACAGGTCCGGGGCGACGGGCAGGGGAGACAGGGGAGGCGTCCATGGCGGTCGTCGCCCGGTCGTCCGCCGCGCCCAGGTGGGCGGCGATCCGGGCAGGGCCGTCCGCTAACTCCGCGATCCGCCACGCGGCCCGGTCACGATCGGAAAGGCCGCGCTCCCGTTCGTCGAGGAACGCTTCGGCGGCGGCGATCAGCTGCCCGACCGCCGCGTCACGAGCCACGACAAGCCCGGTGTCCACGCCCGCCAGCAGCAGCGACACCCAGGCGTCACCGCCCGCCGCCGCAGGCACGAGAGTGACATCAGCGGCCAGTTGCCGCATGTCACCCGTGCCGTCGTCCAGCGCGAACAGAAAGCGCCCCGGCAGCCCGGCCAGCCCCGCCCGCGCACACAGAGCCAGGTCCAGCGCCTCCACCAGGGGCTGCGTGTCCAGCAGACCCGCGGGACCGCGGCCGCCGAGCGGTGAGGCGACGATGTTGCGTACCCGTTCGTGCGCGGCCGAGGGGAGCAGGCCGGCGGCGGCGATCCGTTCGGCGAAGGCGGCCGGCGCGCGCAGACCCCGCACCTGTACGTTCGCCCGCGACGTGAGCTCGACCACCCCGGAGCCCAGCTCAGCCGCGCAGGCCGCCAGCTCGCGGAGCTGCCCGCCGGAGATCGCGCCGCCGGGCAGGCGGACCCGGGCCAGCGGCCCGTCGGCGGCCTCGTGCACCTGGAGCGCTCCCGGACAGGCGTCGGGCCGGACCCGTCCGGAAAAGTCGGCTATGGACACGATGAGGATGGTAACGCCACTTCTGGTGGAGGTTGATCCTGCCGTAGGCTCCTGGGTAGGCGATGGCAAAGGGAGGAAGCCGGTGCGAATCCGGCGCGGTCCCGCCACTGTGACCGGGGAGCGAACCCCACCGCAGGCCACTGCCCGGCAACGGGTGGGAAGGCCGGGGTGAGCGCTGATCCGGGAGCCAGGAGACTCCTGCCGTCGCGACACCCACGACCGGGGCGAGGACCCCGAGGGAGGATCGCGCCGTGCCTGGCGACAGCCGTACCGTCCTGCTGCTCTCCACCTCCGACACCGATCTGCTGAGCGCGCGTGCCTGTGGCGCCGCCTACCGCCTGGGCAATCCCGCCCGGCTCGCCCCCGACGATCTGCCCGGCCTGCTGGAGGGGGCCGACCTGGTCGTCGTACGACTGCTCGGCGGGCGCCGCGCCTGGCAGGAGGGGCTCGACGCGCTGCTGGCCGGGCCCCGTCCGGTCGTGGTGCTGGGCGGTGAGCAGGCGCCGGACGCCGAGCTGATGGAGCTGTCCACGGTACGCGGCGGCGTCTGCGCCGACGCGCACGCGTACCTGGCGCACGGCGGGCCCGCCAACCTGACCGAGCTGCACGCCTTCCTGTCCGACACCGTCCTGCTGACCGGGCGCGGATTCGCGCCGCCGGAGCCCACGCCGTCCTGGGGGCGGCTGGAGCGCGAGGCACGGTCACAGGAAGGGCCCGTGATCGGGGTGCTCTACTACCGGGCGCACCACATGGCGGGCAACACGTCCTTCGTCGAGACGCTCTGCGCCGCCGTCGAGGAGGCGGGCGGGCAGGCGCTGCCGGTGTTCTGCTCCTCGTTGCGTACCGCCGAACCCGAGCTGCTGGACACCCTGCGGGCCGCCGACGCGCTGGTGGTGACCGTACTGGCGGCGGGCGGCTCGCGTCCCGCGACGGCGGGCGCGGGCGGGGACGACGAGGCGTGGGACGTGGGCGCGCTGGCCGCGCTCGACGTGCCGATCCTGCAAGGCCTGTGCCTGACCACGTCCAGGCAGGCGTGGGAGGACAACGACGACGGCCTCTCGCCGCTGGACGCCGCCTCGCAGGTGGCCATCCCCGAGTTCGACGGGCGGATCATCACGGTTCCGTTCTCCTTCAAGGAGATCGACCCGGACGGGCTGACCGTCTACGTCGCCGACCCGGAGCGGGCCGCGCGGGTGGCGGGCATCGCCGTACGCCACGGGCTGCTGCGCCACACCCCGCCCGGCGGGCGGCGGCTGGTGGTGATGCTGTCGGCGTACCCGACCAAGCACTCCCGCGTCGGCAACGCCGTCGGCCTGGACACCCCCGCCAGCACCGTACGGCTGCTGGCCCGGCTCGCCGAAGCGGGCTACGACCTGGGCGAGGGCTTCCCCGGCGTGGCCGAGCAGGACGGCGACGCGCTCATCCACGCGCTCATCGCCGCGGGCGGCCAGGACCAGGACTGGCTGACCGAGGAGCACCTGGCGGGCAATCCGGTACGCATCCCCGCCGCCACCTACGAGCGCTGGTACCGTACGCTCCCCGCCGCCCTGCGCACCGGGATCGAGCGGCACTGGGGACCCCCGCCCGGCGAGCTGTTCGTCCATGACGGCGACATCGTCCTGGCGGCGCTGCGCGCCGGGAACGTGGTGGTGATGGTCCAGCCGCCGCGCGGCTTCGGCGACAACCCGATCGCCATCTACCACGACCCCGACCTGCCGCCCAGCCACCACTACCTGGCCGCCTACCGCTGGCTGTCGGCCGAGTTCGGCGCGCACGCGATGGTGCACGTGGGCAAGCACGGCAACCTGGAATGGCTGCCGGGCAAGTCGGCCGGTATGTCCGCCTCGTGCGCCACCGACGCGGCCATCGGCGACCTGCCGCTGATCTACCCGTTCCTGGTCAACGATCCGGGCGAGGGCACCCAGGCCAAGCGGCGGGCGCACGCGGTGCTGGTGGACCACATGGTGCCGCCGATGGCGCGGGCGGAGACGTACGGCGACATCGCCCGGCTGGAACAGCTCCTGGACGAGCACGCCACCATCGCCGCCATGGACCCGGCCAAGCTCCCCGCGATCCGCGCCCAGATCTGGACACTGATCCAGGCCGCCCGGCTCGACCACGACCTCGGGCTGGCGGATCGGCCGCACGACACCGAGTTCGACGACTTCATCCTGCACGTGGACGGCTGGCTCTGCGAGGTGAAGGACGCGCAGATCCGCGACGGCCTCCACGTGCTCGGCCAGGCGCCGACCGGGCAGGTCAGGGTGGACCTGGTGCTGGCCATGCTGCGCGCCAGACAGATGTGGTCGGGCCGCGAGACGCTGCCCGGCTTACGTGAGGCACTCGGCCTGGCCGAGGACGGTACGGCGGGGCTGGCCGACGTGGACCGGGCCGAGACGACCGCCCGCGCCCTGGTGGCGGCGATGGAGGAGCGAGGCTGGGCGCCGGAGGCGGCCGAGGAGGTGGCGCGGGAAGCTGCGGAGAAGCTCGCCCAGGAAGCTGCGGAGAAGGTCGCGGAGAAGGTCGCCCTCGCGCTGCCCGCCGATCGGCGCGAGCTCGTCACGCGGGTGCTCGCGTTCGCCGCCGCCGAGGTGGTCCCGCGTCTGGCCCGGACGACCGACGAGCTCGACCACGTCCTGCACGCCCTGGACGGCGGCTACGTGCCCGCCGGGCCGAGTGGCTCACCGCTGCGCGGCCTGATCAACGTGCTGCCGACCGGCCGCAACTTCTACTCCGTCGATCCCCGCGCGGTGCCCAGCCGCCTGGCCTGGGAGACCGGCCAGGCGATGGCCGAATCGCTGCTGGAGCGCTACCGCGCCGACACCGGCGACTGGCCCCGCTCAGTAGGACTGTCCGTCTGGGGCACCAGCGCCATGCGTACGGCCGGCGACGACGTGGCCGAGGTGCTGGCCCTGCTCGGCATCCGTCCCGCATGGGATGAGGCGTCCCGCCGGGTCACGGACCTGGAGCCGATCCCGCTCGCCGAGCTGGGCCGGCCGCGCGTCGACGTGACCGTCCGCATCAGCGGCTTCTTCCGCGACGCGTTCCCGCACGTGGTGGCCATGCTGGACGACGCCGTACGGCTGGCCGCCGGGCTGGAGGAGCCGCCCGAGCACAACTACGTACGCGCCCATGTGACCGCGACCGGCGGCGAGGAGCGCCACGCCACGATGCGGATCTTCGGCTCCGCGCCGGGCGCCTACGGGGCCGGGCTGCTGCCGCTGATCGACAGCCGCAACTGGCGCGACGACGCCGACCTGGCCGAGGTGTACGCGGTCTGGGGCGGCTACGCCTACGGCCGCGACCTCGACGGCGTGGCCGCGCGACCGCAGATGGAGGACGCCTACCGCAGGATCGCCGTGGCCGCCAAGAACGTCGACACGCGCGAGCACGACATCGCCGACTCCGACGACTACTTCCAGTACCACGGCGGCATGATCGCCACGGTCCGCGCGCTCACCGGCCGGGCCCCGGCCGCGTACGTCGGCGACAGCACCCGACCCGACGCCGTGCGCACCCGCACCCTGTCGGAGGAGACCTCACGGATCTTCCGCGCCAGGGTGGTCAACCCGCGCTGGCTGGCGGCGATGCGGCGGCACGGCTACAAGGGCGCCTTCGAGCTGGCCGCGACCGTGGACTACCTGTTCGGCTACGACGCCACGACGGGCGTGGTGGCGGACTGGATGTACGACAAGCTCGCCGAGACGTACGTGCTGGACCCGGAGAACCAGGAGTTCATGGCCCGGTCGAACCCGTGGGCGCTGCACGGCATCGCCGAACGGCTCCTGGAGGCCGCCGAGCGGCGCATGTGGGAGCACCCGGACCCGGAGATCCTGCGCGGTCTGCAGGAGGTCTATCTCAAGACCGAGGGCGATCTGGAGGACGACACGAGCCGGTGAGCGAGGGCCGGCGATCCGGCCCAGTGAAGGTGCAGGTAGGACGCGGTGACCAGCGGGCCGCCGTGTCCGTCCGTCCCGCCGCCCCGGCTCCGGAACAGCGGCTCGCCCGCGTGCTCGACCGTGGTCCGGTGGAACTCGTGCCCGTGGAAGCGCTCGCCCGCCCTGGTCAGGGGCGAATCCTTCAGGGCCACGGCGTCCCGGTAGCCGAGCGTGAGCCTGCCGGTCATCCGCGCCCGGCCCGGCACCCGCCCGCACATGCGCCGCCCGTCCAGCTCCTCGCACAGGTAGAGCAGCCCCGCGCACTCGGCGGCGATCGGCCCGCCGAAGGACGCCACCTGGTCACGCAGTGGCTCGTTGGCGGCCAGCTCGGCGGCGTACACCTCGGGGAAGCCGCCGCCGAGCACCACGGCGGCGGTGCCGTCCGGCAGCTTCTCGTCGCGCAACGGGTCGAAGGCCGCCACGTCCGCGCCGGCCGCCCGCAGCAGCTCGACGTGCTCGGCATACCCGAAGGTGAAGGCCGCCCCGCCCGCCACCGCCACGACGACGCCTTCTCCGACGCGCGCTCTCTCCTCGACGCGCGCGCTCTCCTTCGCCGGGTCCCATACCGGGCCGACGAGCGAGGCCGCCGCCGTCGCCAGCCGCATCAGACCGTCCAGGTCGCAGGAGCGTGCCACCAGGGCGCCGAGCCGTTCCACGGCCCGTACCGCCTCGGCCTCACGTTCGGCGGCGGGCACCAGACCCAGATGGCGGGAGGGTGTGGAGACGGCGTCGTCGCGGCGGATCGCGCCGAGCACCGGCATGCCCGCCGCGCCCAGAGCGGCCCGGCACAGCTCCTCGTGCCGGTCCGAGGCCACCCGGTTGAGCACCACCCCGCCCACCCGTACGCGCGGGTCGAACGTGGCGAACCCGTGCACCACGGCCGCCACCGACCGGCTCTGCCGGGCCGCGTCCACGACCAGCACCACCGGCGCGTCCAGCAGCCGGGCGACATGCGCGGTGGAGGCGAAGTCGCTGTCACCCTTGCCGTCGAACAGCCCCATCACGCCCTCGACCACCGCCACGTCACATCCGGCCGCACCGTGCAGGAACAGCGGCGCCACCCGCTCCTCACCCACCAGCCACGGATCCAGGTTGCGCCCGGGACGCCCGGCCGCCAGCGCGTGATAGCCCGGATCGATGTAGTCGGGCCCCACCTTGTGCGGCGAGACCTCCAGCCCGCGCGCCCGCAGCGCCGCCATCAGCCCGGTGGCCACAGTCGTCTTGCCGCTGCCCGACGAAGGCGCGGCGATCACCAGCCGGGGCACTACCACTCGATGCCTTTCTGACCCTTCTGCCCGGCGTCCATGGGATGACGTACCTTGCCCATCTCCGTCACCAGATCGGCGAGTTCGACCAGCCGCTCGGGCGCGTCCCTGCCGGTGATCACCAGGTGCTGCTTGCCCGGCCGCCCGGCGAGCGTCTCCAGCACGTCGTCCAGATCGAGCCACCCCCACTTCAGCGGGTAGGTGAACTCGTCCAGCACGTAGAACCGGTACGTCTCGGCCGCCAGGTCGCGTTTGATCTGCGCCCAGCCCTCACGGGCGTCGGCCGCGTGATCCTCCTCGGTGCCGGGACGCTGGATCCACGACCAGCCCTCGCCCATCTTGTGCCAGGTCACCGAGCCGCCCTCGGCCGTGTCGCCGAGCACCTTGAGCGCCCGTTCCTCGCCGATGCGCCACTTGGCCGACTTCACGAACTGGAACACCCCGATCGGCCACCCCTGGTTCCAGGCGCGCAACGCCATCCCGAACGCGGCCGTCGACTTCCCCTTGCCCGGCCCGGTGTGCACGATCAGCAGCGGCCTCGTCCGGCGCTGCCGGGTCGTGAGACCGTCGTCGGGCACGGTGGCGGGCTTCCCCTGCGGCATGATCAGACCGCCTTTCGATGATCGCGTACGGCCGACCCCGGATTCCGCTGGTCATGTACGGCCCGGTGATCGCGTACGACCGAACTCAGATCGGAGAGCGCGTCGAGCGAGACCAGGCGCGCCCGCAGGCGCGACGCCAGCCGGACCGCCAGGCCCAACCGCACCGGGCCGCTCTCGCAGTCCACGACCACGCTCGCCGTGCCGTCCAGCAGGGCGGCGGCCCGCTCCACATCGCCGCCCGCCGTCACCCGCCCGTCGGTCACCAGCACCAGCAGCGGCCGCCGCGCCGGGTCGCGCAGCCGCTCCACGCGCAGCACCTCCGCCGCCCGCACCAGCCCCGCCGCCAACGGCGTACGGCCGCCGGTCGGCAGCGAGCGCAGCCGGGCCGCGCCCGCCTCCACCGACGAGGTCGGCGGCAGCGCCAGTACGGCGCCCGCGCCACGGAAGGTGACCAGGCCGACCTTGTCGCGCCGCTGGTAGGCGTCGAGCAGCAGGCTGAGCACCGCCGTCTTGACGGCGCTCATCCGCCGGCGAGCCGCCATCGAGCCGCTGGCGTCCACCACGAACAGCACGAGGTTGCCCTCCCTGCCCTCGCGTACCACCTCGCGAAGGTCGTCCTGGCGCAGCACCAGGCCGGGACCGGTACGCCCGCGCGTCACCTGGTGGGGCGCCGCCGCCAGCATCGTCGCCAGCACGTGGAGGTCGCGGACCCGCGCGTCGGGGCGGCGCGAGGCGGTGGCCCGGCCGCGCGTGGTACGCGAGCGTGAGCGCCGCCCCGCCACGCCCTCACCGATCCCGGGCACCTGAAGCAACGGCACCCGGTACGGCGCCGCCAATCCGGCCACCCGGCCCGGCGGCTCCTGCCCGTAGGCGCTCCCGGCGTCCGGCGACTGCCCGGCATCGGCCGGCTGCTTCGCCGATCTCTTGCCATCCGGCATCCAGTCACCGTCACCCGCCGGTGGCGAGGCGCTCGCCGGGCCGCCGTCCTCCCCAGGCCCGGAGGCATCAGCAGGCCCGGAGGCATCAGCAGGCCCGGAGGCATCAGCAGGCCCGGAGGCATCAGCAGGCCCGGAGGCGTCAGGAGGTCCGGAGGCGTCAGGACCCCCGCCACTGGGATTGTCCGGATCGTCATCCTCCGACGTGCTCTTCAGCAGCTCGTCGAGCAGCGACTCGTCCAGCCCTGGCGCATCGAACGGGTCGCGCCGCCGCCGATGCGGCAGCGAGAGGCGAGCCGCCGCCCGTACATCCTCGGTCGTCACCCTCTCGCGCCCATGCCAGGCGGCGTGGGCGATGGCGGCGTTCGCCGTGACCAGGTCGGCCCGCAACCCGTCCACCTCGAACGCCGCGCACACCGTCGCGATCTGCCGCAGCCGTGCGTCGGGCAGTCGCACGCCGGAAACCCGGCCACGGGCCTGGGCGATCCTGGCCGCCAGCGCCGATTCCTCAGCCGCCCACCGGGCCGCGAACGTCTCGGCGTCCGCGTCGAAGGCCAGCCGGCGTCGTACCACCTCGGCGCGCTCCACCGGATTCCGGGACGCCTTCACCTCCACCGTCAGGCCGAACCTGTCGAGCAACTGCGGCCGCAGCTCGCCCTCCTCCGGGTTCATGGTCCCGACCAGCAGGAACCGGGCGGCGTGCCGGACCGAGACCGACTCTCGCTCGACGTAGCAGGTGCCCAGGGCCGCCGCGTCCAGCAGCAGGTCCACCAGGTGGTCGTGCAGCAGGTTCACCTCGTCCACGTACAGGACGCCGCGGTGCGCGGCCGCCAGCAGGCCCGGCTCGAACGCCTTCACCCCCTCCGTCAGCGCCCGCTCCACGTCGAGCGAGCCGGCCAGGCGGTCCTCCGAGGCGCCCACCGGCAGCTCCACCAACGCGGCCGGGCGGCCCAGACCTTGGGCGTCCGGTTCGTGCGGGCCGTCCGGGCACTCGGCATCGGGCGCTGCCGGGTCGCAGGCGAACCGGCAGCCTGGCACCACGTTCACCGGGGGCAACTGGGCGGCCAGCGCGCGCACGATGGTGGACTTGGCGGTGCCCTTCTCACCCCGTACCAGCACACCGCCCACCCGTGGTGAGACGGCGTTGAGCACCAGCGCCAGTTTCAGGTCGTCGAGCCCGACGACGGCGCTGAACGGATACGAGACGATCAAGACAGGACCTTCCGTACGTTCAAGACAGGATCTTCCGGTTGACGTGGGCGACCCGCCAGCCGCCTCGCGTGACGGTCAGCTCGGTGATGGACAGCGGCGCGAGATCGAAACGGGCGGCGCGCGGCGGGTCCAGTCCCAGCGCGTGGCCGAGCGCCGCCCGGATGGCGCCCGCGTCGCAGACGACGACCGCCTCGGGCTCCCCGCGTACTGAGTCGAGCCAGTCCGCCACCCGCGCCGCGAGCATGGTCAGGCTCTCCCCGCCATGCGGTGCCGCGTCCGGATCCGCCAGCCAGCTCGCCAGCGCGTCCGGCTCCTCCTGCGCGACCCGCCCGTACGGCAGGCCGCGCCACCGGCCGTGATCCGCCTCCGCGAGCGCGGCGACCACGCACGCTTCCCGGCCGAGCGCGGCAGCGGTCTGCCGCGCCGCAGCACTGGGAGCAACCCACGTCGCTGAGCCGGCCACCGCTGAGCCGGTCGCCACCGACCCGGTTGCCATCGAGCCGGTCGTCATAGAGCCTGTCACCACCGAGCCCGTCACCACCGGGTCGACGGCAACCGAGGCCAAGCCGTGTGCGCCGGCCAAGTCGTGTGCTCTGGCCAGGCTGGCCGGGTCGGCGTTCTCATCGGCCACGGGAAAGCAGGCGGTCCGCATCCCCGGCGTGCTGGCGTGCCGGACGAACAGCACGCCGGCTCAGCCCGGCGAGGCGGCGGTCGCGGGTACGGCCGCCGCCCGCCGCGCCGCCCGGTCGCTCACCCACCCGAACAGCACGCCGAAGGCCGTCCAGAAAACGAGCTGCGTCCCCAGCGACACGAGCCTGAACTGCCACAGCAACGTGGCGGGGAAGCCCTCGGGCACCTCGTCCACGGTCGGCAGCAGCAGCCACGCGGCGACCACCGGGACCAGGAACGCCACCCCCGCCGCGACCCACCGCGCCCATGGCCCGGCGGTCACCCGCCGCGCGGTGGCCACCGCGATCGCGATCGCGGCCAGGCCGACAAGGATCATCACGACATAGAGGGCGGTCCGGCTGTTGATCGTTTCCGGGTCTCCCACAGCCGGTGGATTAGCCGGATATTTCACGAATGGTACGAGGATCGCCGCCCCGAACGCCGACCCGGCGGCGGCGAGCGCCAGCCCGCCCTCCGACCGTGGGCCGACCCGGCCCCGCAGACCCGCGTACACCAGGGCGAAGACCCCTCCCACGGCCAGCCCGTACAGGCCGGTGGCGAGGAAGAGCCCGGCCTTCTGGCCTGGCCTGCTGACCAGTTCCTCCTCGCCGTGGTCATGGCCAGGTTCCTGCGCGGCGTGCGCCTGTTCCAGCGCGATAGCACTGTCCACCTGCGGTTCCCCGAAGGCGAAGGCGAAGCCGCCCGCGATCAATCCGGCCAGCAGGCCCAGAAGCAGGCCCCTGACCAGCAGGGTGCGTACCATGCCGAGGTCTAGTGGCAGGGCACGCCGAGCAGGTGACGCCCGTCGTGCATGAGTTCGTGCAGGTACGCACCTGTCTGCGAGATGGCTCCGTTGTCCATCAGCACCAGGTAGGCGATCAGCAGCAGTACCGGCACGGCCAGCAACCACAGCCGCAGACGGGGGAACGGAATGACGGTAGGAGCGGACAGACCACTCATCAGTGCCTCCTCAGGGATGACGCGTCCCAACAAATGAGGTCACGGAGGTCCAAGCGACCTGGCTCCCGGGATCTACGTCCCGGATACAGTGGCGCGTCCGCACCGGCATCTCACCGGATTTCCCTTGGACAACCGTGAAATCTACCGGAACGTATCCTTTCCTCCCGTTCGCGTCAACACATCAAGGAGGCCAGACGTCGGTGGTGTGAGGCGCGCACGGCTGGTGGCGGGTGCCACTCGCGGCGGGATGGAGCGCAGGTTGGAGGTG
The DNA here is from genome assembly GCF_040648335.1 of Nonomuraea sp. NPDC049158. NCBI lineage: Bacteria > Bacillati > Actinomycetota > Actinomycetes > Streptosporangiales > Streptosporangiaceae > Nonomuraea > Nonomuraea sp. NPDC049158. The sequence continues at coordinate 26,401 of NZ_JBEZDM010000062.1, forward strand.
TACGGTCGCGCCCGGCGTGCTCGCGAGTTCATCGCCCACGGCGAAGTCCGCCGCTTCGCAGCCGCCGGCCGACGCTTTGCGCGGAGAGAGGGCGGTCCCGCGTCGTGTGCGGGACCGCCCCAGGTCAGCGGGCTAGCGGGTTAGCGGACGCGGATGAAGACAGGGTTGGAGTAGAACCACAGGTCCTGCCACGGGCTCTCCTTGCCGTCGGCCGCCGGCTCCATCTCGTCGGTGCTGGTGCCGCGTACCCGCAGGTAGCTGTCGGTCTGCACGTCGCGCAGCGTGTGCCGGATGACATAGTCCCGGCCCTGCCGGCGCCAGTCGCCCGGGCCGAAGCGCGCCACGACCTTCGTGGTGGGGTTGGTGTCGGCGTCCAGGTTGGCGCTCACGCCACTCACCTGCCCGGTGATGAGGTCGACGCGCCGCACCTCGGGGCGCTCGCCGTTGCCGTTCTTGCCCTCCAGCGGCCGGAACCGGATCTCGACCTCGACGTCGGTGCGGGTACGCCGGTTGACCACCAGCGTCTCGCCCACGGTGGCCTGGCGGCCCTGGTTGCCGGCGGTGACGTCGAGAGCGGTGACCAGGTCCCCGGTGGCGACGAAGATGCGGCCGTTGCGCAGGGCGTCCATGATGTCGCCGTAGTCCTGGCGCGCCATCACGTACGTCTTGCTGTACTCGCCCGGCCAGAAGTCCGAACCGCCGCGGGTCCAGTGCACGTGCGAGTCGGAGGTGGCCGTGATCCACCAGTGCCGGCCCTCGCCCAGCAGCGAGTCCCACAGGCCGCCGACCCGCGCGGTCATCTGGTCGAAGCCGCCGTAGGTGGGGTGGTTGCCATACCCGCCGCGCGCGCCACCGTTCAGGGGGCCCGCCTGGTGCCCGGGGGCGCCCTCGAATCCCACGTACACGTCGGGGGCGACGTTGTTGCCGTTGCGGAACTCACGCGGGGTGTCCTGACCCCACACCCCCAGCCCGGTCGCCGAGCGCGCCGCGTGGTGCGCGATCACCAGCGGCTTCTGCCCCATGCCGCGGGCGGCCTTGAGGAACTCCACCATCTTGGCCTCGGTGTCGCGGCCCGCGTCGGCCGGGAAGGCGTCGTGCTTGGCGAAGCGGCTCTCCAACTCGAACAACTGCCGCGCCTCGTCGGCGTGGTGCGGGATCATCAACGTGTGGTGGTCCAGCGCCGGCGCGTCGAACTCCATGCCCCAGAACTGCAGGACCTCGGGTACGAGCACACGCGAGCGCAGCAGGTCGGGATAAGCCTGCTCCAGGTTCACCTTGGAATGCGTCGGGCCGCCGTGGTCGGTGCACATCGCCCAGGTCAACCCGAAGTACTTGGCCATGATCGCGTTGGTGACGATCGGGTAGACCGCGTCGGCGCCCTTGTGGAAGGTCGGCGGATTGGTCTTGGTGTCGAACTCACCGCTGTACTCCGAGTGGACGTGGTGATCGCCCGCACGCCACATTCGGCCATTGCCGGCGCCGTTGCCGAAGGAGCGCTCGTCGTCGGCCTGCGCGGCGGTGCCGCCCACCAGGGGAGCCGCGGCGGCCAGCGTCGCGCCGACACCGGCGTACTTGACCAGCCGCCGCCGGGAAAGCCCGGCCGACTCGGCCTGTTCGTCCTTGTTGTTCCTCACGATGAAGCCTTTCGTGGTGCAGATAGGGTGCCGACCCGCAAGCCTCGAAGAGCCCACTGAACGCCGTGTGAACGCCGCTCGGGACGAGCAAGAACAGTGCATTGATCCCATCCGGAACCCGCCCAAGCCCGGAACCGCTGATGCGGGGCGGGCCGAGGTCGCTGCCAGGTCCTGTTGGGGCCGATCGGTATAGTCGAGGGGAACCTCCGTGGAGGAGGTCGCGGTGGTGGGGCCCACCGCCTCGCCGCCGATCCGGTGGCGGGCAACCGTGGCACCCAGCCGCCAACGGTCCCTACCAGAGGTTGTTCTGTGCTGCTGGTAGGAGGATCTTCATGTCTCGTCCCGAAGCGAAGCGACCCGTGGACGCCGACGTCGACCTGCGTGTGCCCGCCCAGCGTGCCGAGCTGCGCCGGGCTCCGTGGGCGACGCTGGGGGTGATCGCGCTCGGTGGCGCGGCGGGTGCGCTGGCCCGCTACGGCCTGGGCGTGGCCTTTCCGCGCCAGGCCGGGGCCTTTCCGTGGACGACACTGGCCATCAACACCGTCGGCTGTCTGCTGATCGGGGTGCTCATGGTGGCCATCACCGAGGTCTGGTCCGCGCCCGGATGGGTGCGTCCGCTGCTGGGCGTCGGCGTGCTGGGCGGGTTCACCACCTTCTCCACGTACATCCTGGAGATCAACCAGTTGCTGGCGGGCGACGCGGCTCGCACGGCGCTGGCGTACCTGGCGCTGACCCCCGTGCTGGCCCTGACCGCGGTGTGGGCCGGCAGCGCGGCGGCGCGTGCGGCGGCCCGCCGGTACGTCCGAGAGAGCAGGCGAGCGTGAAACTGGCCGGAGCGGCGCTACGGCTGACCATCTACGTCGGCGACACCGACACCTGGCACCACAAGCCGCTTTATCGCGAGATAGTCCACCGCGCGCACGCGGCCGGGCTGGCCGGCGCGAGCGTTTTTCGCGGCATAGAGGGCTACGGTGCCTCCAACCACATCCACACCACGCGCATTCTGTCCCTGTCGGAGGACCTGCCGGTGTCGATCGTCATCGTCGATGCCGCCGAACGGATCCGGGCCTTCCTGCCGCAGCTGGACGAGCTGATCTCTGAGGGGCTGGCCGTCGTGGACGAGGTAGAGGTGATCCGCTACGTCGGCCGCCCCAGCAGCGGGCAGCCCCGATGACCGGCCCGCTGACCGTGGCGCTGGTGGTGCTCGGCGGGGCGATCGGCGCGCCGCTGCGCTACCTGGCCGACCGGCTCGTCCAGGCGCGCCACGATTCCCTGTTCCCGTGGGGCACCTTCGCCGTCAACCTGGCCGGCTCGGCGCTGCTGGGCCTCCTGGCCGGGCTGCCCGCCGACGGCGCGGTGATGGCCTTCGCCGGCGCCGGGTTCTGCGGGGCGCTGACCACCTACTCCACCTTCAGCTATGAGACCCTGCGGCTGGTCCAGGACGGCGCCGGCTTCGTCGCCTGGGCCAATGTGCTGGCCAGCGTGGCCGGCGGCCTGGGCGCGGGCGTGTGCGGGTTCGCGCTGGCCCATGCTGTGACGGGCTGAGTCTGGCGTGCTGTCGCTGATCGGTCTGTGACCCGGCGGATCCCCGTGGTGGCGGCTTTCAGCGGGAAGCTATCGTTGCTCTCACTTGTTACGGCACCGGCCACCGAGAGCGGTCTCACCGTGGCGGAGCACGGAACGGGGGAGCGGGGATGACCGGCTGGTGGGGATGGGATCTGCTGATCGGGATCGCCGTCGCGCTGCTGGTCACCTGGCTGGCGCTGATCGCGGCGCTGGCAGTCCTCCGGCCGCGCGGCGGGCTGCTGCGCGAGGCGTTGCGGCTGTTGCCCGACGTGCTGCGGCTGGTGCGCCGCCTGGCCGCCGACCGCGAGCTGCCACGCGGGGTGCGGGTACGTCTAGGGCTGCTGCTGGCCTACCTGGCCATGCCTCTCGACCTTGTGCCCGACTTCATCCCGGTCCTGGGCTACGCCGACGACGCGATCATCGTCACCGCGGTGCTGCGCTCGGTGGTCCGCCGCGCCGGGCTGCAGGCGGTGCGCCGCCATTGGCCCGGCACCGAGGACGGGTTCACGGTGCTCTGCCGGCTGACCGGCCTGGCCGAGCGCGGCTCGGCGTCCTGAGTCTCGCTGAGAGACTGCGGCATCCTGCCGATTGCTGGCCAGCTCTGTGGCATCTCGCCGACCGCTGGTCAGTGGGTGCGGGAGGCCCGACCGCTGGTCAGCGTGTGCGTGCGGCGCTCTTCCCTTCCATAGGCGGCGTGCCCGTCATCGGGTGTGGTCGGCGTGGTTCCACCAGCGGGCGGTCGTGACGACTCCGGCCGCGCCGGTGGCCGCGACGAGCAGCAGCCCGGCCAGGCCAGGCGGGTCCTGGTCGGGACCGGCGATGCCGGCGTACAGGCCGGGCACCGACCAGGGGAAGACGGCGCCGTAGCCGAGCGCGGCGACGACCTGGGCGGCGAAGATGAGGCCGAACAGGACGCCGACGGCGGCCAGATAGCCACGGCCGACGCTGGCGGCCAAGGCCAGCGGAGCGGTGGTCAGCGCGCCCAGCGCGGCCGCGGCCACGATGCGTGCGACGCCTTCGCCCACGACCGGCGCCGACCAGCCGGGCAGGGCGAGCAAGGTGCCGATCAGCAGACCGAGCCCGGCGAGCAGCAGGGCCAGCAGCAGCGCCCAGAGCGCGGCTATGACGAACTTGGCGGCCACGATGGCGGTGCGGGAGGTGGGCAGGGCCAGCAGGTCGGTGGCGGTGTGGTCGCTGAACTCGCGGCCGAACAGCCACACGGCGATCAGCCCGTAGATGCCCAGGCCGCCCACCGCGACGGCCTGGGCGAGCAGGGCGAGATAGCCGGGCCAGTCGGCGCTGGCGCCGGACAGCTGGGCCTTGCCGCCGAGCAGGCCGAACGCCCGGGCGCGGGCGGGGTCGGCCAGGATGAACATGAACATCCCGCACACCAGCGCGGCGATGGTGAAGGCCAGCGCGGTGATCCAGGGCAGGCGGCTTCGCCGCACCTTCAGCAGTTCGGCCCACAGCGCCTCACGCATGCTCGGCCCCCGATCCGGCGCCCGTCTCGGCGCCCGATCCGGCACTCGTCTCGGGCCCCGCTTCGGCGCTCGTCACGGTTCCCGGTGCGGCCTGGGCGCCGGGCCCGACCGTACGCAGGAAGAAGGTCTCCAGGTCTTCTTCCTCCAGGTGGAGGTCGGCGGGCGGCACTCCGCCGTGGACCAGGACGGTGGCCACCTGCTCCGGCTGAGCCAGGGCGCGGGGATCGGTGAGCAGCAGGCCGGCCGGCCCAACCTCGGGACGGTAGCCGCCCGCGCGGAGCACCGCGCAGGCGGCGTCGTCGTCGCGGGTGGACAGGCGCAGGTGGCGGCGGCGGTGCCGGTCCAGGTGGTCGGCGTCGTGTTCGCCGATCAGGTGGCCGTGGTGCAGGATGCCGATGCGGGTGGCCAGGCGGGCGACCTCGGCCAGCAGGTGGCTGGACAGGAACACGGTGGTGCCGTGCTGGTGGGCCAGGTCGGTGAGCAGGGCGCGGATCTCGGCGACGCCGGCCGGGTCCAGGCCGTTGACGGGCTCGTCGAGGATGAGCAGGGCGGGGGCGTGGAGGAGGGCCTTGGCCAGGGCCAGGCGCTGCAGGTTGCCGAGCGACAGGGCGCGGGCGCGGCGGTCGGCGTAGGGGCCGAGCGCCAGCCGTTCGATGATGTCCTCGGCGCTGCCGGGCAGTCGGCGCAGCCGGCGGACCACCTCGAGGTTCTCGCGCACGGTCAGCTCGGGGTAGGCGGCGGCCTCCTCTACCAGGTAGCCCACCTCGGCCCAGGCGGAGCGGTCGCCGGCCGAGACGTCGGCGCCCAGGACGCGTACCGTCCCGGCGGTGGGTGCGATCATGCCGAGCAGCATGCGGATCAGGGTGGTCTTGCCGGCGCCGTTGAGACCGAGCAGGGCGTAGATCTGCCCCTGCTCCACGCGCAGGGTGACGTCGTCGACGGCCGTCACGTCGCGATAGCGCTTGCTGAGGTGAGCGATCTCGATGACCGGCGTCGCCGCGCTCGGGAGCGGACGCGTGCTCATGTCCGGGAGCGAAGCAAGTCGTGGGGGTACGGGTTTCGGGGGCACACGGGCACATCCTTCACTCGATACGGAGTGGACGTGCCGACCAGACTTCCCGGCTCACCTGGTGCCAGCGTATCCCTCTCGGTTCATCCCGAACAGTGATGCTTCCGGACTTGTCACATGAGGTAGCGCAGCCACAGGTAGGGCGCGACCAGCGTGACGGTGACCGCGGTGACGATCAGGCCGTACTTGGTGAACTGCCAGAAGCTGATGGGAGTGCCGTTACGGGCGGCGATGCCGAGCACGACCACGTTGGCGGCGGCGCCGACGGCGGTGGCGTTGCCGCCCAGGTCGGCGCCGAAGGCCAGCGCCCACCACAGCACCCGTCCGGGCCCGCCGCCACCGGCCGCCTGCACGAGGTCGGACACGATCGGGCTCATCGTCGCCACGTAGGGGATGTTGTCCACGATGGCCGACAGCACGGCCGAGGCGCCCAGGATGCCCATGGTGGCCAGTTCCAGCTGCCCGCCGGTCGCCGCGGCGGCGGCCTGGGACAGCCGGCCGATGACGCCGGTCTCGACCAGCGCGCCGACCATGACGAACAGCCCGGCGAAGAACACCAGCGTGGGCCACTCCACCTCGGCGATGGCCTGCTCGGTGGTCACCTTCGTCGCGGCCACCAGCACGCCCGCGCCGAGCAACGCGACCACGGACGGCTCGTAGTGCAGCACCGGGTGCAGCACGAACGCCGCCATCACCAGCGCCAGCACGGCCAGCGACTGCCACAGCAGCCTGCGGTCGGCGATCGCCTCCCGCTCGTCCAGCGCCATGATCTCACTGGCGCGTTCGGGGTCGTAGCGGAACGAGCGGCCGAACATCAGCCAGCACAGCCCGACGAACACCGCCATCAGCACGATGACCATCGGTGCCATGTGCAGGAGGAAGTCGTTGAAGCTCAGGCCACCGCGGCTGGCGATGATGATGTTCGGCGGGTCGCCGACCAGGGTGGCCGTACCGCCGATGTTGGAGGCCATCGCCTCGGCGATCAGGAACGGCGCCGGGTTGACGGCGAGCCGCTCGCACACCAGGAAGGTCACCGGCGCGATCAGCAGCACCGTGGTCACGTTGTCGAGCAGCGCCGAGACGCCGGCGGTGATCAGCACCAACTGCACCATCAGCCGGAACGGCCGCCCGCGAGCGCGCTTGGCGGCCCAGATCGCCAGGTACTCGAAGACACCCGTCTCCTTCAGTACGCCGACGATGACCATCATGCCGAGCAGCAGGAAGATGACGTTCCAGTCGATCCCGGTGTGCTCGGAGAAGAACGCCGCCTTCGCGCCGGTGGCGTGGATGGCCAGCATGATCCCGGCGCCGCCGAGCGCGGCGGCGACCCGGTGGACCTTCTCGGTGGCGATCAATGTGTACGCGGCCAGGAACACCGCCACGCTCACCCAAGCCAGCACATTCACGCCCCGAGCACCCGGTCCAGCAGCGCCTGCAGCGTCACCGCGCCCAGCAGACGCCCACCGGCGACGATCGCGACCAGCGGGCTGTGGGTGCGGGCCATCAACGCGGCCAGTTCCAGGACGGTGGCATCGGGGTCGGTGACCGGCAACTCGCGCCGGTCCCGTGGCAGGACCTCGCGTATGGTGCGGCCCTTCAGCGCGTTCAGGAAGGCGTCGGCGTGCGCCTCGTCCACCACCCGGGCCAGCGCCGGATCGTCCTGGCAATAGCGGGGCACGGCCAGCCGCAGCACCTGGGTGCCGGGCAGGATGGTGAACGGCGCGCCGTCGTCATCCACCACGATGATGCCGGGCAGATCCTGCTCGGCGAGCATCCTGGCCGCATCGACCACAGGAGAGTCGAGACCGACCACGGGAAAGGCGGCAAGCAGGTCGTGGGCGCGCACTGGGCACATCCTTCGCGATCAACGGAACTTCGGGGTCAACGGGACAAGGACCTGCCGACCAGACTTCCCGGCGCACCTGTAGGAAACGTACCAAGAGCCGTCAAGATCGCATATGCCGGGGGAGGAGGTGCCATGGACGGCCGAACGATCGACTCCGCACCGCCTGAAGCGCGGCATCACGCGGGCGGGGGCGGGTCCGCGGTCGTGTTCAGGCCGTCCAGAAGCAGGTCGAGACCGGTGATGAACTGGTCGCGGTCGTCGTGCTCGCGCAGGTCCGCGGTGGTACGCGCTAGGAAGGGGTAGTCGGCGGGGTCGAGTTCCGCCCAGCGTTCGGCGGTCTGCGCGAGGTAGGCGTCGCGGCTGGTGGCCGCGTCGAGGGTGGCGCATGGGGTGATGATCTGGGCGCTGACGCCGGTGATGTAGTAGGAGATCGCGGTGGCGACCGCGAAATGCCGTTCGGCGGGCAGGCCGGTCCGTGCGACAAGGGTGCCGATGCGGTCGAGCAGGCGCAGTGCGTTCGCCAGCGTGGCCGGCGCGGTGACGTGGGAGGCTGCCCACGGGTGCCGATCGAGGGCATCGAAGACGGCGATGGCGAGCGCGCGCAGCTCGGTGCCGGCGCCTACCCCGAGGCGCGGGGCCGCGGCGAAGGCGTGGCCGAGCACCTGATCGGCGGCCAGGGCGACGAGCTCGTCCTTGTTCGTCATGTGCCAGTAGAGCGCGCCGGGTCCGGTGTTCAGCTGTTTGGCCAGCAGCCGGAAGGTGAGTCCCCGCTCGCCGTGCTCGTCCAGCAGCGCGACGGCCGCGTCGACGATCACCTCTCGCGAAAGGGCGCCGGCGCGTCCCCCAGTGGGTGCTCTTCCGCGTGTCCGTGGCATGACCTCATTTTGACACATTCTGGATCGGCGTTCCATATTAATTATGGAACGCCGATCCATATAGGCGTCCGGGCAGCCGCCCGGCGCTCCGCCCGCACGGGAACGAGGAAGCCCATGAACACCAGCCACCACCCGATCGCCATCGTCGGCGCCGGCCTCGGCGGCTTGACCCTCGCCCGGGTCCTGCACGTCCACGGCATCCCCGCGACGGTCTACGAGGCCGACCCCTCGGCGAAGTCCCGTACGCAGGGCGGGCAGCTCGACATCCACGAGGAGGACGGGCAGCGCGCGCTCGCCGATGCCGGCCTCACCGACGAGTTCCGGGCGATCATCCACGAAGGCGCTGAGGCGCTGCGCGTGCTCGACCAGCACGGCAAGCTGCTGTTCGACGCCCCGGACGACGGCAAGGCGCGGCGTCCCGAAGTGCTCCGCGGCGACCTGCGCCGGATCCTGCTCGACTCCCTGCCCGAGCAGACGGTCAAGTGGGGGCGCAAGGTCACCGGTGTCCGGCCCCTCGGCGATGGCCGGCACGAGCTGACCTTCGCCGACGGCGCGAGCGTGACCAGCGGCCTGCTCGTGGGTGCCGACGGCGCCTGGTCGAAGATCCGCCCACTGCTGTCCGACGCCGAGCCCGAGTACATCGGCACGACGTTCATCGACACCTACCTCTACGACGCCGACGAGCGGCACACCGCGACGGCCGAGGCGGTCGGTGTCGGCGCGATGTACGCGCTGACCCCGGGAAAGGGGATCATCGCGCACCGCGAGGCGGGGAACATCCTGCACGCGTACGTCGAGCTGAACCGCCCCGCCGAGTGGATCGCCGACCTCGACTTCACTGATGCCGCCGCCGTGACCGCTCGGGTCGCGGCCGAGTTCGACGGGTGGGCACCGGAACTCACCGCGCTGATCACCGACGGCGAGACCGCTCCGGTCGCGCGCATGATCCACACGCTCCCGGACGGACACCGATGGAATCGCGTGCCCGGGGTGACGCTCCTCGGCGATGCCGCGCACCTGATGCCGCCGTCAGGCGACGGCGCGAACCTGGCGATGTTCGACGGCGCCGAACTCGCCAAGGCGATCGCCGCGCACCCCGACGACATCGAAGCGGCACTCACCGCCTATGAGAAGGAGCTGTTCCCGCGCACCGAGGCCTTCTACGCCGACGCCCACGAGATACTGGACCTCTGCCTCGGCGACCGCGCACCGTTCGGACTCATCGACCTCGTCAACGGTGATCCCAAGCCCTGAGCCGCACCGTCGATCACGGGGCGAAGGCCGCGGCGGCCGCGTGATCCTGCGCGAGCCTGTCCTGCTCAGCCGTCCATCCGGCCGCCGCGCGCAGCCGGTCGAACTCCTGGGACAGGGTGGTCCCCGAGGTGGTGCGCGCGTCGGTGCTGATGGTGACGGCCAGCCCGTCGGCCAGGAACCGGGCCGCGGGATGCGCTTGGAGGCTGGAGACCGCGCCGGTCAGTACATTGCTGGTCGGGCACATCTCCAAGGCGATACCGTCGCGCCGCAGCCGCTCGCGGAGCGCGTGCTCGCGGGCGCACCTGACGCCGTGGCCGATCCGGCGCGCGCCGAGCACGTCGATCGCCTCCCACATGCTGTCGGCGCCCGCCGCTTCACCGGCATGGACCGTGCAGGGGAGTCCCGCCGCGTGGGCTAGATCGAAGGCGGCCCGGTGCGGGGTAGCTGGGTGGAGCCGCTCATCGCCCGCGAGATCGAGTCCGGCCACCTTGTCGCGGTGCCGCAGCGCCGTCTCGGCGACGGCGAGGCTCTCCTCGGGCGTCTGGTGCCGCAGGCAGCACAGCAGCAGCCCGGTGCGTACGCCGGTGGCCTGCCGCCCCGCCGCCAGCCCCTCGGAGACCGCTTGGACCGCCTCGTCCTGAGTCATGCCGCGATGGCCGTGCAACTGCGGGGCGAAGCGCGCCTCGCCATAGACCACGCCGTCGGCGCTCCAGTCTTCGACCAGCTCGCGGGCGGCCCGGTGGAGGGCGTCGGGGGTCTGGAGTACTCGCAGCGGCAGGTCGATGTAGGTGAGGAAGCGGGTCAGGCTGCCGCAGGAGGCGGGTGCCGTGACCAGTCGCTCGACGGGGGCGGTCAAGGCGATGCCCTGGTGGCGTGCCAGGTCGGCGACCGTGCCGGGGCGTACCGATCCGTCGAGGTGACAGTGCAGTTCGTGACGCGGTATGGGAGCGGCGATCATTGGTGCTCTTTCAGGTCATATCGGCTTTGGTGGATTCCGGCGCAGGTGGTGAACAGCAGGTCCTTGAAGCCGGCTTCATTGACCCGGCGGACCAGCGTCAGATTGGGCGGCGGGGCGGAGCGGCGGCGGTCGATGATCAACTGGCCGCGGGTCTCGTCGCCGAGGGCGATGTCCACATGGGCCCGCTCCCGTTCGGTGATCAGTTCGGGCCGCAGTGCCACGGCCATGGCGATGGGGTCAGGGAGGTCATAGCCGGCCAGGCCGGTGACGTCGCGGGCCCAGTCGGCGAGAGTACGGTTCACGCGGTGGGCGAAGGTGGCCATCGGGGTACCGATTCGCTCCAGCCGGGACTGGTCCTCGGGCGTCATGACGGCGTCCCGGCGGGAGACGTCCCAGCCGATCCAGGTCACCTTGTCGGGCGTGGCGCTCCGCAACACCACCTGGGCCGCCTCGGGGTCGGCCCAGGCGTTGAACTCGGCGGTGGCCGTGATGTTGCCGCTCAGGTCCGCGGCGCCGGCCATGCAGTACACATGCCGGTAGCGGGTCAGCAGATCGCGGTCGCGGACCAGCGCGGCCGCGAGATTGGTGAGCGGGCCGAGCGTGACCAGCGTCAGCTCACCGGGGTGATCGCGCGGGGCGGACAGCAGGACCTCGACGGCGTGCCGCTCCTCGGCCAGCCGCAGCGGGTCGGGTAAGCAGATGTCGCCCATCCCGTCCTGGCCGTGCACCTGCTGGGCGGTGGACAGCGGACGTGTCATCGGGCGTTCGCATCCCGGATGGACGGGGATGTCGACGCGCCCGGCCACTTGCAGGGAAAAGAGCGCGTTGCGGGTCCCCGTCGCCAGGGGTACGTTGCCCGCCACCGTGGTCACGGCGCGGATGTCGCCGAGACCGCTGGCGGCGGCCAGCAACAGCGCCACCGCGTCGTCCGACCCGGTGTCGGTGTCGATGATCAAGGGAAGGGCCGGCACTGCTCACCTTTCATCTAATCGGTTAGACCACGGCTATCTAATCGATTAGATGGCAGAATGTAAACTGCTATGACGAAACGCGCAGACAAGCCCATCACGCTCGCCGATGTCGCCCGCCGGGCGGGGACCTCCACGGCGGTGGTCAGCTACGTGATCAACAACGGTCCGCGTCCGGTCGCCGCCGCGACGCGCGAACGCGTCCTGGCGGCCGCGGCCGAGCTGCGCTACCGGCCCAACCGCATCGCCAGGGCACTGCGCTCGCGTACGACGGGCGTGGTCGGCCTGGTGCTGGCCGACGCGTCCAATCCCTACTTCGGCGCCCTGGCCAGACACATCGAGCAAGCGCTCGAGAAGCGCGACCGCCTCACGCTGGTCGGCAACGCCGGATACTCAGCGGATCGCCAGCGGCATCTCACCGAACGTTTCCTGGCCGCCCAGGTCGACGGGCTGGTGATCGTCGCCGCGGACGGCGGGGGAGATGTGGCGGCCCGGGCTGAGGCGGCAGGCGTACCGGCCGTGTACGTCCATCACGGGCACCCCGGCGGGCACGGACAGGTGGTGGCGGCCGACAACCAGGCCGCCGTGCGCGAAGCCGTCGGACACCTGCGCCGGCACGGGCACCGGAGCCTCGCCTTCCTGTCCGGCCCCACCGACGAAGGACCCGTGGGAGTGCGCCGCGAGGCCTGGGCCGCGGCCGTGTCCGGCGATCCGGACGCCGTACTCCTGCGCTGCGACTACTCACGCGGCGCCGCGGACGCCTTGACCCGCCACCTCATCGCCAAAGGGGCCATGCCGCGCGCCTTGATCACCGCCACGGACGAGCACGCCATCGGGGTCCTGTCCGGGGCGTGGGCCCGCGGGCTTGCGGTCCCCGACCGGCTGGCGCTGATCAGCCTCGACGGTACGCCGGAGAGCGCCCACACCGCTCCGGCGCTGACCGTTACGCAACAGCCGCTGCGGGCCATGGCGGAGCAGGCCATCGAGCTGCTGTTCGGCGACATTTCCGAGGCGCTTGCCGCGCATGCCCCCTTGGTCGTCAGACGCAGCTGCGGCTGTGCGGCTTGATGATCTCGATGCGGTACGACGGCCGCTCGGCCTGGGCAGGGTGAGCCTCCTCGGCGACTCCAGCCGGCGAGCGGCAGGTTCTCCGAAGGCAGCTCATCGCCGGTGATGTGAGTACGGAGTTAATCATGCGAGCTGGCCAGCCCCATGCGAGGTTTCGATGGCGACGCAACCGATCCCCATCGAATGGGTAAAGGGCGTCCCCTGATGAACCAGCTCGAGAGCCCTATGAACGCGACGCGGCGCTCCTTCCTGCACAAGGCCATGGGTTAGATATCGCGACAACCCTGATTGGCTCGCTGGTAACTGCAGGCCCAGCGTCCGCCGAACCCGGCACGCACACCAGCTCTGGCCATGTCGTACGGCACCATCGGCAACCCCGTCTGCCAAGTGGGCGGGACTCGTTCATCTGAATGGTGGCGCGGAGACCCGGTCCTTCGGGGTCGGGAGGAAGCGCCACCCCTCCTTTCGAAAACAGTATGGAAAGACTCGGTCACGTTCGGTAATGTGTGCGGTGGGTGAGGTTTCTGTGACAGGAGGTGCGCGATGGCGATCCGCCGCTCCGCCGCCAAACGCAACGGCCTGCCCTCGATCGTGCAACTGCGGCTCACGCCCGCCCCGGCCCAGGCCGACGCGCTGGCGGCGGCGGTGCTGCTGTGCAATCAGGCGGCTACTGTCATCTCTCGCCTGGCGTGGCAGCATCGCGTCTTCGCGGTGGTGGAGTTGCATCGGCTGGCCTATTACGAGGTGCGCGGGCAGGTGGCCGGGCTGGGTGCGCAGGCAGCCGTGCGGGCGATCGCCCGGGTCGCGGGCGCGTATGCCAACCGGCGCGCCAGCAAGAAACGCGCTCACATCTTCCGCCCGTGCGGCGCCGTCCCTTACGACGCCCGGCTGATGAGCTTCAACCGGGACGCCCGGACCGTGTCGCTGTGGACCCCCTCCGGCCGCGTCACCGTGCCCTACACCGGCCGGCCGGAAGACCTCAAAGCCGTGGACACGTTGCCGCTCGGGGAGGCCGACCTGATCTGCCAGCGCGGTGTGTGGCTGCTGCAGGTCGCGGTCACTCTGCCCCGACCGGCGGTGCGTGAGCCGGTCAGCGGCTTTATGGGGGTGGATCAAGGGGTGGCGAACCTGGCGGTCACCTCCGACGGCGCGGTACTGCCCGGCCCCATCCTGCTCGGGCCGATCGGTGGCAATGGCCACGTCCGCAGGCTGCGGGAGCGGCGGCACCGTCAACGTCGGCGGTTGCAGAAGAAGGGCACATCTGCGGCGCGGCGGGTGCTGCGCCGTCTGTCCGGGCGTGAGCACCGGATGATGACCGACCTCAACCACCAAATCAGCACGTTTGTGGTGCGTGAAGCCGAACGCACCGGCCGTGGGGTCGCCCTGGAGGATCTTCAGGGTATCCGTGGACGGGTAAGGGCTCATCGGTTCCAGCGGCGCACCCTGCACAATTGGGCTTTCGCCCAGCAGATCGCCTTCACCCGCTACAAGGCCGCCCGAGCCGGGATCGCCTTCCTGCTGGTCGACCCTGCATATACGTCGCAGGCGTGTCCGGAATGCAGGCACATCAGCAGGGCGAATCGGCCGGCGCGGGGCCGGTTCGTCTGCACCCGGTGCGGCCTCGCTGGGCACGCCGACCACATCGCGGCCCGCAACATCGCCACACGCGGCGTCGCGGGCTGGGCTGCCATCAACCAGCCACACGCTACCGGCCTCCCCTCACCCAGACGGGACCGCGAGAGCAAACCACCAGCTTCAATCGGTGGTAGTTGATCTTCTTCCGCAACCCACGGCCGGGCTCGGTCGACCCCGGCACCGATGAGCACTAAACGGATGTGATCATCTTCTGGGTCGAGTTCGAGGCGGACAAGCAGGCGCTGGTTCGGGACGAAGCATTGCAGGTCTTCGCCGCTGCGCACTTCGATGGTCATCAGTCGGTACTGCTGCGGGCCAGTCGACTTGGTGAGCTCACGCGGAACAAGCTCAGTCAGCGGGTCGTCGGCGCTGTCCAGCCATATCTGGCTACGAAGGTAGGGACCCTTGCCGTGGCCCGGGTGAAGCGCGGCGCCGCACGTCACCGCAACATCGCCCAGTAGCTCTGGCACCCACGGCTGGTCGATCAGTTCGCATGTCCACACGGGGCTTCCCCCATGAACGCGAACACCGATTTCAGGCGGCAGGCCTCAGACTATCTGCCATCATCTCGTAGGCGATCGGGCTGAGTTGGCCGAGGCGGGAGT
>NZ_JBEZDM010000063.1:0-40751 GCF_040648335.1 Nonomuraea sp. NPDC049158
CCCCTCGAACGAGGGACCGGGGCACCGCGGGTTGTGTGCGGCGCGCCCATGGCGTTGGGTCGCGCGCCGCACTTACTACCATCCCGGTAGTGGACACCAGGGCTTCTCAGGACGGCTCGTGGACTGGGCCCGTGACATGCTGCGCACTGCTCTGGAGATCGTGCGCAAGCCCGCTGACCATCGCGGCTTCAGCGTCATCGCCCGCCGGTGGATGGTAGAGAGGACACTGGCCTGGCTGACCGCCTGCCGACGATTGGCTCGTGACCACGAACGCGACCCTGCCGTCTCCGAGGCGATCATCCGCTGGGCTGCCGTCGCCGGCATGACCCGCCGCATCTCCCGAGGGGGACCCGCCCGAGGTCAGCCCCGCTACGTCTGTGACTGAGGCTGATCGTCCATCTCAGCACGCACTCAGAAAATGGCACTTCCCGGAAAGTAAGCGTCAGTGATGGATTGCTCAGGCGAGACTCCACATCCGGATCGTGGTGTCGAGGCTGCCGGAGACGACGACGGGGGTGCCGTCCTCGCGTGTGCCCACAGCCAGAGCGCTGATGTTGTCGGTGTGACCGGTGAAGGGGCCACTAAGGGGTCGGCCGGTGTCGAGGTTGCGCACCACCAGGTTGCGGTCGTTGCCACCCGAGACGATGACCGGGGTGCCGTCACCGTCCTTGGCCGTCACGACGAAGGAGTGGTGGGCGTTTCCTTCATGCGTCAGGGGCTCCCCGAGGGGCCGGCCCGACTCCAGGCTCCAAATGCGCAGTGTCGCTGGTGGGCTTCCCTCGTCCAGAGGGAAGTTCGGGACCTCTGCCGAGATCACGACGCGCTGTCCATCGCTGCGCTCCGCGATCGCCATCCCGTACACCATGCAGGTGAAGCAGGCGTTGAGAGGCTTGCCGATGGGTTTACGCGTGTCGAGGTTCCAGATCCGCATCCTTGCGTCGGTGCTGCCGGTCACAAAGACGGGCGACCCATCGGCGCGCTTGGTGACTTCGATGTCCATGACACCGGAATAGTGACCCCACCACGGCTTACCGATGAGCTTGCCGGTGTTCAGGTTCCACATGTGGAGCGCCACCATTTTGCGGCCCTCGCCGCTGGAGATGATGACCGGCGTGCCGTCACTACGCTTCCCAACGGCAACCGCGTGGACGAGTGCGTGCCCGGTTCTGAGTGGTTTGCCCAAGGGCTTGCCGGTGTCGAGGTTCCACATCCGTACGGTGCCGTCCTCACCGCCGGAGACGATGACAGGAGTGCCGTTGCTGCGCCTGCCGATAGCCACGTCGTACGCCGGCCGGTGATGGCCGGTGATGGGCCTGCCGAGCGGCTTACCCGTGTCGAGGCTCCACACCCGCAGCGTCTTGTCGAAGCCGGCAGAGACGATGACTCGGGTGCCGTCGCTGCGCTCGCCGATCGCGAGCGCGCTGATGCCGCGTGTGTGGCCCTTCAACGGTCCGCGCAGCTCACTTCCGAAGGGCGGAGCCTCTGCAGGGGATGCAGGCCGGGCAGGTTGGCCAGCGAGGGCGACCGGCGTCGCCATCACCACGGGAGTGTGCCAGCACGTGCCTGCTACCAGGAGACCCAGCGCGACCACCAGCGTTCCGGCACCCGTCCTTACCGCACGTCGCGCCATCTCCTCGTCCTTCCAGACGTTCTGCCCCGGAGTCATGATCGTGATCACGGGCAGGCGTCACTGTAGCGGCCGGGATCCTTGTTCCGGAAGAGCTGACGCTTTACCGCAGCCTGCGCAGGAACGGCTCTGCGAGACGGGCATGTGATAGCGGACCTGTTCGGGGGCTTGCAGGCCCCGAGCCCGCACCACGGATGCACCTGCTGCTCGACGCACCAATGCCTCTCGTCACGCCGTCATGCCAAACATAAACAATCTTCTCAACCACGCTTTAAGGGTGCTGCCAGCCTGGTTCGTTGAACAGATCTTGGAGGGCCTGGGCGGTGGCCGCGCGGGTGAGCCAGAGTTCGAGTTGGCCGAGGTCTGTGCAGGCGGTGATCTGGGCGCGAATGTCGTCGGGGACGTTGAAATCGCGGGCGGCGAGGACGAGCAGCACCGATCTGGCGGCCTCTTCCGCTTTGCCGCGGCCGAAGTGCTCGCGGGCGAAGGGGCTGTAGACCGGCCATTCGGTGGACGCGGACTTCATGATCTCCTCCATGAGGCGGCGGATCTCGGGCGTGGACATGCTGTATGCGTATTCATAGTAATCCGGAGCGTGTTCGTCGGTCACGTCCGCGAGTGCGGCGGTGAACGCCTCGATGACCTTGCGGTCGCGTCCGTGGACCATGACCGACATGGCGGCGAGGTGCGGGTGGGCGGCGGCCTCTTGGGGGTCGGTGATGGCCGGGATGCCGTCCGGCCCCAGCACCCAGGGTCGCAGGCGGTAGCCGGTCAGCCCGGACTCGATCGGCTGTGCGTAGTGGGTGGCGACGTTGCGGTCGGGGCAGATGACCAGGACCGAGACGTCACAGCCCAGCATGAGCCACAGGGCGGCGGCGTAGCGGGCGAGCTGCCGGGGATCCTTGGACTTGTCCTGCTGGATCTCCACGATGATGGCGTGGGCGGGCGTTTGTGGTGGCCCCAGCACGAGGACCAGGTCGGCCTCGATGTCGTCGGAAGGGCGGGTGTTGAAGGTGCTCGTCTCCCGCCGGATCAGCGGGGTGGCGGGCAGGTCCGCTCCCAGGAAGTCACGCAGGATCTCCACCGCCAGTTGAGGGCGGTCGGCGAACAGCTTGATGAGGGTGTCGTGTCGGGGGGACGGCATGGCGCTCATTGTTACATCACAAGTACAGAAAGTGATGGTTATTCATGTGCCTTCGGTATGGCGCCTCACCGCTGGCCCGAGTTCCTGGTCAACGCCCTCGGCCGAGTTCTCGCTCGAACACTCTCCACCATGGCCCGCAACCCCGCCTCGAACCACTGCTCATAGAACGCCACCGCGGCCGCGTCGCCTTCCACCGCCGGCCGGGTGCGCGGTGGGGTGCCGACCTGAGCCAGGGCGTGGCCCAGGACATATACCGCGATCGACTGGATGGCGGTGAGTGCGGCCTGACGAAGTGCCTCGGGCCACGGCGTGTCCGCGTCGAGGTCGATCGCCTCTGACCTTTCTGCTTGTCAGGGCGGTTCGTCGCGGGGACCTTGGTCGGCTACCCCGGGCGGTGCCCGGTCCTGACACGACGGTGCCCCGGCCCCTCGAACGAGGGACCGGGGCACCGCGGGTTGTGTGCGGCGCGCCCATGGCGTTGGGTCGCGCGCCGCACTTACTACCATCCCGGTAGTGGACTAGCGTCCCTTGGGCGGGATTCGCCTGGGCGGCGCGATGGGCCGCTGCGGCATCCTCGGCATCTGCCGGGGCACCGGTGGCGTCTCCTGCCCAGGGAGGTTCTTACCGTGTCGCTTCTTGCCTGAACGTACTCGCATGAGGAAGCTCCTTTACGTAATTCACGACGCGGCCAGGGCCGGTCGACAAGCTCAGCTGCCGCGTCTGGACGAGGTCGGCGGGCATACACACCGCCGGGCGGGGCCGAGTGGCCGGGGTATTGGCACCCCAACGAATTACAGGTAAAAGCGCATGTCACCGACCCTATGCTTCGTCTGGCGCTCGTCGCAACCGATTTATTCGCGCCCGTGTTCCGTGCGGGCCTGTCGCGCTGGGCGCCCGCCGAGCACCCGTGGGCGCCGACACCTGTGTGCGCCGCCACCCAAACCCCCAAGCCCATCTCGTACGACACGGGAGGTCAAACGGTGTTAAGCGGGACTAGCCGCCGCACTGCGTGCCTACAGCCCGCTCAGCTCCCCGTAGATCCGGCATGGGAAGGCCCACACGTGGGCAGCATCTGATGGCCATGCACCCGCCTCGGCGGCCGCAGGCGGTACCGACCTCACCATCAGGGACTGCAACTTCACACCCGGCTCCACCGTGACGGTCGGTGGTACGGCCGCCACTGCCGTGATCGTGATGGATGACACCACCATCCGATGCAAGAACCAGGCGCACGCAGTCGGCGCGGTGGCCCTCGTGGTCATCACGGACGCGGGGGCGGCGACGAAGGCGAACGGTTTCACCTACGCCTGATTTGCCGTTCAGGCGCGGTGGGCTTCGACCCATTGCGCCTGAACGGTTTCCCTGCCGTGGTGCTCATGCTCGACTGGCTGTGTGCAGAGCGTACTCACCTCTCTGATCGCAGTGATGGGGACTCTTTTCGGGGCATCGCTGACCTACATCTTCCAGAGCCGGGCCAGCCGCCGTGCGGAGCGGTTCGCTCGCGATGAGCGGCTCCGTCAGGAACGCCTGACGGTCTACAGCTCCTACGCCGGTGCGGTGTTCGATTTACGGCGCAAAAACGCTGACCAGTGGGCAGCCCGTGTTGAGGGATCGTCTGATTCGCTCGCCTACAAGGAAGCACGGGCGGCCAAGACCACGAGTCGCGTTGCGGCCTACGAAGGTCTAGCGAGGGTGATGTTGGTGACGGACGATGAGCAGGTCATCGACCTGGCGCGTGCAGCGCTGGAGCTCACCAGGGGCCTGTATAAGGCTGAATCCGCAGAAGAACTCGACTTGCGCCAGAAAGGCATCAGGCAAGCGCTGCAGACCTTTGTTGAAGCGGCCGCCGCCCACGTGAGGTAGGCACGCCGCAACACTTCACACCCGGTAGGGGCGTTAGCGCTGGTTTCGGGCACTCTGCCCCGGTTCGTACGCAGGGAGGGGGCCCAAGGTGCGGGTGCCGCTCGAACACAAGTCGGTGGCGGTCTCGCTGATCTCCGCCGCAGTAGACGATCCCGTGGGGGACGATTCGCTGCCTGGTGTGTCGATCACGGGGATCGAGGACAACGTCGGCGACATCATCATGCCCGGAGCCTTCTCCCGGACGATCGCCCTGCGGAAACCGAAGGGCGGTGTAGCGCCAGGCCGTGGTGGCGTCGATGGTGAAGCCAGCAGCCAGGCGGGCGTAAGTGTCGCCGTTGCGCAGGTGCGCCAGGACCAGCAGCGCTTGCTGGGCCGGCTCTGATCTCCGCTACCGGGATCGACGTTCGGCACGCCGGGTGCGGCCATCGCGACCAGGGTCGTCAGGTTGAAAGAGCTCACTGTCTTGAGCCAAGAAGTCGGCAGGACGTGCAGGCCAGTCCCGCAAGCGGATCGCTAGCCGGGCGTCCCGTCGCGCTCGCTTCTTCGGGCGAGGCGCTTGGCTTGCCCGTCGTGCACATCGCTTACCCACTCCCAGCCGGGCTTGGCCGATGGGCCGATCCGCGGGTCATCGGGAACATGGCCCTCACGCAAGGCGAGCACGTACGCCCGATCCCGCTCGATCCGCGCGTGTACCTGATCAGCTCCGCCGACTGACCCGTGCCCAGGGACGAGGACATCGACGTCGCCCGCCACGCTCTCCAGCAGTCGCAGCGCTGCTAGGTAGTCCTCGATCGGGTCAGCGGTGCCGTTCAGGTCGAGCATCGGAACCAGGACATCAGAGAGCATGTCGCCGGCGACGAGAACCCCGCGTTCCTCGATGAACAGCGCCGCATGGCCCGGTGCGTGCGCTTGGTGCTCGATGATCCGGGCTTGGGGGCCATCCCATGGAATCTGCGCCGTCTCGGCGGGCAGGGCGGTGATGAGGCCGAGCAGGTCCAGCGGTACCTGTCCGGCGATTTCCGTCTCAAGCAGGTGGTCGGCGATGTGGGCCTTCGCATCCGGGTCGGAAAGCTGATCCCGGACACTGGCCGAGCAGCGGGCCGTGCCGTAGCGAGGGGCCGCGCCGAGCTGGGGGTGCCAGAGCAGGTGATCCCAATCCGGGTGCGTCGAGAAGCCTGCCACCACGGTCTGGCCCGAATCGGACAGGTCGTTCGCGAGGCAGGCCAATTCGTGGTTCTGCACCCCAGGGTCGATGAGCAACACGCCGGCCCGGCCGTGCACGACAACGGCGTTGCTCTGGCAGAACTCGCTCTCGTGGATCAGCACACCCTCCGCGACCTGCCTCAGCACGGGTGGCCCCTTCCGCTTGTGGTTTGCAACCGCTTTGAGACCGTAGTACCGGGTGCTGGTAGATTGCAAGCACTATGGGCGAAGTGCATGAGCCGCGGTCGGGGTGCCCGATCAACGCCACCGTCGAGGTGTTCGGTGATCGCTGGAGCCTGCTCGTCCTTCGCGACATCGTCTTCGGAGACCGCCGCTATTTCCGAGAGCTGCAGGCCGGCTCAGAAGAGGGGATCGCGTCAAATATTCTCGCCGACCGACTCAAGCGACTCGTCGGGTTGGGATTGCTCACCCGTGAGGACGCGCGAGCCGGCCAGCGGGCGCGCTACAGCCTGACCGAACCCGCGATCCAACTCGTACCCGTGTTCGCGCAGCTCGGCAGCTGGGGGCTTCGCCACCGGCCCACGAGCCGCGCGCTGCGCGTTCGCGCCGAGCTTCTCGAACAAGGCGGCCCCGCGCTTTGGCAAGAGTTCATGGACGAGCTTCGCCACTCGCACCTCGGCTCCGGATCCCCGGCGCGATCACCGAGCGTTCGCGAGCGCCTGAACGCGGCCTACCTCGCTGCTGTCAACTCCTCGTAGCTGCCAGGCAGTCGACTTCGTCAGGCTTCGCGCTGCGGCGAGATGCCCAGGGCCGCGTAGGCGCCGTCCACGGCTGCCCGGCGGAGCTCGTCCTTCGGTACGTCGGTGAACTGGATCGTGCAGTCCTGGAGGCCGCCGAAGGCGATCACGGCCCGGGTGGCCTGCTCGAGCGTGGGTTCGGGGCCGTGCAGCAGCTTCGTCAGCCGCCTGCGCCAGTCCAGCACGAGGTCGATCAGGCCCAGGTCGGCGAGCGTGGTCAGCTCGCTGAGCATGAGCACCATCGCTTCGCGGTGGCGGTAGTGGAAGTCGAAGTAGCCCTCCAGCAGGGCGCGGGGGTCGACCTCGGCCAGTGCCTCCTGGCCCGTCAGGAACGCCTCTTCCTCCTCGATGATCGGCTGCACGATGCTGCGGACCAGGTCCTCGCGTGAGGAGAAGTGGTAGTAGAGCGCCGGCTTGGTGATGCCCAGCTGGTCGGCGATCTCCTGAAGGCTGGTCCGCTGCACACCTTTCTGGGCGAAGAGCTCGCGGGCGACGTCCTGGATCCGCTGCTTGGTGTCAGAGGGACGAGGCATGCCGTAAGTCTATCTGACTTAATGATAGGTAAGTAACCATGTTACGCTTACTTATCGTTAAGAAAGGAAGCGTGCACATGCGGATTCTCATCTCCGGCGCCAGCGTTTCCGGGCCGGTACTGGCGTACTGGCTGACCAGGCACGGCTTCTCCGTCACGGTCGTCGAGCGCGCGCCGACTCTGCGCAAGACCGGCGGCCACGCGGTCGACCTGTTCCGGCCCGCTATGAACATCTCGGAGAAGATGGGCGTGCTCGCGCGCATCGAGGGGCGGGCCACCGGCGCGAACCGGATGACCGCGTACGGCGAGGGCGCGCGGCGTCCCGTACGGGTGGACCTCTCCAAGATCTTCGGCGCCGCCGAAGGCCGGCACGTCGAGATCATGCGCGACGACCTGAGCGAGATCTATTACGACGCCACGCGCGAGGACGTCGAGTACATCTTCGGCGACTCGATCACCGCGATCTCACCCGACGGCGAGGTGCGGTTCGAGAACGCCGCGCCGCGCCGTTTCGACCTCGTCGTCGGCGCGGACGGGCTGCACTCCAACGTGCGCCGCCTCGTCTTCGGCGACGAGTCCCGCTTCAGCGCATTCATCGGGGCCTACCTCGGGGTGCTGACCCTGCCCAACGCCGCCGACCTCGACGGCGAGCTCCTCATGCACGTCGGCGTCGGCCGCACCGCCGGCATGTACGGCGCGCGGCACCTCGGCGAGGCGCGGGCGATGTTCCTGTTCCGGAGCGAGCGCGAGCTCGACTACTCCCATCGCGACGTGCCCCGGCAGAAGGAGCTGCTGCGCGGTGCGTTCAGGGGCCTGCACACCGACGTGGACCGCTGGCTGGCCGAGCTCGACCGCACCCCGGCGTTCTACTTCGACTCGATCACCCAGCTCCACATGGACACCTGGTCGCGGGGGAGGGTCACGCTCGTCGGCGACGCGGGCTACTGCCCCGGCCCCGCCGTCGGCGGCAGCACCAGCCTGGCGGTCGTCGGCGCGTACGTCCTCGCCGGGGAGCTGGCGCGGGCGGGCGGCGACCACGAGCGCGCCTTCCCCGCCTACGAGCGCGTGATGGCGGAGCACGTACGCGGCAGCCGCGCCGTCGCGCTGAGCGCGGCGAAGACCCTGGTCCCCACGTCCCGCCTCGGCGTGCGGGGATTGGTCCAGGGCCTTCGCCTGATCTCCGCCCTGCCCGCGGGGCCCAGCCGCGCCCTCGTCCGCCTCACCACCAAGAGCGCCCGCCTCTACAACTCCATGATCGTTGACGACTACCCGGTGTCGCCCAGCCGGGTCGGCCTGGAAAATCACTGAAGGTCGTTTTCGATTTGTGTGCGGCGCGCGGCGCAACCGATCTATTCGGGCGTTTCGTGCGGGCCCTTCGCTCTACGGCGAGGCCCGCCGCCGCGGTCGCTCTTTTGGATGCTGTCAGCCTGGTTCGTTGAACAGGTCTTGGAGGGTCTGGGTGGTGGCCGCGCGGCTGACCCAGGTTTCGAGTTGGGCAAGGTCTGTGCAGGCGGTGATCTGAGCGCGAATGTCGTCGGGGACGGTGAAGCCGCGGGCGGCCAGCACGAGCAGCACCAATCTGGCGGCCTCTTCCGCTTTGCCCGCTGTCCAGCCTTCGGCCATGCCTTCGGCAATGCCGTCTGCTTTGCCGCGGCCGTAGTGTTCGCGGGCGAAGGGGCTGTAGACCGGCCATGTGGGGGACGCGGACTTCATGATCTCCTCCATGAGGTGGCGGATCTCGGGCGTGGACATGTCGTAAGCGTATTCATAGTAATCCGGAGCGTGTTCGTCGGTTACGCCCGCCAGCGCGGCGGCGAACGCCTCGATGACCTTGCGGTCGCGTCCGTGGACCATGACCGACATGGCGGCGAGGTGCGGGTGGGCGGCGGCCTCTTGGGGGTCGGTGATGGCCGGGATGCCGTCCGGCCCCAGCACCCAGGGTCGCAGGCGGTAGCCGGTCAGCCCGGACTCGATCGGCTGTGCGTAGTGGGTGGCGACGTTGCGATCGGGGCAGATGACCAGGACCGAGACGTCGCAGCCCAGCATGAGCCACAGGGCGGCGGCGTAGCGGGCGAGCTGCCGGGGATCCTTGGACTTGTCCTGCTGGATCTCCACGATGATGGCGTGGGCGGGCGTTTGTGGTGGCCCCAGCACGAGGACCAGGTCGGCCTCGATGTCGTCGGAAGGGCGGGTGCTGAAGGTGCTCGTCTCCCGCCGGATCAGCGGGGTGGCGGGCAGGTCCGCCCCCAGGAAGTCACGCAGGATCTCCACCGCCAGTTGAGGGCGGTCGGCGAACAGCTTGATGAGGGTGTCATGTCGGGGGGACGGCATGACACTCATTGTTACATCACGAGCACGTAAAGTGATGGCTATTCGCATGCCTTCGGGCATGGCCCCCTGTCCGGGTCCTGCCGTGACATGCATACAGTTGGCGCAAGCGCGTGGTCAACGCCCTCGGTCGAGTCCTCCCTCGAAACCCGACACCATGGCTCGCAACCCCGCCTCGAACCACTGGTCATAAAACGCCACCGCGGTCTCCGCCGGTGGTTCAGGGGTGTTGGTGTCCGGTGGGGTGCCGACCTGGGCCAAAGCATGGCCCAGGACATAGACGGCTACCGACTGGATCGCGGTGAGTGCGTCCTGGCGTGGGATTCCCGCTGCCTCGAAACGGTCCAGCAGCCCGGCCAGCAGTTCCAGGCCCAGGTCGATGTCCACCGGGTGGGTGGCCAGCAGGGGCACGGCGTGCGGATGGCCGAGCAGCATCAGCCGGTAGGAACCCGCGAACCGGGCCAGCGCCTCGGGCCATGGCGTGTCGGCGTCGAGGTCGATCACCGCCTCGGCGAACAGGTGGTCGACCACTGCGGCGAGCACCGCGTCCCGGTTCGGCAGGTGGCGATACAGGGACATGGCCGCGACCCCGAGCTGGGTGCCGAGGCGGCGCATGGTGAGCGCGTCGAGCCCCTCGGCGTCCACTACCTCGATGGCCGCGGCCACGATCCGTTCGCGGGTCAGGACGGCTGGGCGTCCCCTGCCGCGCCGGGGTGCGGGCTCGTTCATCCGGTCAGCGTAGCGATCAGCGTGGTGGCCAGCATGAGCAGGGACAGAGCGCCCACCACCAGGTGCTGAACGTCTACCACCACATCATGTCCCTCGATCGGCAGGATCTTGAGCGTCCGGCTGTACTCGCGTTGGTACGTCTCCCGCTGCGCGGCCGTGGCGGTGCCGAAGTAGGGGATCCACCAGTTCCACAGGTGTCCGCCGACTATGACGAGGCAGAGTGCGGTGGCGGCGAGCAGCGACCAGGTTCGGTGCAGTGCGACCCCGGCCGCGATCAGTAACGGGAACGGGTAGTTGATGCCCGCCGCGAGTACGCGCTGTCCGACGTTGCCGGGCCGCAGGTCGTTCAGCGGGAACATCGGCACCCACTCGGTCACGACGAGCCAGCCGAGCCAGACGAACGGGACGATGATCGCGATGGTGGTGGTCATGGTGTCGGCCTCCTGATTGATTTTGTGTACCTTGTAAGCTTACGTCGTACACAAAATCCAGACAATAGGGTTGCCGGAGATCGGGCCGCTGCGACATGCTCGGAAGATGATTGACGATCGGCGTATGGTGCGGATCTCCAAATACCTGTCCAAGCACCTGCGTCACGAGCCCGGGCGGATCGGGATCGAGCTGGACGAGCGCGGCTGGGTGGACGTCGGCGTCTTCCTCCGGGCCGCCGCCTCCCATGGGTTCCCGATCGACCCGGCCGATCTGCAGCGGGTCGTGGCGGGCAACGACAAGCAGCGCTTCGCCCTTGAGAACGGCAGGATCCGCGCGAACCAGGGGCATTCCATCGAGGTCGACCTGGACCTGCCGGTGGCGACGCCGCCCGCATGCCTGTACCACGGCACGGTGGCGAAGAGCCTGCCCGCGATCCGGGCCGAGGGGCTGCGGCCGATGAACCGCCACCACGTCCACCTGTCGCCCGACCGCGAGACGGCGACGCGGGTGGGGGCGCGGCGGGGCAGACCGGTGGTCCTGCCGGTGGACGCTGCGGCGATGCACGAGGCGGGACACGAGTTCCGGGTCAGCGCCAACGGGGTGTGGCTCGTGGACGAGGTGCCACCCACGTATCTGCGGTTCCCGGACTGACGTCAGACTTTCGTCAGGGGTGGTCCTGGACGGTCGGCGGATCTTTTCCGGGCCGCCGATTTCTACCGTCGTCACTATGAAACGCAAGCTCATCGGCGTCCTGGCGGCGACAACGGCGCTGACCTTCGCCCTGACCGCGCCCGCCGCCGGTTCAACTGAACAGCCGGCGCCGACCCCGGCCGCCATCGACTCCTACCTCACCAAGGTCGTGGAGTCCACCGGGCTGCCGGGCATGTCCGTCGTGGTCACCCACAACGACCAAGTGATCCACGCCGCCGGCTACGGCCAGGGCTCCGACGGCAGGCCCGTCACCGCCGACACCCCCATGCGCGTCGCCTCCGTCAGCAAGTCGTTCACCGCCATGGCCGTGATGACGCTGGTCGACGCGGGCAAGATCAAGCTGGACGAGCCGGTCGCCAAGCAGCTGCCCGGCTTCCAGCTGGCGGACCCGCGCGGCGCGGCGATCACCGTACGTCAGCTGCTCAACCAGACCTCCGGCCTGTCCGACACCACCCTCGACATCAACGCCCTGGAGGAGACCACCTCCCTCGCCCAGTACGTGGACCGGCTCAAGACCGGCGCGCTCGCCACCGACCCCGGCACCCACTGGGCGTACTGCAACGCCAACTACGACCTGGCCGCCCGCCTGGTCGAGGTCGCGAGTGGCCAGAGCTTCGACGACTACCTGAAGCAGCACGTGTTCGCCCCGCTCGGCATGACCCACAGCGCCCTGCGGAGTGAGGTGGTCGGGCCGTCGGACGGCTACAACTCGGTGTTCGGCGCCTGGCTGGCGCGCCCCGAACTGCCCGGGTTCCTCGACGGCAGCGGCTCCGGCGGGGTCATCACCACCGCCGCCGACATGGGCGCCTGGCTGATCAACCAGAACGGGAAGGGCAAACCGCTCGTCACCTCCCAAAGTCTGCGGACCATGCACACCCCGTCCAAGGTCAGCGATTACGGCATGGGCTGGGCCCCCGACAGCGACACCAAGCTGCTCGTGCACTCCGGCAACCTGTTCACCTACACCGCCGTCGAGGCGATCTCCCCAGAGACCGGCTACGGCTTCGCGGTCATGACCAACAGCGCGGCCCTCACCGACGACACGTACGCCGTCGCCACGGGTCTGTTCGCGATGACCCAGGGGCGGACGCCGGAGCTGCCCGGTGGTGGGCGGCAGACATTCGAGCTGGTGCTGGGCCTCATCGGGCTGGCCGCCATCGGGCTGGGCATCCTGGGCGTGTGGCGGTCACGACGCTGGGCGGCCGGGCGGGCCGGGCATCCCGGGTGGCGGATCGCGCTGCGGATGGTGCCGGTGCTGCTGCCGGCCGCGGTACTGGCGGCGTATCCGGACCTGATCTCGTTCATCTCGAACGGGCGGACGATCACCTGGGCCCAGCTCACCTACTTCCCCGCACCGTTGACGATCACCCTGGCGGTCGCGGCGCTCGCGGGAGTGGCCACGGCGGCGATGCGGATCGTCCGGCTGCGGGAGCGCAAGGCTGACACGGTTCCGCAGGTCATCCCGTCTGAGTCGATAAGGTCTGGTAGGTGAGAAACGGCGCGATTCTGGCGGTGGTCGCGGGGATCAGCCTGGTCAACGGGCTGTACCTCGACCACATCCCGACCTGGCGGCAGTTGCTGTTCGCGGTCATCGCCGTGCTCGCCTACCTGCACGGCAGGCATCTTCCGGTGCGCCGGGACTGGCTGGTCCTGGGCGCGGTCGCGATACCCGGTGTTGTGGAGCTGGGGGTGAGCCTCTGGGACGGGGTGGGTGCGCTGATGGCCATGGCGCTGTTCGCGGTGCTGCCCTGGCTGGCGGGGCGCTTCCGGCGGCAGCAGGCGGAGCTGGTCGAGGCGGGCCGGCAGCGGGTCGGTCAGTTGGAGCGGGAGCAGCAGTACACCGCCGAGCGCGTCAAATTGCATGAACGCGCCCGCATCGCCGCCGACATGCACGATTCGCTCGGGCACGAGCTGGCGCTCATCGCGCTGCGGGCCGGCGCCCTGGAGCTGGCGGCCGACATGAACGAGACGAACCGGGAGGCGGCCGCCCAGCTGCGGGCCTCGGCGGTCACGGCCACCGACCGGCTGCGCCGTACCATCGGGGTGCTGCGGGACTCGGGCGGCGCCCCCACGGACCCACCGGACGAGTCGATAGAGACGCTGGTCGAACGGGCCGGGCGGGCCGGCATGGCGGTGACCCTGCGCCGCGACGAGCGCTCGGCGGTCCTGCCGCCGCTGCTGGACCGGGCCGCGCATCGGGTGACGCAGGAGTGCCTGACCAACGCCGCCCGGTACGCACCCGGCGCCGAGGTCCGTGTCACCATCGAGCGCCGCGCCGACACGGTCGTCGTCGTGGTCACCAACGCACCCTCGACCAGCGAAGCGCCGTCCACCGGCGGCGGTGGGACTGGGCTGGCGAGCCTGCGCGAACGCGTACGGCTGCTGGGCGGCACGCTGGAGGCCGGCCCTCATGGAGCGGGATTCACCGTGACGGCCCGGTTGCCATGGCCGAAAGACACAGGGGAGAGCGGATGATCCGGGTGCTGCTGGCCGACGACGAGCCCATGGTCCGGGCCGGGGTGAAGTCGATCCTGGCCACCGACGCGGGCATCGAGATCGTCGCCGAGGCCGCCGACGGCAGGGAGGCCGTCGAGCTGGCCCTGGCGCACCGTCCGGACGTGGCGATGCTCGACATCCGCATGCCCCGCCTCGACGGCCTGTCCGCCGCCGCCGAGCTGCGGGCCGCGCTTCCGGAGGTGGCGGTGGTCATGCTGACCACGTTCGACGAGCGCGAGTACGTCGCCAGGGCGCTCGCGGAAGGCGCGGGCGGCTTCCTGCTCAAGGCCGCCGACCCGCGTGAGCTGATCATCGGTGTCCGGGCGGTCGCGGGCGGCGCGGCGTACCTGTCACCGCGCATCGCCCAGCAGGTCATCGCGGAGCTGGGCGACGGCAGGCTCACCCGGACCTCCACCGCCCGCAAACGGACCGAATCCCTCACCCCCCGCGAACGCGAGGTGCTGGCCCTCATCGGCCGTGGCCTGTCCAACCAGGACATCGGCCGCGAGCTGTTCGTGTCGGAAGGCACGGTCAAGGCCCACGTCAGCGCCATCCTCCTGCGCCTGGAGGTGAACAACCGCGTCCAGGCCGCGATCCTCGCCTACGAGGCGGGGCTAATGAGCTGACTCGTCGTACGGCAGCAGGCTCGGCGCGGTGTTGTGCACCTGCTGGAAGATCACCGACGTACGGAACCCGGCGATCTCCCGCCGCTTGCTGAGCCGGTCGAGCAGGAACGCGTGCAGATGGTCCAGGTCCTGGACCGCGACGTGCAGCAGGAAGTCGTCCCCGCCCGCCAGGACGAACACGCTCAGCACCTCCGGCTGCTCGGCCGCCGACTGCTTGAACGTCTCGATGACGGTCCTGCTCAGCGGGCGGACCTGGACCGAGACGAGCGCCTGGACGCTGCGGTTCAGCGCCGCCGGGGCGATGTCGGCGTGGTAGCCGCGGATGACGCCGCGCCGGGTGAGGGCGCGGACGCGTTCCAGACAGGTGGAGGGGGCGACGCCCAGCTGTCTGGCCAGTTCCCGGTTCGATTGCCGCGCATCCGTTTGAAGAAGCCGAATGATTCCCGTATCAAGTTCATCCACGGCGGCATTATCTCCAGAGAACCGATCAAACGTTCGCCAGAAGGCTGCGAGCGCCACGCGTCCGGCTACTTTCAGCGGATATGTCGCAACAAACGAAAGGTCACTTGAGCGCAGGTCAGGGCACGGCGATGCTGCTGGGCGGGGTACTCGGACCGGGCATGCTGGTGCTGCCCCAACTGGCCGCCGAGGCCGCGGGCCCGGCGTCGATCCTGGCCTGGGTGGGCCTGCTGGCGCTGAGCGCACCGGTGGCGATCACCTTCGCCACGCTCGGCACCCATTACCCGAACGGCGGCGGCGTGGCCGCCTTCACCGGGATCGCGTTCGGCGGGAGGGCCGCCGCGGTGGTCGGCTGGTGGTTCTACGGCGCCGTCCCCATCGGCATCGTGGCCGGCGCGCAGGTGGGCGCGGTCTATGTGGCCAACACCCTGGGCGTGGACAAGACCGTCGCCGCCGCCACCCTGCTCGCCGCCGCCTTCCTCGCCAACGCCGCGGGCCTGCGCACCTCGGGACGGCTGCAGGTGGCCATGGTGCTCCTGCTGATCGCGCTCCTCGCGACGGCCGTCGGCACCGCCGCGCCGCACGCCAGCGCCGCCAACTTCACCCCGTTCGCCCCGTACGGCATGGCGGGCGTGATCTCCGCGGCCGGAGTGCTCTTCTTCGCCTTCGTCGGCTGGGAGGCCGCCACCCACCTGTCGGCGGAGATCACCGACATCAGGAGGGCCACCACGGTGACCCTGATCGTGATCTCCGTCCTCTACCTGAGCATCTCCATCACCTCGATCGCCGTCCTGGGCCGAGCGGCACCGCTGTCCGCCCTGCTGGAGACCGGCATCGGCGCCGCAGCCGGCCCGATCACCACCGCGGCGGCCATAGCCCTCACCTTCGGCGCCATCAACACCTACATAGCCGGCGCCGCCCGCCTGGGCGTGTCCATGGCCGGGAGCGGATCCCTGCCGCGCTGGTTCGAAAAGGGCGCAACCCCCTACCGCAGCCTGGCCCTCCTGGCGGCCCTGACCGCCCTGATCATGCTGCTGCCGGCGGACCTGGACACCCTCATGAGAGCCACCTCGGCCTGCCTGGCCGCGGTGACCACGGCAGGCGTGGCGGCGGCCGTCCGCGTTCTGCCGCCGGGAAGGCCGCGCAACACGGCCATCGTGGCGACTGCCCTTTCATGCATAGCCCTGGCCTGCTGCGGCACATACCTAGCAGTACCGGCGGCACTGTCGCTGATAGCCCTGCTGACGGCAAAGCCGTAACGACTGGAGTCCCGAAACCAGGTGCGGCGGGTGGCGGGCAACCCGCGCTTGTCGTACAAGAAAGGGAAAGAGACCCCTCACCGAACGGAAGAGGGACGCGATGACCGACTACGCAAAGGCGAGAGAGCTCGGCGAGCAGGCCCGCGAGAAGGAGTGGACCCGCCCGAGCTTCGCCAAGCAGCTGTTCCTGGGCGATCTCCGCCTCGACCTGGTCCACCCGGCCCCCACGCTGGCGGAGGAGGCGGCCAAGCGCGGGGAGGATTTCGTCCGGGCCGTCCGGCGCTACCTCGACGCGCACGTCGATCCCGCCGAGATCGAGCGGACCGCGCAGGTGCCCGACGAGGTGGTCAAGGGGCTCGGCGAGCTCGGGGCGTTCGGGATCACGATCAGCGAGGAGTACGGCGGGCTCGGCCTGCCCTACCTGTACTACTGCCGCGCGCTCATGCTCGTCGGGTCGTACTGCCCGGCGCTGGCGACGCTGCTGTCGGCGCATCAGTCGATCGGGGTGCCGCAGCCGCTCAAGTTGTTCGGCACCGAGGAGCAGAAGCGGGAGTACCTGCCGAGGTGCGCGCGCGGCGAGGTGTCGGCGTTCCTGCTGACGGAGCCGGACGTGGGCTCCGACCCGGCGCGGCTGTCCACGACCGCAGTCAGGGACGGCGACGACTACGTGCTCGACGGCGTCAAGCTGTGGACGACGAACGGCGTGGTCGCCGACCTGCTCGTGGTCATGGCCCGTACCGGCAAGAAGATCAGCGCGTTCGTGGTCGAGGCCGACTCGCCCGGCATCACGGTGAAGCGGCGCAACGCTTTCATGGGGCTCAGGGGCATCGAGAACGGTGTCACCGAGTTCACGCAGGTCAGGGTGCCCGCCAAGAATCTCATCGGGCGTGAGGGCGAAGGGTTGAAGATCGCCCTCACCACGCTCAACACCGGGCGCCTGTCGCTGCCCGCCACCTGCGCGGGCAACGCCAAGTGGGCGGTGAAGATCGCCCGTGAGTGGGGCAACGCCCGCGTGCAGTGGGGGCGCAAGATCGGCGAGCACGAGGCCGTCGCCACGAAGATCGCCTTCATCGCGGCCACCGCGTACGCCCTGGAGGCCGTCTGCGAGCTGACCAGCCGCATGGCCGACGACCAGCGCAACGACATCAGGATCGAGGCCGCGCTGGCCAAGCTCTACGCCTCCGAGCTGTCCTACCAGGTGCTCGACGAGTTGCTCCAGATCAGGGGCGGTCGCGGCTACGAGACCGCCGGGTCGCTGGCCGCGCGGGGCGAGCGCGGGGTCCCGGTCGAGCAGATGCTGCGCGACTCGCGGATCAACCGGATCTTCGAGGGCTCCTCCGAGATCATGCGGCTGCTGATCACCCGCGAGGCGGTCGACGCCCACCTGTCGGCGGCCGGGGAGCTCATCAACCCCGACGCCTCCAGGAAGGAACGCGCGCAGGCGCTGCGGCAGGCGGGCCGCTTCTACGCCCGCTGGCTGCCGACGCTGGTCGCGGGCAGCGGCAACCTGCCCGCCGCCTACGCCGACTTCGGGCCGTTGGCGGCCCACCTGCGCTTCGTCGAGCGGACCAGCAGGAAGCTGGCCCGGTCCACCTTCTACGGGATGTCCCGCTGGCAGGGGCGGCTCGAGCACAAGCAGTCTTTCCTCGGCCGGATCATCGACATCGGGGCCGAGCTGTTCGCCATCACCGCGGTCTGCGTCAAGGCCGAGGAGGACGCCCGTGACCTGGGGCGCCGGCCGTACGAGCTGGCGGACACGTTCTGCCATCAGGCGCGGCGGCGGGCGGAGGCGCTGTTCGCCAAGCTCTGGGACAACAGCGACACCCAGGACACCCGGCTGGCCCGCTACGTGCTCGACGGCCGTTACACCTTCGTCGAGGAGGGCATTCTCGACCCGTCCATCGAAGGGCCGTGGATCGGATCGCCGCAGGGCGGGGAGAGCGTGCGGAGAAAGATCCTCTGACGCGCGGTCTAGACCGGTTGTGAGGTTTCTGGCGTCCTAGTGTTTTCAAACCGAGACCAACCGGTATAGACCAGACCGAGAATAGAGGCTTACTCTGACGCAAACGCGTTGAGCTGTGACTCACGCACCGGCCGCTGGTACGGACCAGCGAGACCCGTCCGATGAGAAGGCGGTACTTCGGTGAACATGAAACTTGTGGGCGGTGCGGCTCTCGGCCTGGCGACCGTGCTGGTCCTGTCCAGCTGTGGCTCAGGAGGAGGCACCGGCACGGCCGGTGCGGGCGACCAGAAGTCCTCGGCCGGCGGCCCGGTGACGCTCAAGATGGTCGCCGCCGACTACGGTGACGGCCCCGGCAAGCCGAACTCCGGTGAGACGTTCTGGAAGGGCGTCGTGGACGAGTTCCAGGCGGCCAACCCGAACATCAAGGTCGAGGTCCAGGTCATCAACTGGAACGACATCGACAAGCAGGTCGCCACCATGGTCCAGAACGGCCAGGTGCCCGACATCCTGCAGACCGGCGACTACTCCGGCTTCGTCAAGGACCAGCTCCTCTACAAGGTCGACGAGGTCCTGTCGCCGAACGTCTCCGGCGACATGCTGCAGAAGTTCGCCGACTTCGGCAAGGTCGACGGTGCCGCGTACGGCATCCCGTTCGTCTCCTCCGCCCGCGCCCTGTTCTACAACAAGGACCTGTTCCAGAAGGCCGGCATCGCCGAGCCGCCCAAGACCTGGGACGAGCTCAAGGCCGACGCCGAGAAGCTGAAGAAGGCCGGCGTCAGCCAGCCCTTCGGCCTGCCACTCGGACAGGAGGAGGCGCAGGCCGAGTCCTTCCTGTGGATGCTCGGCAACGGCGGCGGCTACAAGGACGCCTCCGGCAAGTGGGCGATCAACTCCCCGCAGAACGTCGAGACGTTCAACTACGTGAAGGGCCTGGTCAACGCCGGTCTGACCACCCCGAACCCGGGCACCAAGGACCGCAAGACGGTCTGGGAGGACTTCGGCGCCGGCAAGGTCGGCATGGTCAACGGCGGCCCGATGTCCATCCCGATCTTCGACGCGGCCGGGCTGAAGAACTACGGCGTCGCGCCGATCCCCGGCAAGTCCGGCCCGCTCGACACCACGCTCGGCGTCATGGACTGGATCATGGCGTTCAACAAGAACGGCCACGCCGCCGAGATCAAGAAGTTCTTCGACTTCTTCTACACCGGCAGCGCCGCGCAGAAGATCAGCGACACCTACAAGCTGCTGCCCGTGACCAACGGCGGCATCCAGAAGCTGTCGGGCGACGAGAAGCTCAAGCCGTTCCTCGACGCGCTGCCCAACGCCAGCTTCTACCCGTTCCAGGACCCGAAGTGGGCCGAGGTGAACCCGCAGATCAAGCAGACCATCGGCGGGGCCGTCAAGGACGACCCGGCCAAGGTGCTCGGCGAGCTCCAGAAGACCGCCGACGCCGGCTGATCAGTCGGGGGCCCGTACGGCCGGCGCTTCGCGTCCAGAGCGCCGGCCGTACCGTTACGGAAGGTTCCGCATGAAAAGGTTGCGCGTCCTGGAGCCCCTGGCCTGGGTCGGGCCCGCTGTTGTGCTGATCGCGGTGGTCGTGCTCTGGCCGGTCTACGAGATGATCCGCTCGTCGTTCCTGAAGATCAGCCGATTCGGCGTGGTCCAGGGCGGGAACGGCGTGGCGAACTACGAGAAGCTGTTCGGTGAGAAGGACTTCGCGGACATCATGGTCCGCAGCGTGATCTGGGTGGTCGCGGTCGTCGCCCTCACCGTGCTGATCTCGCTGGCCCTGGCCCAGCTGTTCAACCAGCGCTTCCCCGGCCGCAAGATCGCCCGCTGGGCGCTGATCGCGCCGTGGGCGGCCTCGGTGCTGATGACGGCGATCATCTTCAAGTGGATGCTCGACCCTGAGGTCGGCGTCATCAACCAGATCAGGCTCAAGCTCGGCCTGATCGACGCGATGGGCGGCGCCTCGGCCGACCAGCTCGGCGACGCCTCGACGGCGATGCCGTGGCTGGTGTTCGTGGCGGTGTTCGTGTCGGTGCCGTTCACCACGTACGCGCTGCTGGCCGGTCTGGCGACGATCCCCAACGACGTCTACGAGGCGGCCAAGATGGACGGCGCCACCCGGTTGCGGACGTACTGGTCGATCACGCTGCCGCTGCTGCGCCCCGCCCTCACGGTCGCCGCGCTGATCAACGTCATGAACGTCTTCAACAGCTTCCCGATCATCTGGGCCATGACGCACGGTCAGCCCGGATACTCGACGGCGACCTCGACGATCCTCATGTTCATCCTCAAGGGCTCCAACATCGGCGAGTCCGCCGCCATGTCGGTCGTCAACTTCGGCATGGTGATCATCCTGACCGCGATCTTCCTCAGGGTGTCCCGCTGGAACAAGGAGGTGGCGTGATGGCCGTCAAGACGGCGCCGACACTGTCCACCCACCACCACGCCA
The DNA here is from genome assembly GCF_040648335.1 of Nonomuraea sp. NPDC049158. Lineage (NCBI taxonomy): Bacteria > Bacillati > Actinomycetota > Actinomycetes > Streptosporangiales > Streptosporangiaceae > Nonomuraea > Nonomuraea sp. NPDC049158. Next base: position 20,589 of record NZ_JBEZDM010000063.1, read on the forward strand.
AGCCGACCCGCCCCGCCGCGCGCCGCCTGCCCAGGGTGAAGACGGTGATCGTCGCGGGCAGCGCGTACGTGATCGCGTTCATCTTCCTGTTCCCGTACCTGGTGATGCTGCTGACCTCGCTGCGTCCTCAGGAGACGCTGCGCGACGTGACGTTCTTCCCGTCGCAGTGGGAGTGGTCGAACCTGACCAACTTCTGGACCAGCGGCCTGGCCGGCAACCTCATGGTCACGCTCAAGGTGGCGGCGGGTTCGACCATCTTGGTGCTGCTGGTGGCCCTGCCGGCCGCCTACTACTCGGCCAGGCACAACTTCAGGGGGCGCACGGCGTTCCTGATCCTGGTGCTGATCACCCAGATGTTCCAGCCGACGGCCATGCTGGTCGGCATCTACCGGGAGTTCTTCCAGTTCGGGCTGGTGGACTCGATCTGGTCGCTGATCCTGGTCAACGGCGGGTTCAACCTGGCGTTCGCGGTGTGGATCCTGAACGCGTACTTCTCCTCGATCCCGCGTGAGCTGGAGGAGGCGGCGTTCATCGACGGCAACGGGCGGTTCGGGGCCCTGTTCCGGATCACGCTGCCGCTGGCCATGCCCGGGGTCATCACCGCGCTGATCTTCACCTTCATCGCCGCGTGGAACGAGTTCGTGGTGGCGTTGACGCTGACCACGACACCGGCGAACCAGCCGCTGACGGTGGCGCTCAACTCGTTCATCGGTCAGTACCAGGTGGACTGGCAGAACCTCTTCGCCGGCTCGGTGATCGCCACCATCCCAGTGATCATCCTGTTCGCTCTGATCGAGCGAAAGGTGGTGGGAGGTCTGACGGCGGGCTCCATCAAATAGCCGGCCACGACAGCCATCCCCGCCCGGGCCCCTCCTCCACCGGCCCGGGCCCCTCAGCCGCCCCGCTCGCCGGTGGCGGCTGAGGTGGTTACTGGGGTACGCGGGCGACGCAGAACACGGTCTGGCCGAAGGGCGGCCGGATGAAGCGCTCGATCAGACGCGTGGCCGGAACCACCGTCCGGTCGTAGATCTTCACGAGTCGCGGATCCGGATAGCCCACACCACCCCGGCGGACGGCGGCCCACCAGGCGATGCCGCCCAGGAAGTTGATCGGCTTCAGAACCTCGGGCTCCAGCCCCGCCTTGGCGACCGTCGCGCCCAGGGTCTTGGGGGTGTAGCGCTGGACGTGCCCGACCTTGCGGTCGAAGTCTCCATAAAGCTGCATGTAGCCGGGCACCCAGATGATGATCCGGCCGCCGGGCTGCGTGACCCGGGCCAGCGAACGCAGCGCCTCGGCGTCCTCTTCGATGTGCTCCAGGACGTTCATCATGATGACCGTGTCGACCTTGTCCTCAAGCGGGATCTCGGTCGGCAGGCCGAACTGCAGCACGTTGATGTCGTCGCGCCCCTCGAAGCGCTTGCGGAGCTGCTCGACGCAGTAGGGGTCGAAGTCGCTCACCACGAGGCGGTCGAGGCGCGGCAGGAACTGCTCGGCGAAATGGCCCAGCCCGGACCCGATCTCCAGCATCGAACGGCCGACATGCGGGGCGACCATGTCGAACTCGTACTGCCGATAGTTCTTGGCCTCGTCCCCACCTAGGTGGTTCTCCAGGGCCTCGTCACCGGCCGCCGGTTGTACTACACGGTCATACCCAGAAGACATAGTGCCGTTCCTTCGAAGGGCTCATGGATTTGTGCGAGTCTAATGCCCCAGCAGCGCCGATGGTCACCTGATGGGTCAAACGCCCTTCCCCGAACCCCCTCTGATGCGGTGAAATCTGACTCGTTCATGGACGACGACGAGGCCATCAGCCGCTCCCTCGCCGGCGACCTGTCCGCCTACGAGGCGCTGGTCGCCCGCTACAGCGCGCTCGCCCACCGCACCGCCGCCATGCTCGGGGCGGGGGACGAGGCAGAGGATGTGGTGCAGGAGGCGTTCGTCAAGGCGTTCAGGCATCTGTCGACCTTCCGCAGGGACGCCCCTTTCCGGCCGTGGCTGCTGCGGATCGTGGCCAACGAGACGCACAACCTGACCCGGTCGCGCGGGCGCAGATCCGAGCTCGCCGTACGGCTCAGCGCCACGGCCGAGGTCAAGGCCCCCGACGACCCCGAGGGCTCGGCCGTCGCCACGGATCGGCGCGCCCGGCTGCTGGAGGCGGTACGCCACCTGCCGGAGCGGGAACGCCAGGCCGTCGTCTGCCGGTACTTCTTACAGCTGACGGAGGCGGAAACCGCCCAGGTGCTCGACTGGCCGCTCGGCACCGTCAAGTCCAGCACCCATCGCGGCCTCGCGCGGCTCAGGGAGGAGGTGGGCAATGAGCTCGCATGACCCGTTCGACGACCTGGCCGCCGAACTCACGGCCCTCGCCGACTTCCTCGACGTCCCCAACCCACCGCCGGGCGACGTGGCGTCAGCCGTCCGCGCCCGCCTGGAGCCCACCCCCGAAACGCCCACGACGCCCGAGGTGGCCCCTGAGGCGCCCGGTGTGTCCGGCGCCAGGCGGCATCCCCCGGCGCCGGGTCGGCGAGACGATGAGCGGCGGCCTCCGGCGCAACGCGGGCGGCGGCCGAGATGGCCGATCGTGACAGCCATCGTCCTGGCCGTCATAGCCATCACCGCCGCCACCCCGCAGGGCCGCGCCGCCGTACGCGCGATCCTCCACTACGCCGGCATCGAGCTACGCCTGAGCGACTCCACCCCAGAGCCGATCACCACCCCCACCCCGCTGCCGGGCGAGCACACGGTGGCCCCGGCGGACCTGGCCACCCAAGTGCGGTTCCCCATCAAGACCCCCACCGCGCTGGGCACCCCCGAGCGCGCCACGGTGAGCGACAACGGCCGGGTGGCGTCGATGTTCTGGCCGGGCGGCATCCGCCTGGACCAGTTCGACGGCACGCTCAGCCCGTACTTCTTCAAGAGCGTCGGCCCACCCTGGCCCGAGGACGTCCCGGTCGAGGGCGTCACCGCCTGGTGGCTCGGCGGCGAGCATCCGCTCGGCTACCTCAAGCGCGAGGACGGCACGTCGGTCCCCCTACGCCAGGCCCAGCCCACCCTCATCTGGCAGTCCGGCACAGTCGGCTACCGCCTGGAAGGAGCCGGCACCAAGGAGCGCGCCGCCGAGATAGCCGCCGCACTCCTTCGATAGCCGCGCTGATAGCCGCCTCACTCCGGTTGGGCCAGCCAGTCGTCGATCTCCTTCAGCAGCTCCTTGCGCACGCCCTCGGGCGCCGTGGACGCCCTGATCGACTGCCGGGCCAGCTCGGCGATCTCCTCATCGCGAAAGCCGTAGACCTCCCGCGCCAGCTCGTACTGCCGCAACAACCGCGCCCCGAACAGCAACGGGTCGTCGGCCCCCAGCGCGATCGGTACCCCCGCGTCGAACAGCCTGCGCAACGGCACATCCGCCACCCGCTCCGCGACACCCAGCCCCACGTTCGAGGTCGGGCACACCTCGCAGCAGATCTGCCGCTCGGCCAGCCGCTCCATCAGCCACGGGTCCTCCGCCGCCCGCACCCCGTGCCCCACGCGATCCGCGTGCAGGTCGTCCACGCACTGCGCGACGCTGCGGGGCCCGAGCAGCTCACCTCCATGGGGTACGGCCAGCAGCCCCGCGCGCTTGGCGATCCGGAAGGCCCGCTCGAACTCCCTGGCCGCGCCGCGCCGCTCGTCGTTCGACAACCCGAACCCGACGACCCCCTTGCCCTGGTACTGGACCGCGAGCCTGGCCAGCGTGTTGGCGTCGAGCGGGTGCTTGGTGCGGTTGGCCGCCACGACCACCGCGATCCCGATGTCCGCCAGTACGGCGGCCTGGGCGGCGGCGTCCAGCATGAGCTCCAGCGTCGCCGTCAACCCGCCGAACCGCGGCGCGAACCCCGACGGGTCCACCTGGATCTCCAGCCACCGCGACCCGGCCGCCGCCTCGTCCTCGGCCGTCTCCCGCACCAGCCGGTAGACGTGTTCCGGCCGCCACAGCACCGACCTGGCGATGTCGTACAGTCGCTGGAACCTGAACCACCCACGCTCATCGGTCGCGTGCAGCTGGGGCGGCCAGTCCTGCTCCAGCGCGTCGGGCAGGTGCAGGCCCTGCTCGCGAGCCAGCTCGATCAGCGTCGTATGCCGCATCGAGCCGGTGAAGTGCAGGTGCAGGTGAGCCTTGGGCAGCTGGTCAAGCGGGCGTGGCATTTCCATATCTTGCCACTCAACCTGTATGCCCGTTCGTGCGTTGGGAGGGGCGAAAGGGGACCCCGCTCATGACGGATGAAGACGAAACGGCATTCGACGAGTTCCTTGCCGCCCGCAGCACCTCGTTGTTACGCACCGCGATCCTGGTCTGCGGAGCCACCCACCACGACGCCGAGGACCTGGTCCAGCACGCTCTGGAGAAGGTCTACCGGCACTGGACCCGGATCCGGCACGACAACCCCGAGGCGTACGCGCGCAAGGTTCTCGTGAACGCGGCGATCAGCCGGGCTCGGCGGCGGCGCGTCGTGCAGGAGATCACGTTCGCCCGGCCGCCCGACACCGCCGCGAAATCGCCCGACCTGGACCTGCGCGACACGCTCATCGAGGAGTTGCGCAGGCTGCCGCCGAAGATGCGGGCCGTGATCGTCCTGCGCTACTGGGAGGACCAGTCGGAGTCGGCCACCGCGTCGCTGCTCGGCTGCTCGCTCGGCACGGTGAAGAGCCAGGCGGCCCGGGGCCTCGCCAAGATCCGCGAACGCATGACCGTCGCAGAAGGAGCGATCCGATGAAGACCGAAGAAGAAGCCATCGCCGAGGCCATGGCCACGCACGTCGCCGGCGTGCACGCCGGGCCGACGCTCGGCCGGGACGTGCGCCGCCGCCACCGCGCGCACGTGCTCAGATTCCGTACGGCCGGCGCCGCCCTCGTCACGGCCCTGGTCGCCGTGACCGTGCCGGCACTGATCAACTCGGGGGAACCCCCCAGGGCTCAGCACGCGGCCACCGGCCAGGACCAGGCCGTGATGGACTTGGTGACCGTCCCGGACGTCGTAGGCAAGCCCGTCGCCGAGGCGGTCGAGACGCTGAAGCAGGCGGGACTGGTCGTGGAGGACCCGGAGACGGCCACCGACACGGGTTCGGTGCGCGTCCAGACCCCCGCCGCCGGTCAGGAAGTGACGAAGGGGACGAACGTCCAGCTCACCGTCGGCCAGGAAGTCTCGGTGCCGCAGGACCTCGGTGATTTGGGCGACGGCAGGACGTTCGGCGGCATCCACATCGGCTACCTGCCCGACGGGCTCGAATGGGGTAAATGGTCGGGCAAGAACGGCTTCGGCAAAACCAGCTACACCACCACTTTCGTCCAGCCTGGACAGCCAGAGGGCTATTACTCCGTACAGGTCGTCGTGTTCGCGGGTGAGGCGAGCAAGCAGGTCGCGCAGCGGCTGGCGAGGTTCTCCGACCAGGGCGCTGAAACTCTTGATATCAGTGGCAAGGAGGCTTACCTCGCGAATGTCACTGAAGGCGGAGAAGTCGCCACCGACACCACCGACAACTCTGAGGGCTCCACGAGCACCATCGGCTGGACGCTGCGCAAGGGGCTGGCGGTCGAGGTGTATATCAGCCCGGACTATGCGAAAAAGGTTGACGCGGCGGCCGAGTTGAAGAGGATCGCCGAAGGGCTCGAACCCGTCAAGTGATCAGGTGGTACGGGTGAGATCAGACCGGGGATCTACCGTGCATGAGGCCTGAGGGCGGGACCGGCGGACAGGCGTTGCGCGCGATGCTGGCGTTCCTCGCACTCGGGGTCACCGTTTCGATCATCTATGGGCTGTTCTCCTCGGGATTCGGGCGTCTCCATCGCGCACCGGTGGGGGCGCCTGCGCCGGTTCAGGCTCCGCCGCGGCCGCTTCCGGCCGCGCCGGGCCGGGCGGGGCCCGTTCGGGGCCGGACCGTCACCGCCGCCCTGGCGGCGCCCCGGATCGCGGTGGTCGCGCATGACTTCTGGCTCACCTACCTGCCTTCGGGGTTCGATCGCGCCGACGGGGGAGTGATCGAACCCGACCAGGGCGCCTGGGCCAGGTTCGCCCCTGAGAGGGGGCCAGGCGCTCGGGACAGATTCGTCGAGGTGCGGGTCGAGCACGGCGCCGCGGCGGCCGACTGGGCCACCTACCAGCGACGGACGCCGCTACGTACACCGAGGGAGACCACCATCCGCGGCAGACCCGCCCTGGTCGGCAGGCATCCCGGCGGTGGCCTGATGATCGTCTGGCTGGAGCGTACGGGCACCGGAGCGTGGATCAGGGTCAGCGAATCCCTGAGCGAAGAACTGCTCCGTGTTGCCGCCTCGGTCAAGGCTCCTGTAGGAGACTAGGGGCCTTTTCTGCGGTTTCCACTCCAAGTCATGGGGGGTTGATGCGACGCCTGGCAGCGGTGTCCCTCGTGTTCGTGCTCACCGCGTGCGGCAACGCCGCCACGCCGGAGGCGAACACAGCCACGCCGGAACCGAGCCGGGCGAGGTCGACGATCACCTCTCTGACCTGCGGGTCCGGGGATCTCGGCATCGGCCACCTGCCCGCGGGGGTGGAGCGCGCGGGCTCGTTCGCGCGGGTCAAGTCACTGCGCGAGCGGCTCAAGGTGAAGGGCGTGCGGTGGCGCAAGAACGACGAGGAGTTGCTCGTCGGTCTGGTGTGCGGGGTGCGGGGCGCCGAGCGGTTCGCGTCGCTGGTCAGCAGGTCGAGCCTGGGCGCGTACAACGGCAAGCCCGCCCTGCGCTGGCGTACGCGGGGCGGGCTGAGCAACTTCATGTGGCTGGAACGGCCGGGCACCGCGGTCTACATCGGCGCCACGCCCGGACTGGCCCGCGAGATCGAGGAAGTGGCCGAGGCGGTCGGCTGACGCGGCGCGGTCACCCAGCCTCTTCGCTTAGTGGGCTTCCGCGAGGAGCTTGGCGAGGCGGCTGACGCCCTCTGCCAGATCGTCGTCCCCCAGGGCGTACGAAAGGCGGAAATATCCGGGCGTCCCGAACGCCTCGCCCGGAACAACCGCCACCTCCGCCTCCTCCAGGATCAGCTCGGCCAGCTCGGCCGACGACTGCGGCCGCCGGCCGCGCAGCTCCTTGCCGAGCAGCTCCTTGACCGAGGGGTAGGCGTAGAACGCCCCCTTCGGCTCCGGGCAGAACACGCCGGGGATCTCGTTGAGCAGCCGGACCATCGCCTGACGGCGCCGGTCGAACGCCTCACGCATCTCCGCCACGGCCGACAGGTCGCCGGAGACCGCGGCCAGAGCGGCCATCTGGGCCACGTTCGAGACGTTGGACGTTGCGTGCGACTGGAGGTTCGTCGCGGCCTTGACCACGTCGGACGGGCCGATCAGCCAGCCGACCCGCCAGCCCGTCATGGCGTACGTCTTGGCCACGCCGTTGACGATGACGACCCGGTCGGCCAGCTCGGGAACGGCCGTGGCGATGCTGGTGAACTCCGCTCCGCCGTACACGAGATGCTCGTAGATCTCGTCGGTGACCACCCAGAGGTCGTTGGCGGCGGCCCAGCGGCCGATCGCCTCCGTCTGCTCGCGCGAGTAGACGGCGCCAGTCGGGTTGGACGGCGAGACGAACAGCAGGACCTTGGTGCGCTCCGTGCGGGCCGCTTCGAGCTGTTCGACGCTCGCGAGGTAGCCGGTCGTCTCGTCGGTGACGACGTCGACCTGGACGCCGCCGGCCAGCTTGATCGCCTCGGGGTAGGTCGTCCAGTACGGGGCCACGACCAGGACCTCGTCGCCCGGGTCGAGCAGCGTGGCGAACGCCTCATAGACGGCCTGCTTGCCGCCGTTGGTGACCAGGACCTGCGACGCCTCGACCTGGTAACCCGAGTCGCGCCGCGTCTTGGCGGCGATCGCCTGCTTGAGCTCCGGCAGGCCGCCGGCCGGGGTGTACTTGTGGAAGCGGGGATCGCGCGCCGCCGCGACCGCCGCCTCGACGATGTAATCCGGCGTTGGGAAGTCGGGTTCTCCGGCGCCGAAGCCGATGACCGGACGGCCGGCCGCCTTCATCGCCTTCGCCTTCGCGTCCACGGCCAGCGTGGCGGACTCGGAAATCGCGGAAATTCGGGTGGATATGCGAGGTCGGGTGGACATGGGTCCATGCTGCCACGCGGGCCGTGACCTGGGCGATCGGGTTTGGTTCGACGTAAGGGGCATTCCCCCGATACACTTTCGCCTGGTCGTGCCGCCGCATGTCGACGTGCGGTTCGGTCCAGGCAGTGAGCTGATCAGGGTAGTGTGGTTGGCGACATAGGGCACTGGCGCAATTGGTAGCGCACCGGTCTCCAAAACCGGCGGTTGGGGGTTCGAGTCCCTCGTGCCCTGCGAGTGCGGTCCGCGCAATGGCGTGTAAGCGCGCCGCATACTGCGTTGGATACGACAGATTCAGGTGAGGACTGTGGCGATCGACACGCGCGGCGAGACCGCAGGCAAGCCTAGTGGCGAGAAGAAGACCCGCACCTCGCCGGCCCTTTTCTACCGGCAGGTAGTCACCGAGCTGCGTAAGGTCATCTGGCCGACACGCAAGGATCTCATCACTTACACCACGGTCGTTCTGGTATTCGTTCTGATCATGGTTGCGATCGTGTACGGGCTCGACAGCGCGCTCGGCTGGGCCGTTCTCCGCGTCTTCGGCGGAGCCTGATCCAGACACCGACGGCGTCGCCCGACGGAGTCGCCATTCGATTCGACGAAAGAGGAAAAGTCACCGTGTCCGAATCTTCAGTGCCGGCGAACGAGTCCCACGAGGAGTGGGACACCGAGCCGGAAGAGGCCGCTGAGGCCACTGAGGAGACCGTCGACGAGCTCGACGCCGACGTCGCGGACAGCGACGAGAGCGACGAGGACGAGGTCGCCGACGAGGCTCCCGCAGTCGACGAAGACGGTGACATCCTGCCTGACGTCGACCCGGTCGAGGAGTTCAAGCGCTCGCTCCGGGGCCAGCTCGGCGAGTGGTACGTGATCCACTCCTACGCCGGCTACGAAAACCGCGTGAAGTCCAACATCGAGAGCCGCAACGTGTCTCTCAACATGGAGGACTACATCTACCAGGTCGAGGTGCCGACGCACACCGTCCAGGAGTTCAAGAGCGGTAAGAAGGTGCCGGTCAAGGAGCGCGTGCTGCCCGGCTACGTGCTGGTGCGCATGGAGCTGACCGACGAGTCCTGGGCCGCCGTGCGTAACACGCCCGGTGTGACCGGCTTCGTGGGCCTGTCCAACAAGCCGAGCCCGCTCAACCTCGACGAGGTCGCCAAGCTGCTGGCGCCCGAGCCGACCGAGGAAGCCAAGAAGTCCTCGGCCAAGACCAGCTCCGGCCCGACCGTCGAGTTCGAGATCGGCGAGTCCGTCACGGTCATGGACGGCCCGTTCGCCACCCTGCCCGCCTCGGTCAGCGAGATCAGCCCCGAGTCGCAGAAGCTCAAGGTGCTCGTCTCGATCTTCGGCCGCGAGACCCCGGTCGAGCTGTCGTTCAACCAGGTCTCGAAGATCTAAGACGATCACGTAAGCTGATATGTCGTCCCCACGCGCGTGAACGGGGGGCCCCTGTGTTCTGGGGTCCCCATGCCCGTGGGGGTTTGCAACACCATTCTCAGGACCCGGAGAAGGATCATGCCTCCAAAGAAGAAGATCGCGGCCTTGGTGAAGGTGCAGCTGCCCGCTGGCCAGGCCACGCCCGCTCCGCCCGTCGGTACCGCGCTCGGTCCCCACGGCGTCAACATCATGGACTTCGTCAAGCAGTACAACGCTGCCACGGAGGCCCAGCGGGGCAACATCATCCCCGTTGAGATCACCATTTTCGAAGACCGCAGCTTCACCTTCATCACGAAGACGCCCCCGGCGCCCGAGCTGATCAAGAAGGCTCTGGGTCTCGACAAGGGCAGCGCGGTTCCGCACAAGGAGAAGGTCGGCAAGCTCAGCCGCGAGCAGCTCCGCAGCATCGCTGAGACCAAGATGCCCGACCTCAACGCCAACGACATCGCGGCGGCCGAGAAGATCATCGCCGGCACTGCCCGGTCCATGGGCATCACCGTCGCCGACTAACACTTCCCGATCCGCGGGAGGGCCGTTCCCCGGCCCGAACCGCGATCCGTGGGAGAGCCGGTTTCCCGGCTCCTACCCACACCGATCAGTGGGAGGGCCGGCACCCGGCCCGCACACCACAAGGAGACAGACATGAAGCGCAGCAAGGCGCACAAGGACGCGTCGGCCAAGGTCGACCACGACAAGCTCTACGCGCCCGTCGAGGCCGCGAAGCTGGCCAAGCAGACGTCCACCACCAAGTTCGACGCCACTGTCGAGGTGGCGCTGCGACTGGGCGTCGACCCTCGCAAGGCCGACCAGATCGTGCGCGGCACGGTCAACCTCCCGCACGGCACCGGCAAGACCGCCCGGGTCCTGGTCTTCGCGACCGGTGACCGTGCCGAGGCGGCCCGCGAGGCGGGCGCCGACATCATCGGCGCCGACGAGCTCATCGACGAGATCGCCAAGGGCAACCGGCTCGGCGAGTTCGACGCCGTCGTCGCCACCCCTGACCTCATGGGCAAGGTCGGCCGTCTGGGCCGTGTCCTCGGCCCGCGTGGCCTCATGCCCAACCCCAAGACCGGCACCGTGACGCCTGACGTCGCCAAGGCCGTGACGGAGATCAAGGGCGGCAAGATCGAGTTCCGTACGGACCGGCAGGCCAACCTGCACTTCATCATCGGCAAGACGTCGTTCGGCGAGCGCCAGCTCATCGAGAACTACGCCGCCGCCCTCGACGAGGTGCTCCGTCTCAAGCCGTCGGCCGCCAAGGGCCGTTACCTGAAGAAGGTCACCTTCTCCACGACCATGGGCCCCGGCGTCCCGGTCGACCCCAACGCCACCCGCGGCCTCACCGCCGACCTGGACGCGTAGCGGAAAAGCCACTCTTCTGGCACTTCTTCGCACCACACAGCCCTCGCCGACTCCGGCGGGGGCTGTTGTGTGTCCGGGGGCCGTCGCTTTGCGCGCATGGCGGCCCACAAGCACCCCCGCCACCGACCCCCCGCCACAGGCTCTCGCGTCACGGGCCGCCCGCCGCTGTGGGCGGGGCCCCAATGGGGCTGCGGCGCGGGCTTTGTGGACGCTTCCGGGTGCGGTGTGCGCTCTGCGGGGACGGTCCTTGCCGGGCGCGTCTGCGAGCTCGATCTCGTACGGCGAGCGGGGGATTCCGGGTGACGCGTGACCCGCGCGGTGCCGTACGTGGAAAGAAAGATCGGAGCAGTCCACACGACAGAAGCCGAGGCAGAGAGCCCGTCGCGCGGTCAGGGGGCGCGGGTCGGGGAAGACCCTGGGTTTTCCCTGAAAAGTCAGGGGAATACGCCATCACCGGGACACCGACACGTAGGGTTTAAATCATGCTGAAGCGCAGAATTTCCCTCGCTACCGCCGCGGCCGGTGCCGCCCTGGTCGCGGTCGCGGTTGCCGGTTGTGGAACGACCGCGCAGCCAATCCAGGTCAAGCTGGCGGCGTCCGAAGTGCTGACGCAGGCCGCGCAGAAGACCGCGGAGGTCACCAGCTACACCGTTGACGCCGTCGTCAACGTCAAGCAAGCCCAGGAGGGAAGCGGCAAGGTGCAGGGGCGGATGCTCTACCAGAGCAAGCCGCAGCTGGCCGTCGACCTCACCCTCGACACCCTCGACATGGGCGGTAAGGGTCTGCCCGGTGGAGCACGAGCCGTGCTCCAGGGCGACGCCGTCTACGTCAAGGTCGAGGCGCTCAAGGAGCTCGTCGGGGCGACGAAGCCGTGGATCAAGGTGCCGCTGACCAATGTCGGCGCTCCGGATCAGGTCAAGACGTACCTCGACCAGATCCAGCAGTTCGACCTGGCGGCCGTCACCAAGATGGTGACCGCGTCGCAGGACGTCAAGGCGGCCGGCAACGAGAGTGTCGGCGGCGTGGACACCACCCACTACAGCGGGACGTTCCCGGTCGACGCGGCGGTGCAGCAGCTGCCGGCCGACAAGCAGGAAGCCGCCCGCTCGGGTCTGGCCGAGCTCAAGGACATCAAGTTCGACATCTGGGTGGGCAGTGACGGCCTGCCTCGCAAGCTCGCCCTGAACGGTGCCAAGGAAGACGCCACGCTGGACGCGACCCTGCTGTTCAAGGGGTTCAACGAGGCCGTCAACATCCAGACGCCGCCCGCCGACCAGATCGGCGAGCTGCCGAAGGGCACGACCAACTAACCGGGTGCGGCGCTGAAGAGCGTCGCCGACTGAGAGCGATTTGGAAACTCGGCGGCCAGGACGTACTCTGGTCGTTGCCGAAGACCGCCGGTTGTCGTCAGGTTCTTCAAGACCTGACGACCGAAGGATCCACAGTCTGTGGACGGCCCGCGCAGGTGTGATACGAGTTTCCTACACGGAGCGATCCGTGTGTGAGCCCCGTGTGCGCCCTGCGCCCGGGGCCGTTCTCATTTCTGGGCCTTCACCGGTGGCACATCTGGAAGGAGGCCCATGGCGAGGGCGGATAAGGCGACAGCAGTTGCCGAGCTCAGGAGCGAGTTCGAAGGCAGCGCTGCCGCCGTTCTGACCGAGTACCGCGGTCTCACCGTCGCCCAGCTCAAGCAGCTGCGCGTCTCTCTCGGTGAGAATGCGAAGTTCGCCGTGGCGAAGAACACCCTGACTAAGATTGCGGCCAATGAGGCCGGTTTCGCGGGTCTTGACGACCTGCTCGCCGGTCCGACCGCGATCGCCTTCGTCAACGGCGACGTTGTCGAGGCGGCCAAGGGTCTGCGTGACTTCGCCAAGGCCAATCCCCTTCTGGTGATCAAGGGCGGCGTCCTTGATGGCAAGATGCTGGACGCAACCGAGATCACCAGGCTCGCTGACCTCGAGTCCCGCGAGGTTCTCCTCGCGAAGCTGGCCGGCGCGATGAAGGCGAAGCAGAGTGCTGCTGCCGCCATGTTCGCCGCGCTGCCCACCAACATGGCCCAGCTGGCCGACGCCCTTCGCGCCAAGCGCGAAGAGGCGGGCGAGTAATACGGGGATTGCCGCAAACCCCGCGGTCCCGTTCCTAGTTATCGCAAGATCCATACGGAGGAAACCATCATGGCGAAGCTCAGCACCGACGAGCTGCTCGACGCGTTCAAGGAGATGACCCTCCTCGAGCTTTCCGAGTTCGTAAAGCAGTTCGAGGAAGTGTTCGACGTCAAGGCCGCCGCCCCCGTCGCGGTTGCCGCTGCCCCCGCCGCCGGTGGTGGCGAGGCCGCCGCCGTTGAGGAGCAGGACGAGTTCGACGTCATCCTCGAGGCTGCCGGCGACAAGAAGATCCAGGTCATCAAGGAGATCCGCGCCCTGACGTCCCTGGGCCTCAAGGAGGCCAAGGACCTGGTCGACGGCGCTCCCAAGAACGTCTTCGACGGCAAGGTCAACAAGGAGCAGGCGGAGAAGGCCAAGGCTGCCCTCGAGGGCGCCGGCGCTTCCGTCACCGTGAAGTAACACTTTCGAGGCATATCGCTCGAAGAGCATTACCGAATCGCCGGTTCCGGCGTTTCACCCCAGAAGGGGCGGCTGCACCCAGGTGCCGGGTGTGCCGCCCCTTTTGCATGCCCGGCTGTTGCTGCTTTCGCGCCCGACTGCTTTCGCGCCCGACTGTTTTGCCCCGACTGTTTGAGCCCGGCTGTTAGCGCCGTACAGAGCTCACGAGATTCTCATGGTCGTCTCATCGCGTGGCGAGAGGCCGTGCTTAGCGTTCGAGTGTGTTCAAGGATGCGCGTGTCAGAGATCGATGGGCGTTGGCCGGGCTGCTCGCCGCCACCGCGGTGCTCTACGTATGGGGGCTGAACGCCTCCGGATGGGCGAACGCGTTCTACTCGGCTGCCGTACAAGCGGGCACCCAGAGTTGGAAGGCGTTCTTCTTCGGGTCGTCCGACGCGGCCAATGCCATCACCGTCGACAAGACGCCCGCCTCGTTGTGGCCGATGGAGCTCAGCGCCAGGATCTTCGGGCTGAGCTCATGGAGCATCCTCGTGCCCCAGGCGCTCATGGGCGTGGCGACCGTGGGCGTGGTCTATGCCGCCGTACGCCGCCGGTTCCCCGCGTGGGCCGCGTTGATCGGCGGGGCGGTGATGGCGGTTACGCCGGTGGCGGTGCTGATGTTCCGCTTCAACAATCCGGACGCGCTGCTGGTGCTGCTGCTGACCGTCGCGGGTTACTGCGTGGTGCGGGCCCAGGAGAAGGCGGGGACGCGGTGGCTGGTGCTGGCGGGGGCGTGCATCGGGTTCGCGTTCCTGGCCAAGATGCTGCAGGCGTTCGTGGTGCTGCCGGGGTTCGCGCTCGTCTACCTGATCACGGCTCCGACCACGGTGGGGCGGCGGCTCTGGCAGCTCGTGCTGGCGGGTGTGGCCGTGGTGGTGTCAGCCGGATGGTGGCTGGTGGCCGTGGCACTGGTGCCCGCCGCCGACCGGCCGTACATCGGCGGCTCCCAGACCAACAGCGTCCTGGAACTCGCGCTCGGCTACAACGGCATCGGGCGGCTGAACGGCGGCGACTACGGAGGGCTCGGCAACCTCAACCAGCAGGCCGGCTGGTGGCGGATGTTCGACACCGAGGCGGGCGGGCAGATCTCGTGGCTGCTTCCGGCGGCGCTGGTGCTCCTGGTGGCCGTGGTCTGGCTGACGCGCTCGGCGCCGCGGACCGATCCCGTACGGGCCCAGGTGGCTGTGTGGGGGAGCTGGCTGGTGATCACCGGGCTGATCTTCAGCCTGATGCAGGGGATCTTCCACGCGTACTACACGGTGGCGCTGGCTCCGGCGATCGCGGTGCTGGTGGGTTCGGGGGTGGCGCTGCTGTGGGAGCGCCGGGCGAACCGGGCGCTCGCGCTGGCGGCGGCCGTGACGGCTGGGTGGGGGTACGTCCTGCTGTCGCGTAGCTCGGAGTGGAATTCCTGGTTGGGGCCGATCGTGCTCGTCGGCGGGCTGGCGGCGGCGGTGGGGCTGCTGATCGTCGGTCGTGAGGAGGAGGGGCGGGTGGGTGTGCCGTCCGGGGAAGTTGGGACCGTGCCGGGCGCGGGACTTGGGGGCGGGCGGGCTGAGGAGCTTGGGGGCGTGCCGGTCGCGGAAGCTGGGGGCGTGGCGTCTGCGGGCGTGTCGTTCGAGGCGCGTGGTTGGTGGTCGCGGCGGTTGTCGGGGATTGTCGCCGTCGTGGCGGTTGTGGTGTGCCTGGCGGGGCCGGCCGCGTACGCACTGGACACCGCCACATCCGCGCATACCGGCGCGATCCCCACGGCGGGCCCCTCTACGGGAGGGTTCGGCGGACCTGGAGGGTTCCGGCGCGGCGGTGGCGGCCCTGCGGCCATGGGGCCGGGCGGGTTCGGTGGCTTCGGTGGCGGTCAGCCGGGCGGCACCGGTGGTACTGCGAGATCGGGTGGCACGGGGGCCGATGGGTTCGCTCGTGGTGGGCGGGGAGGCGGTGGAATGGGCGGGTTGCTGCAGTCCGCCACCCCCAGTGCCGAGCTGACCGCCCTTCTGAAGAGCAACGCCACCGCCTACAGCTGGGTCGCCGCGACCGTCGGCTCGAACAACGCCGCCGGATACCAGCTCGCCACGGGCCAGCCGGTGATGGCGGTGGGCGGCTTCAACGGGACCGACCCCGCGCCGACGCTCACCCAGTTCAAGCAGTACGTGGCCGAGGGGAAGATCCACTACTTCATCGGTGGCGGGATGGGCGGTGGCATGCGCGGCGGGGCCAGCACGGGTGGCAGCAGTGACGCGGCCGAGATCGCCGCCTGGGTGCAGGAGACGTACACGGCCGCCACAGTCGGCAACGCCACGGTCTACGACCTCACCGCCGCCAAGTGACCGTACGACCTCAGGGTCGGAGGGTCCCTGGGTGGTTCGTCACACAACCGTTTCGATCCCTGTGACGGTCCGTGGTGGCTGGGGTTCCTGGGAGGGATGCCCCTCCGGGGAGCAGATGGAGGCGGTCCGTCGTGGCAGAGGTCCTATGGAGGAGTACCCCTCCGGGGAGCGGAAGCGTGTACCCGGCGAACGTTCGTGGATGCCGCGCTAGGCGGCGCGGACGCGGGTGATGGCGCTGGTGTCCATGTAGTCGCGCGTGTGGACGATCAGACCGTCCCTGACCCGCAGGATCAGCAGGCCCGGCACCGTCAGCTCCTGGTCGGCCACCGTGACCACCGTCTCGTGCTCCGCCACGACCACCTCTGGGTCGGTGGTCTGGCGGATGACCACATCGCGGATCTCCTTGACCAGGGCCTTCATGGCGCCCCACATCATCGTGTACCCCGCCCGGACCTCCTCTCGGCCCTTGAACGCCGGCAGGCCGCCGAAGGGGAACTCGTGCAGGCCGTCCTCGGCATAGAGGTCGGCCAGTTCGTCGGCCGACTTGTGGAGCATCGCGGCGTGGTAGGCGGCGACGACTTCGGTGGTGGACATGGGGGCCCCATTTCGCTCAACGGAGGTTGACTCAACGAGCGTAGAGCGAAATGTGACGAACGGTCAACGTCTGTAGAGTGAGTAACGATCGTCAAAGGGGGGCGGCGTGACCGAACGGGCGGAGCGGCGTCGCAGGACCGAGCGGCGGATCCTGGAGGCGGCCAGGAAGCTCTTCGCCGACCTGGGATTCGAGCGCACCACGATCCGCGCCGTGGCCAAGGCGGCGGAGGTCGATCCCGCGCTCGTCATGCAGTACTTCGGCAGCAAGCAGGACCTGTTCAGCGCGGCTGTGACCGTGGCCCCGGCGCCGGTGGCCAAGGGCGATGCCGACGACTTGGTCGAGCAACTCATCGGGAGTCTCGGCCTCAAGATGGGGGAGTTGCCGCAGAGCTCCCTGGCCATGATGCGATCGATGCTCACCCACCCGGAGGCGGGCGCGTCGGCGCGGGCCGTACTGAGTCGTCAGATTCATCAGGTCGGCGAGTCGATCCCCGGCGACGATGCGCGACTGCGGGCGGCGCTGATGACGACGATCATGCTGGGCGTGACCGTGGGCCACCAGCTACTCGAACTCGACGAGCTGCGCGAGGCCTCTCAAGCGGACATCGCACGGGTCCTTCGCCCGGCTCTGAGGGCGATCGCCCATCCCCAGGCCGGATAGGCGCCCCGACGCCCGTTGCTGGACTCCGCGTCTCATAACCGGGCAGTAACAAGTTATTGGAACTGGTTCCAATTCCCTCGTGCGCCGCTACGGTGATGGCAGTCTTGTGGTTGAAGTCACATTACTCTGTGCGCATGGAGGGTGACCCGTGGGCGTCGAAGTCGTGGTCGACGGGCTGACCAAGTCGTTCGGTCGGCAGGTCATCTGGGAGGACGTCTCGCTCACCCTGCCCGCGGGCGAGATCTCGGTGCTGCTCGGCCCCTCCGGCACCGGCAAGTCGGTCTTCCTCAAGACGCTGGTCGGGCTGCTCAGGCCGGACCGCGGCCACATCTGGATCGACGGCTACGACCTGGCCAACTGCAACGAGAGCAAGCTCTATGAGCTGCGCCGGCTGTTCGGCGTGTTGTTCCAGGACGGCGCCCTGTTCGGCTCGCTCAGCCTGTACGACAACATCGCCTTCCCGCTGCGCGAGCACACCAAGAAGAGCGAGTCACAGATCCGCCAGATCGTGCTGGAGAAGATGGAGCTCGTCGGCCTGCTCGGCGCCGAGACCAAGCTGCCGGGCGAGATCTCCGGCGGCATGCGCAAGCGGGCCGGGCTGGCCAGGGCGCTGGTGCTCGATCCCGAGATCATCCTGTTCGACGAGCCCGACTCGGGTCTGGACCCGGTACGGACCGCCTACCTCAACCAGCTCATCGTCGACCTGAACGCCGAGATCGAGGCGACCTTCCTGATCGTCACGCACGACATCAACACCGCCCGTACGGTGCCCGACGACATCGGGCTGCTGTTCCGGCGCGAGTTGATCATGTTCGGGCCGCGCGAGATGCTGCTGTCGAGCGACGAGCCGGTGGTCCGGCAGTTCCTCAACGCCAGGAAGCACGGCCCGATCGGTATGTCGGAGGAGAAGGACGTCTCCGAGCTGGAGGCCGAGGCGCAGCTGGGCCATGACCCCGGCTCGCTGCCGCCGATCCCGCCGCAGCTGATGCCGAGCGGCAACGGGCTCCGCCGTACGCAGCGGCCGCCCGGCACCTGGCTGGCGGCCAACGGGGTCATCCCGCCCCAGGGCTCCTTCGTGGACGACCGCGGGCGCAATTGGCTCGAAGAGTACCCACGACTGATCAACGCCCACCTCAACGGCGTCCGGTAGGTCCGGGTCCGCTCCTGGTAGCGGTCTCGGCCCTGGTCCCGGTCTGAGGCTCGGTAGGCCCGGTTGCGATAGACGCTGGCCCGCGCCGATGGGTCTTACGACCGCCATGGAAATCGGGGTGTGGGCCGCAGGCGGTCTGGACCGGTTCGTCGTCCGACCGCCAAGAGCTGTCAGGCCGCTCAGAGCCGTCCGGCGGCCCAAGAGCCGCCAACCGGCCAAGCGCGTCAGACCGGGACGAGCCGCCAGGCGGGCCGAGAAGGCGTTTTCCCGAACCTCGGTGACAGAAAGGCCGTAACGCCGTGCCGAGCCCTCAGCGGGCCCTAGAGAGCCACCTGAAGGGCGTTCGTCAGACACTCGGTCCGCCAGGGAGGCCGGAGACGGCGACAACGCCGCCGCCGAAAGACAATGCCCGGCAAGAGTGGGTCCTATGTCGCCTCTGTCGTTTCCCGGGCTCCGGGAGCGGCCGGCGGGTTACCATCCAGCAACCAAGCCGGGAGGTGAGCAGACGTGGACGAGCCGGTCCGGCCACCCCGCGTCCTGACCGGCGTACTCGTGCTGCTGGTGGTGCTGCTCGGCGCCGCCGTGGTGTTCCTTCGCGGGCAGGACCTGGCCGAACAGGCCAGGGCGGACGATCGGCGGGCCGCGCTGGAGGCGGCGGGCACGCACGCGATCAACCTGATCTCGCTCGACTACAAGACCGTCGACGCCGACATGGGACGCATCCTCGCCACCTCCACCGGAGTGGCCCAGGAGGAGTACAAGGCGAACGCGGCGAAGCTCAAGTCCACCACAGTGGGGAACAAGGTCGTGCAGCACGGCGTGCTCCGGGCCACGGGGCTGGTGTCGATGACGGAGCTGACCGCGAGGGTGCTGGTCGTGGCCGACGTGGAGATCCGCTGGGAGGGTTCCAAGACCCCCAAGCAGGAACGGTTCTACCGCTGGTCGATGGACGTGACCAAGGCGAACGGAGTCTGGCTGGTGTCGAGGGCGGTGCAGGTGGTGTGAGGGCGGTCACGATCGCGCTGCTGGTCCTGGTGCTCGGGCTCGGCGGCGCGTCAGGGGTGTTCTGGTACGACGCCCACGCCATGCGCGCGGACGAGGAGGCGGGGCGCCAGGCCATGGCCGCGGCCCGTACGGTGGCGCCGGACCTGCTGTCCTACGACTACCGGACGGTCGAGCAGGACCTGGCCCGGGCGGCCGAGCACACGACGGGCGAGCTCACCGAGCACTACAAGGCCCTGTCGGCCTCCCTGGCCGCCAAGGCCAAGGCGGAGAAGACGGTGCGGACGGCGGCCGTCGCCGACGCGGGTGTGGAGCGTGCAGAAGATGATCGAGTAGAGGTTCTGTTGTTCGTGAACACGGGTACGGTCAGGGAGATCCCCGGCAAGGCCGAACCACAGCAACAGGTCAGCCAGGACCGGGCCAGGCTCGTCATGGTCCGGCAAGATTCCCGCTGGCTGGTGGCTGAGCTGTCGACCTTGATCGGCACTGCCTGAGTCATCGGGCGCGCCTCCGAGGTCAATTGTTACCAAAAATAAGGTTTAGCGAAGCCCAAGTAGCGGGTACCTGAGTCTCAGCTACACCGGTTGTCGGCATGGGTTCGACCCTCGGTGTGACGGAGCGTTAACCGTCCCCGTTCGCGGGTATCGTCTTGGGCCTGACGGTAGGCGTCCGATCACGCAGGGGAGAAAACCCAGCGTCCGGCCCCTAGGTCGGCGGAAAGTCGGGCTTACGGGCTTGACGTTTCCGCTCGAACGGGCGATGCTGCGACCAACGTGGAGCATGCAGCGAGAGTGAAGTGGACAGGCGTGTGCCGTTCGGCTACACTGCCCCTTTGCGCTGCCCTTTGACGACCCGCTCCGCTTGCTCACGTTGCGAGGTTGTCTGGCGTGCGTGTAGTCAGTCCGCCGCGAGCCCTCGGAAGGACATCTGTTGGCAGCCT
>NZ_JBEZDM010000064.1:0-40163 GCF_040648335.1 Nonomuraea sp. NPDC049158
GCGACGTGCCGGTGGGTGAGGTGCAGAGCAACGTCCGGCCGTAAACAGTGTTTTACGGGCGCGCCAGGACGACTACGCGCGCGCGAGCAACGCCAAGGCGGTGGCCGCGCGGGAGGCGGGCCGGTTCGCGGCGGAGATCGTCGAGGTCGGCGGCCGGACGGATGACCAACGGCCCCGGCTGTTGCGGCCGGAGTCGATGTCGCGGTTGCCCGCGGCGTTCGTCCCCGGAGGGACGGTGACGGCCGGGAACTCCTCGCCGGTCAGCGACGGGGCGGCGGTGCTCGCCCTCACCACGGAACGCCTGCGCGCCGGGGCCGGGCTGCCGGGCCTCCGGCTGCGGGGCGGGGCCGTGGTCGGCTGTGATCCCGCCCTGCCCGGCTGGGGTCCGGTGCCCGCCGTACGACGGCTGCTCGGCCGTACCGGAGTGAGCATGGAACAGATCGCGGCGGTGGAGATCGTGGAGGCGTTCGCGGCCCAGACGCTGGCCGTCACGGACGCGCTCGGGCTCGACCCGCTCGGCGCCGACCGGGACCGGGTCTGCGCCGACGGCGGCGCGCTGGCGCTCGGCCATCCGTGGGGGGCCACCGGAGCCGTCGTGGTCACCCGGCTGTTCACGCGGCTCGTACGGTCGGGCGCGCCGCCGGGGACGCTGGGGCTGGCGACGGCGGCGGTCGGGGGCGGCCTCGGCGTCGCCGCCCTGTTCGAGGTGGTGTGAGCCCAATGAGCGAGCGGGTTAAATGCGTGCGTGGTGTGAGCCGATGAGCAAGCCGGTTGAGGTTGAGATTCGTAGGTGGTGCGGGTGATCGAGCTGGACGACGTGCGGGTCCGGCTCGGGCAGCGGGAGGTGCTGTGCGGCGTCACGGCCCGCCTGCCCGAGCGGCGGGTCGGCGTGATCGGGGCCAACGGGTCGGGCAAGAGCACGCTGGCCCGGCTGCTGAACGGCCTGGTCCTGCCGACTTCCGGCACTGTCACCGTCCTCGGCGACGACACCCGCCGTCACGCGGCAAGGATCAGGCGGCGCGTCGGGTTCCTGTTCACCGACCCGGATGCGCAGATCGTGATGCCGACCGTGGCCGAGGACGTCGCGTTCTCCCTGCGCCGGCACAAGCTGCCACGCGAGGAGGTCCAGCGCCGGGTGACAGACGTGCTGGACAAGTACGGCCTGGCGGGCCACGCCGACCACCCCGCCCACCAGCTGTCCGGCGGCCAGAAGCAGCTGCTCGCCCTCTGCTCGGTCCTGGTGCTCGAACCCGAGATCCTCGTCATGGACGAACCCACGACCCTCCTGGACCTGCGCCACTCCCGGCTGGTCGCCGACGTACTGCGCGACCTGCCGCAGCAGGTGGTCGTGATCAGCCACGATCTCGCGCTGCTGGCGGACTTCGACCGCCTGCTGGTGATGGACGAGGGACGGATCGTGGCCGACGCCGCGCCGCCGGCGGCCATCGGCCACTACCGGAAGCTCATGTCGTGAACGGGCTCACCGGCGCCTACGTCCCGGGCGGCTCGCCGCTGCACCGCATGCCCGCGGGGGCCAAGCTCGCGGGCCTGGCGGCGTGCTGCACGGTACTCGTCCTGCTGCGCGCGCCGGTGTCGATGGCGGTCGCCGCGCTGGTGGTGGGGGTGCTGTTCGCCGTCTCGGGGGTGGGCGCGGCGGCGGCCTGGGCGCAGGTACGGCCGGTCCGCTGGTTCGCGGTGGCGTTGTTCGCCATGCAGGCGGTGTTCGCGGACCTGCCGTCGGCGATCACCTCGGTGTCCCGGGTCGTCCTGGCCGTCGCCCTGGCCGGGCTGGTCACCCTGACGACGCGGACGGAGGCCATGATGGCGTTCCTGGAGCGCTGCCTGTCGCCGGCGCGCTGGGTGGGGCTGGATCCGTTCCGGCTGTCGTTGCTGCTGTCCCTCACGATCCGCAGTGTGCCGGTCATGGCCGAGCTGACGACCCGCGTACGGGAGGCGCAGCGCGCCAGGGGAGTGGAGTGGAGCGTGCGGGCCTTCGCCGTGCCGCTGGTGGTGAGCGCGCTGCGGCACGCGGACGCGCTGGGCGAGGCCCTCAGCGCCCGCGGCCTGGATGACTGACCGGACGACTGAGGGCGGTCACGTGCCGACGGGCAGGCATCGGGCGGCAGCCTGCCCAGCCGGTTCACCGGGCCAGCAGGCGGGCCACCGCCGTGCTCAGCATCCGTACGCCGAGCGTCGACCCGGGTTCCAGGCCGGTCACCTTGCGGGCGCGCTGCAGCCGGTAGTCCAGGGTGCGCGGATGGATGCGCAGCGCGGCCGACGCCGCCGCGCGGTTCATGTCGTGGCTGTAGTAGGCGTGCAGGGTCGACACGAGGTCCGGCCCCTTGGACAGCCGCCGGGCGAAGGCGCGCAGCCATGCGTCGATTTCCGGCGTGTTCGCCACGGCCATCTCCACGAACAGGTCGGCGAGGACGTACAGGCGCGCCGGCCGGTCCTCGGTCGGCGCCACCCGGCTGGCCTCCCGCGCCCAGGTGAGGGATTCGGCGAGCTGACCGGTCACGCCCTCCACGGAGGCGACCTGGCAGGCCCGGCCGAGCAGCGCCACCGCCGACCGCACTTGGTGCAGCGCCATCGTACGATCCACGGTGCCGGGGGTCAGGAGGACCAGCTCGCCACGGCTCAGCCAGGCGACCAGCGAGCCGGTGGCGAGCGCGCTCACCACGGCGGAGCGGTCCCGCTCGGGTACGGCGGGGGCGGGGACGCGCACCACCGACACCGCGTAGCGGGAGGCCACCAAGGGCCGCAGCGGGTCGGCCAGTCGCGGCTCCACCGGCTCGTCCGCGAGCAGTGCGCGCGCGAGCAGCTCGTTGCGGGTCGCCAGCGACCGTGACCGGCCCACCCCGTCGGTGTACCCGTGCAGGTACGCGCTTCTGGCCCGGACACTCTGCGAGCCGATCCAGCCGAGCATCCGCAGCAGGTCGTCGCCGTCCTCCGGGCCGGCCACCTGGTGGATCTCCTGGAGCGTGAGATGCGTGTGCAGCCCGAGTACCCGCTGCTGCGACAGTACGGACAGTCCCAGCTCGGCACGCTGGCGGCCCACCGACGAGATCGTCGACAGGTCATCGTCGTTGAGCGGCAGCCGCGCCGGCGCCAGGTCGAGTCTGCGGGACCGGATGAAGACCGCGAAACCGTACATGCTCGCCTGGTGGTCGCGCTCGCCGCCGATGCTCGGGATGTCTCGATACTCGGGGATCTCGCGCTGATACGCCGACACGGCGTTGCGCGCGTTGTCCTCCACCTGCTCACGTAACGACTCGAACAGTCCGCCCACGTTCCGTTTCCCCCCTCAAACGGTCAGGTTCGGTGCTTGCCCCCTGGCGTATTCGTCGTCCCGCTCGTCGTGGATCAATGCTCCTTACGCGAACGCGCAACAGCGCGTGGAACGTTGTGTCGCCGCCACGAAGACCTGCTCGGCGGGCGGATTTGATACTTACCAGGCCGCGGCGTGGTTCGGCTGCGGCGCCATCGACCGCTCGACGAAGGGATCGGTATGCGACTGCGTCATCTCGTCCTGACCGTGCTGCTGGCGTGCCTGGGCGCGACCTGGCTCGGCGCCTCGCCCGCCCAAGCCGCACCGCTCACAGTCCAATCGGTCGACGCCTACCTGGGCGGCGTCGACCTCAACGGTTACTGCAGGTCGATCGGGTACGACGGCGCCAAATTGGTGGGCAGCCATTTCGATGGCTGGCGGTGCGTCAGCGGCAAGGACGAAGTCGGCCTCTCGGTGGCCAGCGCCTGCCAGTGGCAGTTCAGCCCGCTCGTGGCCGCCGGCTATCCGGTCACCGCGTCGACCAACGGCACCAGCGCCGGCGAGTGGAAGTGCCACGCCTCGCCGGGAGCGACCGAGTTCTTCAAGGGCATGAACCTGGCGGGCTTCTGCCAGTCGATCGGCTACAACGGCGCGAAGCACTTGGGCGACAACGTGACCGGCTGGGTCTGCACCAGGAACGATGGTGCTCAGATCCGCCTCGACCTGCATGCGGCCTGCACCTGGCAGCACGCTGACAAGGTCTCCCAGGGATGGACCTTGGTAGGGGTCTGGGAAGGCTACGGCGATTCGTTCAAGATCAATTGTCGGAGCGTGCACGCCTGACGATCACGCATGATCAGCGCGCCGGTGGTCCCGATACGGGTGCCGCCGGCGCGCGTCATGTGACGAGCGGCACGCCTGGCGATCCACATTAGAAGCCTGGAAAAACTGAAATTTCGGATAAGAAGCCATAGGTGGGAACGCGCCTCACGGCGGGCTGCTGGTGTGGGAGCATTTGGGCACCATGCGAGCCATGCTGCCGTTGCGATTAGCGCGGTCGGCCCTCTTCGCGGCCGTCTGTGTGACGCTGGCCGCCCTGGCCCACTGGTTCGCCGACGGCACCCTGCCGGGCCCCGGCCATCTCGCGCTCGGCGCCGGACTCGTGGCGGCGCTCGCCGCCGCGCCGGCCGGCCGGGAGCGCGCGCCGGTCCCGATCGCCGTCCTGCTCGGCTCGGCGCAAGTCCTCCTGCATGGGCTGTTCTCCTGGCACGACGCCCCGGCGCCCATGCCGCCCGGACACGGACCGGCCACCGACGCGGGCATGGTGCTCTGCCACCTCACCGCCACTCTGGTGACTGGATGGTGGGTGGCAAGGGGCGAGACCGCGCTTTGGGCGGTGCTGCGGCGGCTGGCCGTACGCCTGCTCCTCGTCCTGGCGCCGTGCCCCGCATGCCCACTCACTCCACCGGCGCCCGCCTATCGCTCACTCGGCGGACCGTACGAGAGCGTCCTGCGTCACGCGGTCGTCCGGCGTGGACCCCCGCTCCCGGCTGCCTTCTGACCCCCCGTCCCGCAGCCACGTGGAGATCACCATGCCGTCAACCCCCCGATGCCGTCGACCCCTGCCCGCCGGCACCTGAGCAGCCGTGTCAACTTTCCGAGGCGGGGCGACGCCGGCCCGCCGATACGCCGTCGTCGCCGTGGCCGCCGGAGTCCTGGTGCTGGTCGCGGCCCTGCTGTTCGGCGGAAGCGTGCCGCAGCCGTCGATCCCGGGCCTGCCCAAGGCGGGACCGTTCACCGACTGGGGGATGCCCCTGGCCCGGTTCGCCTATGACCTGTGCGCCTTCGCCACCGTGGGAACGCTGGTGGCCGCCGTGATCCTGGCTCCGCGCCGTACGCCGGAGGTCGCCGCCTGTCTGCGCGCCGCCGGCCGCTGGGGGCTGGGCTGGGCCGCCGCCGCTGCGATGACGTACCTGCTGACGATCTCGGAGGTCGTCGGCCTGCCGCTCACCGACCTGTTCGAAAGCCCGTCGATCCTGTCGTTCGGCACGACCGTCCCGCAGACCCAGGCGCTGCTCATCGTGGCCGCGGCGGCGGGGGTGGTGGCGATCGGCACCAGCCTGTGGCGTTCGCCCTGGTGGAACGCCTTCCTGCTGGCGGTCGCCGTCTTCGCGATCCTGCCGCCCGCCTACGTCGGCCACGCAGCCTCGGCGGGTGATCACGACATCGCGATCTCCGCGCTGATGGCGCACCTGGCGGCGGTGGCGGTGTGGGTGGGCGGCCTGGCCGCCGTCCTGGTCCACTTCCGGCGGTCGGATCGCCTCACGGAGGTGGTGCCCAGGTTCAGCACGCTGGCCCTGGCCTGCTTCGGCGCGGTGGCCGTGTCGGGGGTGGCCAGCGCCTGGGTGCGCCTCGACGCCGTCGCGCAGCTGTGGCAGACCCGTTACGGCCTGCTCATCCTGGCCAAGGCGGCCGCGCTGGTGGCCCTGGGCGTCTTCGGTCAGAACCATCGCCGCCGTACCGTCGCGGGCCTGGCCGAACGCCCGGTGCGGCGCACGTTCGTCCGCCTGGCCACCGGTGAGGCGATCGTCATGGCGGCGGCCGTCGGGCTCGCGGTCGCCCTGTCACGCACCCCGCCGCCGCCTTCAGAGGGCGGCGGCGGCCACGACCACCTCCTGCTGGAGTACAACCTGCCGCCCTTCTCGATCGGCGGCCTGCTCACCGAGATCAGGCTGGACCCGCTGATCCTGCTCGTGCTGGCCGCCCTCGCGACCGGCTACCTCGTCGGGCTGCGCCGCCTGGCCCGCGACGGGATCGTGTGGCCGCCGGGCCGTACCGCCGCGTGGCTCGCCGGACTCGCGGTGCTGGCGTTCGCCCTGCTCAGCGGGGTGGGCGGCTACGCCCGCGCGCTGCTGTCGGCGACGGCGCTGCAGTACGGCCTGGTCGCCCTCGTGGCGCCGCTGCTCCTGGCGCTCGGCGCGCCGCTGACGCTCGCCGCCCAGACCACGACGGACCGGTCGCAGTACGGCGACGTGACCCGCGCGATCCTGGACAGCCGCCTGGCCGCGCGGCTCACCCATCCGGTGACCGTCGCCGCCGGGCAGATCGTGCCGGTGGCGGTGCTGTACGGGACCGGCTGGCTGGGGCAGTCGTTGTACAGCTACGCGCTCCATCTGCTCACCCTGGCGCTGCTCTTCTGCACCGGGGCGTTGTGCTTCTGGGTGCTGGCCGGAGTGGATCCGCTGCCGCGCCCGATCACCTGGGTGACGCGGGTGCGGCTGCTCGCGGTGGTCGCCGTGACGCAGCTCGCGCTCGGGCTGGCCCTGCGGTTCGGGCCGGGGGTGGGCGTGGACTGGTTCACGCTGGTGTCGCCGCCCGGGGTGTCGGACCTGTCCGCCGACCAGCGGGCCGCCGGGCTGACGGTGCTGGTCGTCGCGGTCGTGGTGCTCGTGCCCCCCGTGGTACGACTGGCGTCATGGCGGCGGGCCGCTCAGCGGAGAAGGACACTCGTCTGATCGACCATGGTCAGCCGCCGTTCGGCGCCGGTGATCTCGTACACCGGCCCGGTCAGCGTCACGGTCCGCTCGGCGACGACGTCGGTGACGGAGCGGCGGACGGTCATCGTCACCTCGCCGGGCTCGACGACGCGCCGGCCGTCGCGCCCGGTGAAGGCCAGCAGCCGCGTCGGCACCTCGAAGCCGACCGACACCCGCTCGCCGGGCGCGAGCTCGACGCGCGCGTAGCCGACCAGCTGGGCGACGGGCCGGGTGACCGAGGCGACCACGTCCGACGCGTACACCTGCACGATCTCCGCGCCCGCCCGCTCACCCGCGTTGCGGACGACGACCGAGCAGTGGATCGACCCGTCCGCCGCCGGGGCGGTCCCGGCCACGGACACCTCGTCGTAGGCGAAGCGCGTGTAGCTCAGCCCGTGACCGAACCCCAGCACCGGAGCGGGGTCGATGTTGCTCACCGAGCCGGCCGCGCCGAGCCGGGGATGCAGGTAGCTGTACGGCTGACCGGCGGCCGAGCCGGGCATGCTCATCGGCAGCCGCCCCGACGGGTTGACGGCGCCGCTGATCACCCGGGCGATGGCCCCCGCGCCCTCCTCGCCGGGGAAGAACGCCTGCACCACGGCGGCGGCCTCGCGGAGGATGCCCGGCACGGCGTAGGCCCGGCCGGTCAGCAGGACCGCCACGACCGGAGTGCCCGTGGCGAGGACCGCGTCGGCGAGTGCCTGCTGGGCGCCGGGCAGGTCGAGGGTGTCCACGTCGCAGCCCTCGCCGGAGGTGCCCCGGCCGAACAGGCCGGACCGGTCGCCGAGCACGAGGATCACCACGTCGGAGGCGGCCGCCAGGTCCACGGCCTCGCCGAACCCCGCGCGGTCGCCGTCGTCGACACCCGTGCCGCGCGCCACCCGCAGCACCGCGTCCGGGAACTCCGCCCGCAGGGCGTCGAGCAGTGTGGGCGACTCGATGCCCGGCTCGACCTCGGGAAAGTGCGGCAGGACGTGGTTGACGAAGGAGTAGCAGCCGAACAGCGCGGTGACGCTGTCCGCGTTCGGGCCTATGACGGCCACACGCTGTCCCGCGCCGTCGCCGAGGGGGAGCAGGCCGTTGTTCGTCAGCAGCACGATGGACTCTTCCGCCAGCCGCCGCGCCAGCGCCCGGGACTCGGCGCCGTCCAGGTCGACGGGCCCCGAAGCAGCCGGCTCGTAGTCGTCGTCGAGCAGCCCGAGCTTCGCCTTCTGCAGCAGCACCCGGCTCAACGCCCGGTCGATCAGCGATTCGGCGATCCGCCCGCTCGCCACGGCCCGCTTCAACGGCGCCATATAGGCGACCCCGGTGGGCAGCTCGACGTCGATCCCCGCCGTGAGCGCCTGCACGGCGGCGTCCTCGGCGTCCGTGGCGACGGCGTGCAGCGTGTGCAGGAAGGCGACCGCGAAGTAGTCCGCGACGACGGTGCCGTCGAAACCCCACTCGTCACGCAGGATCCGGGTCAGGTAGTAGTCGTCCGCGGCGACCGGGATTCCGTCGATCTCGGCGTAGGAGTTCATCACCGAACCCGCCCCCGCGTCCCGGATCGCGACCTCGAAGGGGAACAGCAGCACGTCGGCCACCTCACGCGGCCCCGCGTGGACCGGGGCCAGGTTCCGCCCGGCGCGGGAGTTCGAATAGCCGACGAAGTGCTTCAACGTGGCGATCACGCCCGTGGACTGGAGTCCCCGCACGTACGCCGCCCCGATCGTCGCGACCTCGTACGGATCCTCGGACACGCACTCCTCGACCCGCCCCCACCGCTGGTCGCGAATCACGTCGAGCACCGGAGCGAGCCCCTGGTGAACGCCGAGCGCGGCCATGCTCGACCCGATCTGCCGGCCCATCCGCTCGACCAGCTCGGGGTCGAACGACGCGCCCCAGGCCGGCGGGACCGGATAGGTCGTCGCCCGCCAGGCCGCCAGGCCGGTGAGGCATTCCTCGTGCGCCAGCGCCGGGATGCCGAGGCGGGTGTGGTCGAGCAGCCACCGTTGCCGCGCGGCCAGCAGGGTGCTCGCCCACTCCGGATCGACGGGCCGGGTCCCGTAGTGCCGGGTGATCTGCCCGAGTCCGTCGCGGGCGAACTCCTCGAACGCGACGTCCTCTCCCTGCATCGCGTCCTGCAGCGGCGCGACGACACCCTCTTCGCGATTGACGTTCAGCCACACGCCCACGAGCTGCGCGAGCTTCTCGTCGAGTGACATGTCGGCCAGCAGCTCGCCGACGCGTCGCGCTCGACGCTCATCGATCGTCATGCACGCACCCTCACTGTCGATCTGGCACTCGAGGCGCCCCGGAGTCATATCGGAAAGTTTCCGGATAGTTTTCCGAAAAAATACCGTGACATTGCCGTTCCGTTACGGTAGGTTCCGGCTTGTAGTCGTGTCAACACTTGCCGAACCTGCCTAATCAGCTCAGTTAACTAGCCAAGCGATTTTCCGAAAGTCGGCAAACGGGAGGTGCTGTGCCCCGACCCACGCTCTCCGACGTCGCGGCGGCGGCCGGGGTGTCGGTCCCGACGGTCTCGAAAGTGCTGAGCGGCAAGAAGCACGTCTCCGCCGCCACCCGCGGCAAGGTCCTCGAAGCGGTCCGGGCCTCCGGATACGAAGCCCTCCGCCCGCCCAGCGCACCGCAGGTCGGCCTGGTCGACCTGCTCATCGACGGGCTCGGCTCGCCCTGGGCGGAGGTCCTGGTCAAGGGCGCGGAGCAGGCGGCCGCGCGCTGGGGATTCTCGCTCGTCGTGACCTCCTCCGCGCGCTCCGACTTCGACCTGCGGCGCTGGATCGGGATGGTGCGCAAGCGCGGCACCGACGGCATCGTCCTGGTGCTCTCGCGCGCCAACCGGGAGGAGATCGCGGCGGTCGAAGAGCTGCTGCGGGTCCCGCTGGTGCTCCTGGATCCGGTCGGCCAGCGCGACCCCCGGTTCTCGACCGTGGGCGCGACGAACTGGTCGGGCGGGGTGATGGCGACGACCCATCTCCTGGAGCTGGGGCACGAGCGGATCGGCTTCATCGGCGGGCCGCTAGACACGCAGTGCACCCTGGATCGCTACGAGGGCTATCTGGCCGCGCACCGCTCCTTCGGCGTCGAGCCGTCGGCGGATCTCACGCGTTTCGCCGACTTCCAGGTCTCCGGCGGCAAGACGTTCGGCGCCGAGCTGCTCGACCACCCCGACCGGCCCACGGCCATCTTCGCGGGCTCCGACCTGCAGGCCGCGGGCGTCTACCAGGCGGCGACCGAGCGTGGCATCCGCATCCCCGACGAGGTGTCCGTGGTCGGCTTCGACGACTCCCCGCTGTGCGAGATGCTGTCCCCGCCGCTCACCACGGTCCGTCAGCCGCTCGACGACATGGCCAACGAGGCGGTCCGGCTGATCACCGAAGAGCTGACCCACCGCAGGGGCTCGGCCGGCACCCGGATCGAGCTCGCCACGACCCTCATCGTCAGAGGCAGCGCGACGCGCCGACCCGGGTGACGCCGGGCACGCCGGCGATCGTGCCCCGGCCCGTCGGCCCCGCCAGGTCGGCCGATCAGCGAGCGAAGCTGGGGAAGTGCTCGTCGGGCAGCGGCAGGCCGGGGGTGAGGCCGAGGGGGTCGGTCAGCACGTGCGCCGGTTCGGCGGCGAAGACCGCGTCGGCGTCCATGTAGATGACCACATGCGCGATGCGCGGGTCGTCGGTGAAGTTGGGCGTGGCGCAGTGCGCCAGGTACGAGTTGTGGAAGGTGCAGTCTCCCGCCTTCAACGGGACGGTCACCCGCTGCCGCCAGCGCAGCTCGGGCGCGATCCGGAAGAGGTCCTGGCCGTCCGACAAGTCCTGGGCGCGCAGGTCCTGGAGGTCCTGCGAGCCGGGCACGAACGTCATGCAGCCCCGCTCGACGGGCACGTCGACCAGCGCGATCCAGGCCGACAGGGCGTGCCGCGAGCCGGTGTGCGGCCAGTACGGCTGGTCCTGGTGGAACTCGGTGGCCGCGCCGTTGTGCGGCTTCTTGATCAGCAGCTGGTCGTGCCAGAGCCGCAGCGGTACACCCGCCAGCTGGGTCGCGAGCGCCGCGAGCCCCGGGTGCAGGGTGAGCTCGCGCAGCGTCTCGTCGTGCTGCCAGAGCTGCAGCAGCTGGACGAAGATGTCGCCCTCCCGGTTGTCCCGTACGGTCTCCTGCGCGGCCAGCGCCGCCTTGGCGTAACGGGCGGCCTCCTCGCGCGAGATCACCTCGGGCAGGTGGATGAAACCGTCACGCCGGTAGGCGGACACCTGAGCGTCGTCAAGCATGTTCTTCTCCCTTGTCGGTGGTGCCTCCACTCTTGCCGGAAAGCCCCGGGGCGGGCTAGGACGGGGGTTGCTCGCATGTAGCACAATCCTGATGTGCACCGTGTACGACGCGACGACGTCTTCACTCCCGACCGGCCGCCCGTGGTGGCGGAACGGCACGAGCTGGCCGCCGACAACAGCGCGCACAGCCACGACTTCCTGGAGCTGGCCGTGGTCACCAGGGGCACCGCCACGCACGTGTCGGCCATCGGGGAGCAGGGGCTGAGCCGCGGCTCGGTCACGCTGCTGCGGCCGGGCGACTGGCACGGCTACCGCGACTGCCGTGGGCTGGTGGTGCACAACGTGTACGTCGGTCCGGAGATGTTCCAGCGGGAGCTGGCCTGGCTGCGGGCCGAACCGCACGTCGGCAGGCTGCTGCACCGCTCGGGCCATGTGTCGCGGCTGGACGACGGGGCGCTCGCGGTGGTGGAGGCCGCGCTTCCGGCGGCGGTGGGCGGGCACATCACGCAGGTGGGAGCGCTGCTGTGCCTGCTGGACGGGGCGGCGGCCTCGCTGGCCTCGCTCGACGAGCCCGCCGCCGGGAGCGCCGGGACGCACCCCGCGGTGCTGCTGGCCGTACAGGAGCTGGAGGGCGACCCGCGGCGGGACTGGTCGGTGGATGACCTGGCGGCGCTCGCCCGCGTCTCGGGCGCGCACCTGGCCAGGACGTTCACCGCCCAGCTCGGCATCTCGCCGATGGCCTACCTGAACCGGCTGCGGGCCGAGCGGGCGGCGGCGTTGCTCATCGAGACGGACCTGCCGGTCGCGGCGATCGGCAGGCAGGTGGGGTGGAGCGACCCCAACTACGCCAGCCGCCGCTTCCGGCAGTTCTTCGCGATGAGCCCATCCGCTTACCGGGCGAGGTTCAGCGCACCTGCTATTCCTGGACGGCCTATTCCTGGACGGCCTATCCCTGGACGGCCTATCCCTGGACGGCCTCAAGCTCGATGACCAGTGCGGTCGCGGGCTTCAGCGCCGGGGACGGCAGACCGAGCCCGGCCAGGACCGAGCCCCGCAGGCGTACCGGGGCGGCCGTCCACTGCGGCAGCCCGACACCCGTGGGCCGGCGGCCCGCCACCCGCACCTCGTAGACGGCCTCGGGGTCCAGTCCGGGCAGGCGCAGCGGCGCCGGGCCCGTGGCCACCCGGGAGGCGAGCTGGACGCAGGCGAACACCGCGTGCCCGTCCCGGACCACGCCGTGCAGCAGCACCGCCGGGTCGGGATGGTCGGCGCGGACCACGGTCCCGCCGTGCAGCGTCGGCCGCAGCCGCTTGTGCAGGGCGATCCATTCCGCGAGCTCCTCGCGTTCGGCCTCGCTCGCCGACGTCAGGTCCCACTCGACGCCCATGTGGCCGAACAGCGCGGTGGCGCACCGGAACGACAGCGCCAGCGACCGGCCGGTGACGTGGTCGCGGGGCGCGCCGACGTGGCTGCCCATCAGCTCCGGCGGCACGAGCAGGCCGGTCCAGCGCTGGATCGCCTGCCGGTCGAGCGCGTCGTTGCTGTCGGAGGTCCAGACCCGGTCGGTGCGGGCCAGGATGCCGTAGTCGATCCGCGCGCCGCCGGACGAGCACGACTCGATCTCCAGCCCTGGATGGCGGCGGCGCAGCTCGTCGATCAGCCGGTACGCGGCCACGGTCTGCGCGTGCACACCCGCCACGCCGTCGTGGACGGGCTCGGCGATGTCGCGGTTGTGGTCCCACTTGATGTAGTCCAGCTCGTACTCGCCCACCAGCGTGCTGATCCGGTCCAGCAGGTAGTCGAAGGCCTCCGGCCGGGCCAGGTCGAGCACGTGCTGGTTGCGCTGCGGCGGCGGGAGCCGGTCGACGCGGCCCAGTACCCATTCGGGATGCTCGCGGGCGAGATCGGAGTCGAGATTGATCATCTCCGGTTCGAACCAGAGCCCGAACTGCATGCCGAGCTCGCGTACGTGCTTGGCCAGCGGGTGCAGACCGTCGGGCCACACCCCCTCGTCCACGTACCAGTCGCCGAGCCCGGCCTTGTCGTCGCGGCGGTGCCGGAACCAGCCGTCGTCGAGGACGAACCGCTCGATCCCCACCTCCGCGGCCCGGTCGGCCAGCGCCAGCAGCCGGTCGAGGCCGTGGTCGAAGTAGGTGGCCTCCCAGTTGTTCAGGGTGACCGGGCGGGCCGGGCGCGGGCCGCGCGAGCGCAGGTGGCCGTGCAGCCGCCCGGCCGCCGCGTCCAGCCCGGAGTCGGACCAGGTGAAATAGACCAGCGGGGTCTCGTACGTCTCGCCCTCGCCCAGGGTGATCTCGCCGGGCGCGAGCAGCTCGCCGGCCGCCAGCAGCGTCACGCCCTCCGTCAACCGCTCGACGTAGTGGACGTGGTCGCCGCTCCATCCGGCGTGCGCCGCCCACACCTCGCCGTGCCGGAACCCGAACCCGCTCGTTCCCGCCACCAGCAGGCCCGTGCCGTCGTGCCCGGTGCGCCCGCGCCGGTTCTCCCGCGACCAGACGCCGTAGGCCAGCGGCCGGCGCTGCGGCACCTTCTCCAGCGCCCACCGCCCGGTGAAGTCGAGCAACTCATCCGCCCGCGCGGGCAGCGGCAACGCGCAGGTCAGCTCGTCCACGCGGTACGGGTCGGCGGCGGTGTTGGTCAGCGCATGCCGCATGGTGACCACGCCGCCGGCGTCCATGGCCAGCTCGCTCACCAGCCGGAGCCCGGCCTGTTCGTCGGTCGCGGTGATGGTCACGCTGCCGCCCGAGCCGGGCACGGCCCGTGTCTCGACCGGGCCGTAGAGGCTCCACCTGACCGGCCGATGCGCGGACGTACGGGATCCAGAAAGGCCCGGCCGGCCGTACCAGCTGTCACCCTGGAGCGGCACCAGCGGCGGCGCGGGAGTCAGCGACGCCAGCGCGGGCAGCAGGTGCGGCTCGGCGACCGCGCCCAGGTCGGCGCCGAAGTAACGCACTCGCGGCAGGTCGGAGCCCGCGACGTCAAGGACGAGACAGGTGCCTGCGGCGGAGAGAATCACGGGGGACACGTCGGGCTCCTCACACTCGGTCGGGCGCCGGGCCCGCTTTCGTGTAAGAGGTTCGCACGGTGCGCTGATCGACCGGCGAGCAGGTGCCGCAATCGGCGTACCGGGCGACAAATCCCGGCTTCTCGTTCGCGGAACCTGAACGGAAGAAGATCGGAAGCAGGACGGAAGAACGGCTTCGTAACGTCGGCCACGACCTAGCAGGCGAAGCGATGACCGAGCGACGGTGCCTCGACGGCCTCACCCCACATAGCCGTCTTCAGGGCTTGGCCAGGGCGAGGTCGAGGACATGCCGGGCTGTGGCGTCCAGGAGTTCGGGGCCGGGCGGGCCGCCGTGGACGAGCGCCTGATAATAGAGCGGGCCGAGCAGCACGCTCAGCAGCGTGTCCACGGTCGGCTCGGTCACCGGGCGGCCGGTGTGGCGTTCGAGCACGGCGCGCAGCCCCAGCAGGTCGCGTTCGCGCTGCTCGCGCAGAAACCCCTCGCGCAGCGCCAGGGCCGTGGCCTGGTCGGTCTGGGCGTGGCCGAGCAGCGCCCGCAGGACCTGGCCCGACGGCTCCTCGAAGAACCCGGCGATCCGGTGGAGCTGCGCTTTCAGCTCCTCCTCGGCGTCCGCCTCGCCGCCCGGCCAGGCCAGGGCCTCGCGGGCGTCGTCGGCGAGGGTGTCGAGGAGGATGTCGACCTTGGACTTCCACCAGCGGTAGACGGTCTGCTTGGCGACCCCGGCCCGGGCGGCGATGCCCTCGATGGTCACCCCGTTGAACCCCCGCTCGACCAGGAGATCGTCGGCGGCGTTGAGCACCGCGAGCCGGATGCTCTCGCTGCGCTTGGGGCCCGTCCGGCTCACCACGGCCGTCCGTCCGGCGGCGGGCTCGGCGTTTCGGTCGGCGGGGATGGTCATCTGTCCTTTCGGGTACGTCTCGGCAGCACGATTCTGGCATGC
The DNA here is from genome assembly GCF_040648335.1 of Nonomuraea sp. NPDC049158. Lineage (NCBI taxonomy): Bacteria > Bacillati > Actinomycetota > Actinomycetes > Streptosporangiales > Streptosporangiaceae > Nonomuraea > Nonomuraea sp. NPDC049158. Next base: position 15,056 of record NZ_JBEZDM010000064.1, read on the forward strand.
CACCGGTCCGTGGAACGCGATGGAACGCCCTTCGGAGAGACCGCTACTCAATTCGCCGGAGTGAATCCATGTCCGAGTCAGTGTGGCGCGACGGCCCGCCCTACGGCCATCTCGCGCAGGAGTTGATCGCGGGACGCTGGCGGCGGCTCCTCGCCGGTATCTTCGATGCCGTCCTCCTGGTCTTGCTCACCCGGCCCCTCCTGGCGCGGGCCGGGGTCTTCGCGCCGATGGACCCGGCGAAGGACTTCGCCGACTTCGTCTTCCACCTGGACTGGCGCTGGCTGATCGCCGGGGCGCTGGCGTGGTACGCCTACCACTGGCTGCTGGTCGGCTACTGGAACGGGCAGACCGTCGGCAAGAAGGCGTTCGCCATCCGCGTGGTGCGGGAGAACGGCGCCCGGCTCACCCCGGCCATGGCGGCGGGGCGCGCGCTGATGTCCGGTTTCTTCGTCGCGGTGGGCCTGACCGTGATCGACCTCGTCTGGATCATGTTCACCCGGCGCAAGCACGCGCTGCACGACCTGGCCGCCAACACGGTGGTCATGATCGACTGATCAGGAAGTCCAGGACCGCCGGGCCGGCGACCTCGCGGAACTCCTCGAAGTAGGCGTGCCTGGCGCCGGGGATGAGCCGGAGCGTCGCGCCGGGGATGCGGCCCGCGAGCAGGGGCGCGTTGGCCGCCGGGTTGAAGACGTCGTCGGTGCCGTGGACGACCAGCGTGGGCGCGGTGATGCCGGGCAGCGCGTCCCAGGCGTCGTGCCCCGCGCTGGCGGCCAGGTGCCGCCGCCGGGCGAAGGCGGGCATGCCGGGATCGCCGAGGGTGGTGTACGGGCCGGGGTGGGTGGCCAGCCAGGCCGGGGTGTACATCAGCTCCAGCAGCGCCCGCCGCGCCGCCTGCCGGTCGGGCTGGGCCAGCGACCTCTTCACGGTGTTGTCCCGTTCGAGGCCGTGCGCGCCGCCGGGCGAGGTGCACCCGAGGATCAGCGACCCCACCCGGTGCGGGTGATCGGCCGCCAGCCACTGGGCCACACGCCCGCCCATCGAGGTGCCGTACACGTGGGCCCGGTCGGCGCCGAGATCGTCGAGGACGGCGACCACGTCGGCCGCGAAGCCACGGGTGGTGTAGGGGACGTCGGGCTTGTCGCTGTCCCCGGTCCCGCGGTAGTCGAGGGTGACGGTGGTGTGGTGGTCCTCGAAGTCGTCCCTGACGCCGTCCCACCAGTGGTGGTCGTTGGCCTGCCCGGCCAGCAGAACGAGGGGCTCGCCTCGGCCGCGGATCTGGTAGGAGACGGCGACGCCGTCCCCGGTGACGGTTACCGGCATGATCGTGTGTCGAAGCGGCGGGCCAGGTCCAGCAGGAACCCGGCGCCGATGAGCAGCCCGACGGAGACGGTGATCACGCTCGACCAGCCGCCCGTCTCCCACCGGTAGGCGGCCAGCGAGCCGAAGACCGAGCTGCCGGCGTAGTAGGCCAGCAGGTACAGCCCCGCGGCCTGGCCCACGCCGACGCCGACCCGGTGGGCGCGGTCGGAGACCCAGCCGCTGACCAGGGAGTGCGTGCCGAGGAAGGCGAAGGTGACCATGGCCAGTCCGATCACGATGGCGGGGAGTTGGGGCGCGGCGGTGAGCAGCGTACCGGTCACCAGGAGCGCGACGCCGAGCAGGGCGGCCAGGCCGAGCCCGCGCCGCAGTGCCAGCCGCCCGGCGGCCAGCGGCCCCGGCACGCCCACCGGATAGGCCAGGAACACCAGCGCGCCCGCGCCGCCCAGCAGATAGGGGGCCGCCTCCAGGCGGAAGGTCAGCGCGTTGCACAGCCCGACGAACGCCCCCATCGTCGCCGCGCCGACCAGGCACAGCGCCACCAGTGACGGGTCTCGCAGCGTGAGCGCGGTGTTGCGCAGCAGGTCGCCCAGCCGCGGGCTGGAGCGTTCGAAGTGCCGCGACGGCGGCAGCAGGACCCACAGGCCGATCGCGCAGAGCAGCGTGACGACCCCCACGACGGCGCTGGCGCCGCTCCAGCCCCACACCGCCTGAACCGGGCCGGGCAGCAACCGCCCCGCCGCCCCGCCGAGGGCCGTGCCGGTGATGTAGGTGGCGTTGGCCCGTACGTGGGACCCTTCGGGCATCTCCTCACGCAGGTAGGCGAGCGCCACGGCGGGCAGCCCGGCCAGCGCGACGCCCTGCAGCCCGCGCAGGACCAGCAGCGAGTGCCAGGTGGGCGCGAACGCGGTGGCGATGCCCAGGACCGCGCAGCCGGTCAGGGACCACCGCATGATCACCACCCGGCCCACCACGTCGGAGATCGGGCCGACGAACAGCAGCGCGACCGCCATCGTGATCGTGGCCAGCGACAGCACCGCCGTCGACTCCGAGGCGGAGACCCCGAAGTGGTCGGCGACGCCGGGCAGCAACGGCTGGACGTAGTAGAGCGCGAGGAAGTTGGCCAGGCCGCCGAACATCAGTCCGTACCTGATCCGGAGGGAGGCGCGATCCCCTGACACGAGAGTCGAGAGCACCCGTCGAGCGTGCCCGCTCAGCTCTGATGCGCAAAATGCAGAATTTGACGGAGCTGATGCGGAAGGAGCATCATCGCAGGATGGAGCTGCAGACCTTGCGCTGGTTCCTGACGCTGTGTGACACGGAGAACATGCGCGACACCGCGGCGATGGAGGGGATCAACCAGTCCACACTGTCGCGGGCGCTCGCCCGGCTGGAGGCCGACCTGGGGGTCGAGCTGTTCCACCGGCACGGGCGCCGGCTCGCGCTCAACCGGTTCGGCCTGCTGTTCCGCGAGCACGCCGACCGCGCCGTGGACGAGCTGCAGGGCGCGCGCCGCCGCATCGACGCCCTGACCAACCCGGACACCGGCCTGATCCGGCTGGGCTTCCTGCACTCGGTGGGCCGCTGGCTGGTGCCGGAGATCCTGCGCGACCTGCGGGCCGGCACGCCCGGCATCCGCTTCGAGCTGCACCAGGGCTTCGCCAGGGAGCTGTTCACCTGGCTGGGCCAGGGCGACATCGACGCCGCCCTGGTCACCCCGCCACCGGAAGGCAATCCCGCGCGCTGGCACCCGCTACGCGAGCAGCGGCTCTGCCTCGCCCTGCCCGTCGAGCACCCGCTCGCCGCCGTCCCGGGCCTGACGCTCGCCGACGTGCGTGACGAGCCGTTCGTCGCCTTCGCCCCGACCACGGACCTGCGCCGGGTGATCGACCGGCTGTGCGAGGAGGCCGGGTTCGAACCGGTGATCGCGTTCGAGAGCGAGGAGATCGCCACCGTACGCGGCCTCATCGGCGCCGGGCTCGGCGTGGGCGTCCTGCCGCTGCCCGCCTCGCTGGAACACGACGACCCCACCTACCGCCCGCTCGTCCCCGCCCAGCACCGCCCCATCGGCCTGGCCTGGAACCCGCTGCCTGCCCCGACCGCCGCCGCGGCCCTGTTCGTCGAACACGTGACGACTACTGCGAGGCGCTCTTGACGGCGAGCGGCTCGGCGGGGGCCTCGGCCTTGGCGGCTTCCATGCGCTCGCCGAGCTCCTGCAGCTCCTTGCGCCCCATCGCGGCGCGGACCTGCGGGAACCAGTCCTTCTCCTCCTCCTCGACGTGGTGCCGGACGTTCTCGATGAGCACCGTGACCTTCGCCTTGAAGTGCTCGTCCTTCGGGTCGAGGTCCTTCAGCTCGGACAGCAGCCACACCACGACGTGGTGCTCCTCGACGCTCTCCAGCACGTGGTCGCTCGTCTCCGGCACCTTGGCGCGGGCGGCCGGGTAGAAGTACTCCTCCTCGATGTAGGCGTGCGTGACCAGCTCCTTGGTGATCTGGTCCACGAGGCGGCGCTTCTCGGTGTAGGCCCGCTCGCCGGCCTGCTCGAACTTCTTGAACAGCCCCTCGACCGTCTTGTGGTCGTCCTTCAGCAGCACGATGGCGTCCATCGGATCTCCTTCGTTCCCTCGTCCGGCGTGCTGCCGTCTGCCCGGGGCCGGTCGGCTAAAACCGCAGCTGGTGTACGTCAACGACAACTACGGCTGGACGCCTACGTACGTCACTACGCCCTGAGGGTGCCGCCCGACTGCGTGGCCGCCATTCACCACGACCTCGGCGAGGCGGCCCTGCGCATGATGGAGCGCAACATGTCCGCCCGCCTCGCCCTCTCGGCCGAGTGCCTGGACCGGTGAGCCTCACTCCTCCGGCGGCGGAGGGTGGCGGAAGGCGGCCTGGACGCCCGCCTGGAAGCGGGTGTGGGCGCCGAGCCTGCTCATCAGGTTCGCGATGCGCCGCTCGGCCGTACGGTAGCCGACGCCGAGCTGCCGGGCGATGGCCTCGTCGGTCAGCCCGGCCACCAGGAGCGCGATCAGCCGCTCGTCGTCGTGGGCGGAGGCACGCGCTCGCGCGGGCGGGGCCGCGCCGGGCGCCGGAGGCCGCAGGCGCAGCGGCAGCGCCCGCTGCCACAGCCCCTCGAACAGCCGGCTCAGCGCCTCCAGCAGCCCGGACGGGTGGACGACCAGGGCGGCGTCGGCGTCGGGGTCGTCCGGGTGGTGCCGGAGCAGCAGCAGGGCGAAGCGGTCGTCCATGAGGTAGAGCTTCATGGGCAGGCTGGGCAGCACCCGCGCCTGCTGGCCCGCCCCGACCATCGTCTCGATCTGGCGCAGCGCCCCGATCCGGTCGACGAAGCCCCGCTCGTAGATCATGCGGCTCGTGACGCCCCGGTCGAGCAGCTCGCGCTGGGCCGCCACGCTGCCCGGCGGGTCGAAGTAGGGCGGCTTGGACAAGCAGCGCAGCTGGTGCCAGGCGGCCCGCTGGATCTGGGCGTGCCGCTGCTGGACCGCCCGCTGCCCGGTCACCACCTCGACGACCGCCGGCGGCGTCTCTCCGGCCGCCCGGCGGCGCTGGAAGGCCTGGTCGAGCTCGCCCGCGCGCTCGCGGGCGCGCAGCAGCTCCCGCTCCGCGGTGACCAGGAGCACGTCGAGCGCGGCCTCCGGGGCGACGGCGGCGTAGTGGGCGCCGGACCGGGTGACCAGCCCCTTGGCCTCCAGCGCGGCGAGCACGGCGGGCAGCTGGTCGGCGCGCAGCCCGGTAGGCGCGCCCAGCGACGCGATCCGGGCGGTGGTGGCCGGCGAGCCGTCGATGAGCAGCTCGTACACCACCTCCTCGTCCGGGGTGAGCCCGGCCGCGCCGAGCGCGCCCGCGCCCTCCCTGTCACTCCGGGACATCGTGTACGCCCTTCTCGTCGGCCAGCCAGCCGCGCAGGACGGCCTGGTAGCCGGCCTGGAAGCGGGTCTGGGCGTCCAGCTGGATCATCATGGCGTGCACGTGACGGCGTACCGTGCGGTCGCTCCAGCCGAGGTGGGCCGCGATGGCCTTGTCCGTCTGGCCCGCCACCAGCCGGGCCAGCAGGTCGCGCTGCGCGTCGGTCGGGCTCCTGGTCTCCGGCAGCCGGGCGCGCCCATGGCTGACGTGCAGCGGCACGGCGCGCTCCCAGTACATCTCGAACAGCGCCGCCAGCGCGTCGAGCAGCGTCGAGTCGTACACGACCAGGGCCGACTCGACCATCTGCAGATCATGCCGGAGCGGTACGAGGGCCATGGGGTAGTCGCTGAGCACCAGCTTCATCGGCACGTCGCCGACGCGCACCTGCTCGCCCGCGGCGATGTAGTCCACGATGGTCTTCAGCGTGCCGCGCATCTCGATGGCCCGCCGGTCGTAGACCACCCGGTAGTCCACGCCGCGGCTGAGCAGGTCGAACTCCTGGGTGTTGCCGCCCACCACGCCCGCGTACGGCGGCGCGTCGAACATCCGGATCTCGCGCCGGGTGCCGCGCTGCAACTGCTCGAACCGGCGCAGCACCGCCTCCCGCCCGATCACCACCTCCACCAGCCCGCCCGACTCCTGGGCGGGTGTGGTGAGGTGATAGCGCGTGGACAGCTGGGCCACCCGCAGCCGGGCGTCGGCCAGGGCACGGGAGCGCTCGCGGATGAGCGCGTCCAGCCCCATCTCCGGCGGTACGACGACGAACCGGGGCGGGTCCTCGGGCAGGCGGGCGATCAGCCCCAGCTCCTCCAGCCCGACGGCCAGGCCGGGAGTGCCGGCGAGCCGGTCCAGCTCGTCGAGGGTGACGGGGGAGTGCTCGACCAGAGCCTCGTAGAGGGCCTGCTCCGCCGCTGACAGGCCGAGGATGCGCAGCATCCCAACATGATCACCCAAAACCCCGGTTCCCGGCCGTCCTTTTCCCGTCATTGGCGGGAAAAGGACGTCGAGTCATCTTCTCAGGATATTTCTTGACATGTCATGGTTCGGGAGAGTCGATCATGCCTGCTACCCCGCGAGGAGAACCATGACTCGTCCACGATGGCGCAACCCGTCCATCGGGCTTTTAGCGCTGGGGCTGGTGCTGTCGACCGGTATGGCCGTAGAGCCGCCGGCTTCGGCCACCCCCGCACCCGCCCTTTCCGGCCAGACCGCCGCCGCCGTCGAGTCGTCCGGAACACCGGCCAAGGACGCGCCGAAGATCACGCTGATCACCGGTGACGTGGTCGCCTACGACACCGGCCCCGGCGGTACCCCGCGTCACCAGGTCACCCCCGCCAAGCGACCTGACGGCGCTCCGGTGAACTTCATCTCCGTCCGCGATCGGGGCTCCTACTACGTCTTCCCCTCCGACGTGATGGACCTGGTGTCGTCGGGCCGCATGGACAAGGGCCTGTTCGACGTCGCCTACCTGGCCAAGAACGGCTACACCGACAAGGAGAGCGCCGGCCTGCCGCTGATCGTCCAGTACGGTCAGGCCAAGCAGCCGGCCAACACCCTGTCGGCGCAGGCCGACGCCCTGCCCGCCACCTCCGCGCCGCGCGGGCTGCCCAGCGTGGGCGGCGCGGCGATCCGGGTGGACAAGCAGGCGGTCCAGCAGTTCTGGACCGCCGTCGATCCTCCTGCGAGCGACAAGAACGCCACGGCCAAGCTCGACCGGGGCGTCTCGGCCATCTGGCTCGACCGCAAGGTGCAGGCCGTACTCGACAAGAGTGTGCCGCAGATCGGCGCGCCCGAGGCGTGGGCCGCCGGGCTGAAGGGCGAGGGCGTCAAGGTCGCGGTCCTCGACACCGGCATCGACCTCGGCCACCCCGACGTCGCCGGCCGCGTCGTGGCGAGCGCGAACTTCACCGCCGAGGCGGACATCCAGGACGGTCACGGGCACGGCACCCACGTCGCCTCCACGATCGCGGGCAACGGCGCCGCCTCCGACGGCAAGTACACCGGCGTCGCGCCCAAGGCGTCGCTGCTCATCGGCAAGGTCATCGACAAGAGCGGCAACGGGTTCGAGTCGGACATCATGGCCGGCATGGAGTGGGCGGTCGGCCAGCAGGCCAGAGTGATCAGCATGAGCCTCGGCGGCTGCTGCTACACCGGGCCCGACCCGATGAGCCAGGCGGTGGAGAACCTCAGCGCCCAGTCGTCGTCGCTGTTCGTCATCGCGGCGGGCAACGACTACCTCAACCGGAAGATCGCCTCGCCGGGCTCGGCGCCGTCGGCGCTGACCGTCGCCGCGGTGGACGGGTCGGAGAAGCTCGCCGAGTTCTCCAGCAGGGGCCCGGTGCTGGCCGACTACAGCCTCAAGCCGGACATCGCCGCCCCCGGCGTCGGCATCGTGGCCGCGCGGGCCGCGGGCACCACGATGGGCACGCCCGTCAACGACCGCTACACCGGCGCGTCGGGCACCTCGATGGCCACCCCGCACGTCGCGGGCGCGGCCGTGCTCCTGGCGCAGAAGCACCCCGACTGGACCGGCGCCCAGCTCAAGAACGCCCTCACCAGCACCGCCCGCGACGACGGCTACGGCTCGTACGAGCAGGGCGCGGGCCGGGTGGACGTGGCGCGCGCCGTGAAGCAGGCGGTCACCGCCTCGGGCAGCATCGACTTCGGCCTCATGGCCTACCCCCACACCGCCCCCGTCACCAAGACGCTCACCTACACCAACGACGGCGACCAGCCGGTGACGCTGACGCTCAAGACCGGGCTCAAGGCCCACGCGGGCACCGCGCCCGCGCGTACGCTCACCCTGGACCACGACACGGTCACCGTCCCCGCGCACGGCACCGCGCCCGTCGCCGTCACCTTCGACCCGTCGGGACCGGCCACCTGGTACGAGGGCTTCGTGCACGCCACCGACACGAGCGGCGTGAGCGTCAACACCGCCGTCGGCGCGTTCGTGGAGCCCAAGAAGGTCACCATCAAGACCCGGATGGTGCTGCCCGACGGCGCGACGGACGTGCAGGAGATCCCCTGGGCGATCCTGCGTACCGACGACCGTGACGACCTCGACTTCGTCTACTACCCCAGCACCGGCACCGAGACCGAGACGCAGGTGTACGCCGGCACCTACAGCGCGAACGCCGGCATCAGCTGGCGTGGGCGCGACGGGCAGTGGAACATCGGCCTGCCGTCGCAGCCGGAGTTCGAGGCCACCAAGGACACCACGATCACCCTCGACATGCGCAAGGCCCGCCAGGTCACCCAGAAGACCCCGGACCCCACCGAGGTCTACAACTCGCAGTACGCCTCCGAGCGCGAGGCGGCCAACGGCGTCGGGGCCGTCCGCTTCGAGTCCATGTCGCCCACCTACGGGCTGCACAACTACTGGCTGCTGCCCACCCGCTCGATCACCCAGGGCACCTTCGACGTCGCGGGACAGATCCTGCGCGGCGCCCCCGTGATCAGCATGAAGGCCGACAGGCTCACCCTGAGTCCCCGCTACCAGAGCCTGGCGGCCGACGTTCCCAAGCTGAACGGCCGCAGCACGCTCACCCTGGTGTCCGGGGGCCGCGGTCAGACCGCCGACCTCGCCGGCGCCGGCGTACGCGGCAAGCTCGTCCTGCTCGACCTGTCCGACCTGTGCCCGGCCACCGGCTGCACGGGCAACGCGCTCGACCGGGTCAAGGCCGCGGCCGACGCCGGCGCCGCCGGGGTACTCGGCTACGGGGCGGTCAACCGGGCCTTCCTCGAACTGACCAAGGGCTGGCCGATCTACCCGATCCCGACCATGAGCCTGCCCGCCGACGAGGGCCGCGCCCTGGCCACGCTGCTCGCCAGGCGGCCGGTGAGCATCCAGGCCGAGGGCGTCACCGCCACTCCGTACATCTACTCGCTGCTCCTCCACGAGCGCGGCCGCGTCCCGGCCAAGCTCGACTACGAGCTCGGCAAGCGCGACCTCTACGAGATCAAGAACCGCCTGCACGCCGACCGGCCCGCCCTCGCCTCCATCAACTGGTCGGCGACCGTGGTCACCCATCCCGGCTGGCTGCTCGGTCCTCGGTTCGGCTACTCCTGGCCCGCGCAGAGCACCGTGACCGAGTACGTCGGGCCGGTCTCGCGGGACGTGTCGTGGGCTCGTGAGACCCAGCTGACCTACCCCGAGGGCACCGACTACCGGCAGACCACCGGAATGTGGGCGAGCGCCACGGACGTCTACCCGACGGCCGGTGGGAAGACCGAGGAGTGGGGAGCCCAGCCGCGCGTGCCCGGCACCCCGGTGTTCTCCGACCTGGCCCGCTCCACCGGGACCACGACGTGCTTCCCCTGCCGCACGGGCGACACCTTCGTGGCCGCCCTGCCGATCCTGGGCCCGGAGCCGAACCACCAGGAGGCTTTCACCTGGAACGCGCGCTTCGACGAGGAACGCGGCGGCAAGGACGAGCTGCACCTCTACCGTGACGGCCAGGAGATCCCCATGGTCGAAGCGGGCACCAGCGGCCCGGTCCTGATCCAGATGCCGAGGTACGACCTGCCGGAGGGCGAGGCCCGCTATCGCCTCACCGACAAGTTCCACACCCCGCAGCCGCTGCAGAAGTACGCCACCGACGTGGCGACGGAGTGGACGTTCAAGTCCAAGCGCCCGACCGGCGGGCTGCGGACGCTCGACGACGGCCTGTGCGTCGGCTGGTTCTTCGCCAGCACCCTCGCCCCGTGTGAGCCGGTCCGCCGGCTCAACCTCCGCTACGACCTGGACCTCGACCTGGACAACACAACCGCGGCGGCCCGGCCGCACAAGATCACGATCACCGGCTACCAGGGCTCCTACGACGTGCCCGACGCACGCCTCGGCAGCCTGAAGCTCTCGGTCACCTACGACGACGGCGCCCACTGGAAGCCCGTCACCACCGCCAAGAAGAACGCCACCTCCTACACCGCGACCATCGCCCACCCCGCCCTGTCGGCCACCAACGGCACCGTGGGCATCCGCGCCCAGGGTGTGGACGCCGAGGGCAACACCATCGACCAGACGATCACCCGGGCCTACGGCCTGAAGTAGCGCGAAAACGGATCGGCACGCCGGGCGTGCCGATCCGTTTCCCGTTATTCGCTCTGCTGGTTGTACAGGCCGTCCATGGCCTGGAGGAGCGGCGCGGGGTACGAGCCCGACCCCGCGTCGCTTCGCTGTCCGCCCCACGAGGCCTGCCACGCGCCGGTCGAGGTCGTCCGCATGGCGGTGTGGCTCAGCGTCCCGCCGTCCGCGTTCTTGTCATAGACCGCCCAATGATGGGCAGTGCGCTTGTTGGTCGCCGAATCGACGCTGACCGTGTCGTCATGGCTCGAGGCGAGGAAGGTGTAGTCCGTGCCCATCTGGGAGAGTGGCTGCTTCGACAGCCAGCTCAGGAAGCCGCTGCCCGGGCGCATGTCGCTGCACTGCTCGTGGGTGATGGCGCACGCGGTCACCAGCGCGCTGCCGATGCCCTGGTGCGGCGTGGAGAGCGTGACCATGTCCTCGATGTACAGATACGGGGGCCAGCCGCTGGGCCACCCGGCCGCGCCGATGTTGTTCAGATCGACCGTCAGCCCGCTCAGGTCGGGCGGCGTCTTGCCCACGCCGTACCTGTTGACGCCCTCGATCGCGGCCTTGGCGACCAGACCGCCCATGGAGTGCGCCACGACGTCGATCGCCGTGTCATGGCTGGAGTAGAAGTAGTAGACGGTCCACGCGAACTGCCGGCCGATCTCCTGGATGCGGGAGTCGGTGGTGCCCTGATATCTGATCTCGCAGTTGGTGGCCTTGTTGTAGTAGCCGAACGTACGGACCTCGCCCCAGCCATTGGCGTTCAGCAGGTCCTTGGCGTCCTTCCAGCTGCTGGCGCAGTTGGTGTCGGCCTCACGGTCGAAGCCGTGGACCAGGAGGGTGACCCGGTGCCCGTCACCGCGCGCGGGCGCGGCGGAGGCCGCCGGCGCGGTGGCGATGAGGGCGGCCGCGACCAGGACTCCGACCAGGGGCAGGGATAAGCCGGATCTGACGAATCTGTGCATCCACGCGCTCCGTTTCCGTGAGGTCGGAAGCACGGTAAAGCGCGGGCGATCATCCGCGAATCGGTCGGCGCGCGGCGCCTCGCCGGTCATGCGGGCTCGCGACTAAGTAGCCGCGGTCACTCACTTAGGTCGAGGTCGCCGAGCTGGGCTCGGGAAGCCACACCGAGCTTGGGAAACGCTTTGTACAGATGATGTCCCACCGTACGCGGGCTGAGGAACAGCCGCGCGCCGATCTGCCGATTGGACAGCCCGGCCGCCGCCAGCCGTACCACCTGACGCTCTTGCGGCGTCAGCCGGTCGAGCAGGCCGCCACTCCTGGACACGGCCGCCTCGCCGGCCGCCTCCAGCTCGCCGTGGGCGCGGCGGGCCCAGGGCGCGGCACCGAGCGCGTCGAACGCCTCGAAGGCCGCGCGCAGCCACCGCCGCGCCTCCGACCGGCGATGCGCGCGCCTGAGCCACTCGCCGTACAGCAACTCGTTGCGCGCCTGCTGGAACGGCTGATCAGCGGGTACGGCCACAGCCCGCGCGAAGTGCCCGCCCGCCTCGTCGCCCTCGGCCAGCAGCCCCCGGAGCCGGGCGGCGATCGCGTCCGCCCACGGACGCTCTACGACGGCCGCCCAGCCCTCGAACGTGGCCGCCGCCCCCGCCGCCAGATCCGCCCGCCCGGCGCGGACCGCCGCCTCGACCAGATCGGGCGCCGCGCAGAGCGCGACCACGGGATGGCGATGGCCCGCCGTCTGGAGGTGGTCGAGAGCGGCCCCGGCCCTGCCCTGGCCCAGCTGGGACAGACCGAGCGCCCAGGCGGCGAGCGCCCTGGTGGCCTCGACGTCGCCGTCCGCCTTCGCGGCCAGCTCCAGACAACGCTCCTCCGCACCGCCGACCGCGGCCAGCCAGGCCAGCAGCCCGTGCAGGTGCCCGGCCCGGTGAGCCTGGTGGATGTCGGAGGCGACGGTCAGCGCCTCGGCCGCGGCGGCCGACGCCTCGCGGTGCCTGCCGCGCAGCATCTGGGCCTGGGCGAGCAGCGCCAGCGCCTGGGGGAGCAGGCCGATCAGACCATGCTCGCGACAACGGGCGACCAGCGACTCGGCCAGCCTGTGAGCTGTGACCTCGTCACCCGAGACGATGCTCAGGGAGGCGGCGAGGGGCAGCAGGTCGGGGGCGTCGCCCGCGAGCCGGGCGGCGGCGCGGATGGGGGAGAGGTCCACCACGGCCTGGCCCTCCACGAGCCGCGCCATGACCGCCATCCCGGCGGCTAGCACGCCGGGCCCTTGGGGTAGCGGCTGCGGCTCTTCTGGCTGCGCAGAGTGGGCCCCTTGTCGCCACGGCGGCTGCGGTCCGCCTGGCAGGGGTGGTCGCGGTGCTTCCGGTTGCGGCGGTTGAGGCCCTTTTGGGAGCGGCAGTGCGAGCGCGCTGAGTCGGTGGTCGGCGTCGTGGGCGAGCTTGGGGTCGGCGGCGAAGGAGGCGTAATGGATCGCCTCGGCCAGCATGCGAGCCGCGAGCGCGGGGTCGGCGGTCAGTACGTGCCCCGCGCCCTCGACCAGGATCCGCCCGGCCGCGCTCGGGGAGCCCTGCTCCACCTCCACGCGGGCACGTACCTGGGCGAGGCAGGCGCGCTCGGCCGGAGTCGTGGCGAGCGTCGTGGTGAGCGGCGCCGCCCGGTCGGCCAGCCCGGCGGCCCGCTTCAGCTGACCCGCCTGGACCGCCAGCTCCGCCGCCGCGATCAGCCTGCGCGCCGTGCGGGCGGTGTCGGCGGTGAGGTCGGCGGCCCGCTCGTACGCCACGGACGCGGCGGCCGTGCCCTGCCGGTCGCGCGCCCGTAAGGCGGCGCGCTCCAGCTCCCCGGCGACCCTCTCGTCCGGGCCGGTCGCGGCGGCGGCCCGATGCCAGGCCCGCCGATCGGCCCGCGCCTGACCATCGAGGGATTCGGCCGCCTGATCCCCCAGAGACGCGGCCGTCCAGTTGTCCTGGGACGCGGTTGTTCGGCCGTCCAAGGGTGTGGCTGTTCGGCCGGGCGGGGACCCGGTTGTCCGGCCGTCCAGGGGCGCGGTTGTCCGGCCGTCCAGGGGTCTGCCCATGGGGTCACCCAGACACCTGGCCGTCTGGTCGCTCAGCGACTCCGCCAGCGCCAGGTGGGCCGCGACCCGGCGGAAGTACGGCGCGCCACGGTAGGCCGCGCTCCTGATCAGCGGGTGCCGGAACGACAGCCCGGCCGCCGAGAGCTCGATCAGCTCTTCGCGTTCGGCGAGCGTCAGGTCCGCGACCGTCGCGCCGAGACGGGCGGCGGCCCGCAGGATCAGGTCCAGATCCCCGGTGTCGTCGGCCGCCGCCACGAGCAACGCCGCCCTGGCCGGCTCGGGGAAACGGTCGATATAAGCCTCGAACGTGGTCCGCACCCGATGCGACAGCGGCCCCGACTCGCCCGCGAACGGCAGCGGGCTCAACCGCCCCGCCCGCTGCTCAGGAGTCAGTACGGCGGCGAACTCGATCAGCGCCAGCGGGTTACCCGCCGCCTCGTCGAGGACCCGGCGCCGCACCTGCGGCGCCAGGTCGCGAGCCCGATCGGCCAGAAACTCCGCGGCCACCGCCGCCTCCAGCCGGCCCAGCCGCAGCTCGGCCACCCCGGACGTGGCCAGGGCCTCCCGGTGCGGCGGTGTCACTCGGGGCGTGGCCATCGTCTCCAGGCGCGACCGTGCCACTGCGGGTGTGGCCAGGGCCTCCCGGTGCGGCGGGATCGTTTCGGGCGTGGCCATCGCCCCAGGGCGCGGGGTGGTCGCGCCGTCCCGGAGGGCGAACAGCATGACCACGCCCTCGGCGTCGAGCCGCCTGGCCGCGAACAGCAGCGCGTCGGCGGAGGCGTCGTCGAGCCACTGCGCGTCGTCGACCAGGCACAGGATCGGCCCGTCGCCCGCCAGATCGGACAGCAGCGTGAGCGCGGCCAGCCCGACGAGGAACCGGTCGGCCACCTCGGAGGGCGCCGCCCCGATCGCGCCGCGCAGCGCCGCCGCCTGGCCGGGCGGCAACCGCCCGGCGTGCCCGAGCACCGGCCGCAGGAGCAGGTGGAGAGCGGCGAACGGCAGCTCGGTCTCCGACTCCACCCCCAGCGTGCGCAGCACCGGCCAGCCGGCGGCCCGCCCGGCCGCGTAGCCGAGGAGCGCCGACTTGCCGATGCCGGTCTCGCCCTTGATGACGACCGCGCCGCTGCGTCCGGCCAGGGCGGCGTCGAGCAGCGCGTCGATCTCAGCCTGCTCGGCCCCGCGTCCGTACAACATCCGGCCTCCCGACGATCATGTCAGGGGAGTCAGTATGGAACCTCGACAAGCCAGGGGTAAGACGGAGGCGTCATCGCGGACGTTATCCGCAGTTGTCCCACTTGGCACGGCCCCCGCGGGCGACGGCCGGGTCGTGGCCGAGCGGCTTGATCGTGCCCCAGAACTTCACGCACCTGCCCTGCGCCCAGTATTTCACCGGTCCCGCGTAGGACTTGAAGTTGCCGCGGTCAGAGCGCACGATCGGGCTCTGCTTCGTGTCCTTGATCGGCTTGGCCATGACCGTGAGCTCGGCGGTGACCGGGGTCTTCGTGCCGACGAAGCTCGACTTGATCGTGACCACGCAGTTGTAGCCGTTGCCGCGGTTGTAGAGCAGGTAGACCGTGCCGTACCGGCGGCCGCTCGAGGTCTTGACCGGCTGCGTGCCGCCGGTGATGCGCGCGTAGCCGGAGCCGCAGATGCTCTCCGGGCTCGCGGCTGCGGCGGCGTTCGCCGGGCTCGCAATGACACCGCTGAGGCAGAGTGCCGCCGTAAAGAGTGCCGCCTTTGTCGGCATTCTCACCTGATTGTCCCTTCATAGACCACTTGACTGATGATCTCGACAAGCATGCCCGAAATTTGATTATCGGTCCAGGTTCTAAGGGTTAACGGCAGGTGGAGCCCTATCGGCCGGTGCACGGGCGTGATGTCCGGTCATGGGCGCGATGAGTCGGCTCAGTCGCCTTGCTGTTCGTGGGCCGCCTGGGCGGCGAGGATGGCGTTGGCGTGATCCCGGATCCAGTCCGACAGCGCCTGGAGGGGCTCGGTGATCCCCTGGCCGAGGTCGGTCAGCGCGTAGCTGACCTGCGGCGGCGTGGTGGGCGTGACGGTGCGCAGGACGAGGCCGTCGCGAACCAGCGTGCGCAACGTCTGGGAGAGCATCTTCTCGCTGATCCCTTCGATCTTTGCGCGTAGCTCGTAGAATCGCATCGGCCTCGTCACCGGCGCGGGCCGCGGCATCGGCGCCGCGACAGCCCTCGAACTGGGCCGTCGCGGGTTCCACGTGATCGTCAACTATCAGCGCGACGCGGCGGCGGCCGCCTCGGTGGTCGGGGAGATCACGGCGAGCGGCGGCAGCGCGCGGGCCGTTCAGGCGGACGTGTGCGACCCCGGCCAGGTGGCCGACCTGGTGGCCGCCTGCGAGCGGGTCGACGCGCTCGTCTGCAACGCCAACATCCGCCCGCCCTTCGCTCCGCTGACCGATCTGTCCTGGCCGGACTTCTCCGGCAAGGTCATCGGGGAGCTGTCGGCCGTGTTCCACATCACCCGGCAGGTCCTCGACCTCATGCGGAAGCAGGGAGACGGCCGGATCGTCTATGTCTCCAGCGTCAGCGCCGACCTGGTGCGGCCGGGCACGATCGCGCACGCGACCGCCAAGGCCGCGCTCAACACCTTCGCGCAGCACGTCGCCGCCGAGGCCGGCGGGTGGGGGATCGCCGTCAACACCGTGGCCCCCGCCGCCGTTCGGACCGAGGGCAGCGCGGCCATGCGCACCCCTCAGGCGGAATCGGCGCTGGCCCGCCGCTCGGTCCTGGGCCGGATGCTCGACCCGCGGGATGTGGCCGCGGTGATCGGTTCGGTCCTCGACGGCGGCTTCGGCGCTGTGGCGGGTGCCCACATCCCCGTGGACGCCGGCTACCGCGTCCTGCCCGGCTGAGGGCAGGACGCGGTAAGGGCGTCACCTCTCGAACGCGACCGCTCGGCCTGTCACAGCCGGCCTTGTGACTGCCTGGCCCGCCGCGGTCGGCCTTGTGACCGGCCGGCCCGTCACAGCCGGCCGCTCTCGATGGCCTCCTTCAGTGCCACCTGGGTCTGCTGGTGGGAGGAGACGCCGTTGGTCACGGTGAAGTCGATGAGCAGGACGTTCGCCTCGAACGTGAGGTGCTCGGTCACCCGGGTCTGGCCGCCGCCCAGGTCGGTGAAGTCGATCCGCTGGTGGGTGACGACGTTCGGCATGGTCCAGGTGTCGGTCTCGTAGAAGTATTCAGCGGGGTGCAGGCGCTGCTGGGCGTGCGTGTTGGCGGTGACGGGCACCCCGTCGGTGACCGGGACGTCCTCGACGGCCGTGAAGTTGATGTACCGCAGCCCGTCCTGGACGTAGTCGGCGTGGGTGGCGACGCGCTTCAGGAAGGGGTGCAGGCCGATGTGGTGATTGATGTCCGAGTACGCCGCGAAGACGTGGTCACGGGGGGCGTTGATGTCGATGGAGAGGTCACGGGTGACCGCGGTCCGGCCGTCCAGGGGGAGGGGGCCGGTCAGGTGCTCGTAGAACCGGTAGGTGTCCCAGGCGAGCTGCCACTGGGTGGCGAGCAGCGGGTCGCTGTCGGCACGGGCGGGGGTGCCGGTCAGGACGAGGGTCACGATGAGCAGCGGGGCGGTTAACAGGCGCAGAAGTCTCGGCACGGGTACCTCATGGAGCTGAGTTCGATGTTACGAGTACCTTCTACCCAAAGATCGCCGGTTGGCGATCACTTGAGGGCGAGCGCGCCCGCGCCCCCGGCCAGCACCGCGATCACCGAAAGGGTGGCCAGCGACAGGACGCTCGAGACCAGGATGGTGTCGCGGGGCAGCTCGGTGGGCCGCCCGTACTCGGCGGCGTAGACGTAAGTATTTTGCGCGGTGGGCAGCCCGGCGAACAGGACAGCCGCGAACAGCGCATGGCCGTCGAGCTGAAGCAGGAACCGGCCGACCAGGAACGCCACCAGCGGCTGGACCAGCAGCTTGAGCGTCACCACCGGAGCGACCCGGCGCCAGGCGACGGCCGAGCCGTTCAGCGACATGCCCAGCGCGAACAGCGCCAGCGGCACCGCCGCGCCACCGAGCAGGTCCAGCGGCCGCATCACGGGTTCGGGCAGGTGCCAGCCGAGGGCGGACATGCCCAGGCCGAGCACCGAGGCCACCACGATCGGCATCCGCAGCGGGGCCAGCAGGGAGGAGCGTTCGACGCCCAGGCCCAGGAAGATCAACGGGGACATCACCAGGACCTGGAAGATCAGCACCGACACCACGAAGGTCGCGTCGTGCAGGACGTACAGGCCGATGGGGATGCCGAGGTTGCCGGCGTTGACGTAGGCCGACGACATCGCCCCGATCACCCGGTCGGGCAGCTTGCCGCGCAGCGTCACGAGCGCGAGCACGCCGACGACGACGGTGCTGATCGCGAAGGCCAGCAGCGGACGCGGCTGGATCTGGCTGAGCGGCGTACGGCTGAGCGTGGTGAACAGTACGGCGGGCATGGCGATGGTGAACGTGAACCCCGTGAGCGCCTGCTGGAACTGCCCGCTCGCCACCCGGAAACGCCCGGTCAGCCACCCGAGGGCACCGATGATCCAGATGGGGGTGAACGCCGTCACTACCGTAAGCATTGGACACACCGTACCCATCGCCGGAACGCGCGCCGAGGGCGGGTCTTCCCCAGGGGTGCTGGTCAACAGCGCGGGCCGGCCCTGATCGGCCGGCCCGCGCGGTATCGGAGGTCTTACCAGCCGCCGCCGTGGAGCTGGCCGCGCACCGCGCCGCCGGGGAACTCACCGGTGTGCAGGTTGACGTACCAGTTCTTCGGGTTGTGCTTGATCCCGCCGGCGACCTTGGCGGAGGTGCTCGCCGTACCGGCGATGCCGTTGATCCCGGCGGGCAGGCCGTTGGCGTCGCTGAAGAAGTTCACCACCACGGGGCCGTTCTTGCCCTTCTTGCCGCGGTGGATGTGCCCGTTCGTCGGCGCGGCGATCTTCTTCCAGGCGGTGGCGAAGTGCACCTGGGTGCCCTTGACCCAGACGAGCCACGCGGCCCGGCCGTCCTTGTCACCGACCTTCGTACCGGGCGCCGGGACCTCCTGGCGGCCGTCGGCCGAGGCGGTGAGTGTGGAGTGCGAGCCGTTCGCCAGCACCGACTCGAGCGCCACCGGGCGGATCTTGTAGAGCTGGCCGCGGACGGCGCCGCCGGGGAACTCGCCGGTGTGCAGGTTGGCGTACCACTTCTTGGGGTTGTTCTTGATCCGGTTGAGCAGGCCGGAGTCGCTGACCTTGACGGTCCCCTTCACGGCGCTCAGGCTGCCGGGCAGCGCCTCGCCGAAGAACGGGATCTTGACGTCGCCGTTCTTGCCCGCCTTGCCCTGGTGGATGTGGAACGCGGTGGGGGCGGCGATGTTCTGCCAGCGAATGGCGTAGTCCACCTGGTTGCCATGGATATGGAACACGGCGATCGCGCTGCCGTTCTTGTCGCCGACCTTCGCGCCCGCCGCGGGCACCTCGTTCTTGCCCAGCAAAGAGGCGGCCAGGTAGACATCGGAGCTCGTGCTCGCCTGCGCCGCGGCGGGCGCGAGGCCACCTGCGACCAGAGCGGTAGCGAGAACCAGGCCGGGGACGGTGAGGGTGCGCTTCGTCATGATGACCCTTTCAGACGCCTCGAGGGTGAGGCTCATTGCTGTGTTGACGCACGGTTGTACGGGGTGCGGCAGCAGCCGGGTTCAACGATGGAATGTGTAGAAATACGCACAAGAAAAGCGCTTTGCGGTGAAAAGGCGCACGCCACTTATAGCGATCTTGCCAAGCAAGAGATCCGACCTGACTAAGCCGCGTAGACGGGTGCGAGGTCGATGAAGATGCGGTAGTCCGAGATCAGTCCGTCGTCGCGGGTGTGCCAGATGGACACGGCCGCGACGCTGACGTCCTTGCCGTCGAGCCGCCGGTAGGTGACCTCGGTCTCGGCGATGGTGTCGGCGTCCACCTGCCAGCTCCTGACGATCCGATGCCGCAGGCCGCCGATGGTGGCGAAGAACGTCCGCAGCCCGGCGGCGATGGCCGCGCGTCCCACCGTCGGCTCGGCGTTGCCGAACACCAACGTGGCGTCCTCGGCCAGTAACTGGGCGAACTTGTCGGGGTCGAATGTGTCGACCACCTGGAAAACGCGTTGCGCCACATCGTCGGACATGCCGATCATTCCTTACGTGGTCGTCGGGGCCGCTGGTGAGGACGATACGGAATCAAGCGCCATGCGCAACTATCACGAAGGTGGTTGTCTCGTCGCCGGGTGAATCGGCTGATCGCTCATCGCGAATTCCTGCCTCCTGGTGAATGGCCGATAGGCGATCTATGTTTGGTCTGATCGTGCGACCCTCAAGGAGATGTTCACGGTGAAGAGACTTCTCGAAGGAACCCCATTACGCACCGGTGTCGTCGCGGCCGTCGCGCTGGCCGGTGGCCTGCTGACCGCTTCTCCGGCCACCGCCACCGCGGCCGGCGAGCGTACCGTCGCTTCGGTTTCCCAGGTGGCGGGCTCGGCCGCCGCGCGTCCTCGCAATGGCAAGATCCTCTACGACCGCGTCAGTGGCGGCCAGGGCACGCTCAAGATCAAGAACGGCACCTCGAGGGACGGCGTCGTCACGCTGGTCAAGGGCAGGACCAAGGCGATCAGCATCTACGTTCGCGCCAGGTCCAGCGCCAGCGTCAGGGATGTCAGGGACGGGACGTACCGGGTCTACTTCACCACCGGCTCCCGGTTCAGGGTGTCGAAGGGCAGGTTCAGCCAGAGCCCCGTGTACCAGCGGTTCAACGATCGGCTGAGGTTCACCACGACCGCCACCTCGAGGAGCGTCTGGACCCTGACCCTCAACCCGGTCAGAGGCGGCAACGCGCGGACCACCTCGATCAACCCCAAGGACTTCCCGGCCTGAGCAAGGCGACCACCGGGGCGCCTGAGCTGCCGTGAGATCCTTCATTCGTGACGACGACCGAGCCCGCCGAGCCGACCCCGCGCCGTGGTCGTGGCCGTCCCGGCTACGACCAGGCCGCGATCCTGCGTACCGCCGTGGAACTGTTCAACCGTAAGGGGTACGACGCCACGAGCATGGGAGACCTGGCCAAGGAGCTCGGACTGACGAAGCCGGCCATCTACCATCACGTCACGAGCAAGGAGCAACTGCTCAGCCAGGCATTGGACGACGCTCTCGACGAGCTCACCGCCGTCGTGACCGCGGCCTCCGGCGACCCGGCCGGGGCGACGGCGTACGACCGCCTGCGTGAGGTGGTGCGGCGCAGCGTCGAGGTACTCGTGGCACACCAGCCCTCCGTCACGCTCCTGCTCCGGGTGCGCGGCAACAGCGGGATCGAGCTGGCCGCCCTGGAGCGGCGTCGCTGGCTCGACGACCGCCTCGCCGCGCTCGTCGCGGACGCCGTCGCGGAGGGCTCCCTGCGCGACGACGTGCCGCCGACGCTGGTGAGCCGGCTGCTGTTCGGCATGGTGAACTCGCTGGTCGAGTGGTATCGCCCGGACGGTGTGTACGCCGCCGCGACGGTCGCCGACGCCATCACCGTCATCGCCTTCGACGGCCTGGCCCGCCACCGAGCCTGACCCCGCGCGCCCTGCTCACCACGTGTAGAAGCCCTGGCCCGTCTTGCGGCCCAGGTGCCCGGCGGCGACGAGGTCGCGCAGGATCCGCGGCGGCTCGAAACGAGGTCCCAGCTCGCGCGCCAGGTGTTCGGCGATCGCGAGCCGCACGTCGAGTCCGACCACGTCGGTGGTCCGCAGCGGTCCCATCGGGTGGCGGTAGCCGAGGGTCATCGCCGTGTCGATGTCGGCCGCGCTCGCGACGCCCTCCTCCAGCATCCGCATCGCCTCGAGCGCCAGGCAGACACCGAGGCGGCTGCTCGCGAAACCCGGCGAGTCCGCGACGGTGATCGGTGTCTTGCCGAGGGCCGTCACCCACTCCTGTGCCCGCGTCACGAGTGCCGGCTCGGTGCGGGGCCCGGTGACGATCTCGACGAGGTCGCTCACCGGGACGGGGTTGAAGAAGTGCAGCCCGAGAAAGCGGCCCGGCGAGGCCAGCCCGGCGGCGAGCCCGCCGATCGACAGGCTGCTGGTGTTGGAGGCGAGCACCGCGTCCGGTGCCCACCGCTCGACCAGGGCGAGCACGTCGGCCTTGAGCGCCGCGTCCTCCGGAACCGCCTCGATGACGAGCTCGCACGGGGCCAGCTCGCCCGGATCGGTCGTCGTCCGCAGCCGGGCCAGGGCGTCCGGGAGCGGGACGCCGAGCCTGCCTTTCGCATCGGCCTTGGCCAGGCTGTCGTCCACCCGAGCCTTGGCCTGATCAGCCGCCTCGGGGCCGTTCTCCACGACGATCACGTGGCTGCCCGAGGCCAGGAACGCGTGCGCGATCCCGGACCCCATCCGCCCACCGCCGAAGACACCCACCGTCCGCGGCAGGGCGTCGCCGGTGGTGTGCCCTGTCTGCTCCTGGGCGTCGCCGGTCATGAGCTTCGCTCCTGTCGCCGGTTCAGGAATGCCGTCATGCGAGTGTGTTTCTCCTCCGTCTCGAACAGGACCGCCTGTGCGAGATCATCGACGAATGGGTGCGCGGCCCTCGGGGCGTGGAAGACGGCCTTGGTCAGCCGCGTCGCCAACGGTGCCCGCGCGGTGATGCGGTCGGCGAGCCGATGCCCCGCGGCCAGCAGGCCTTCGGGCTCCACGACGTCGTTGAGCAGGTACACCGCCCGCGCCTCCTCAGCCGTGAGGACACGCCCCGCGAGGAGGATCTCCTTGGCCAGAGGTTCCCCGACGAGCTCGGCGAGGCGCCAGGCCGCGCCGGCCGCCGCGACGATGCCGAGGTCCGTCTCCGGGTTGCCGATCCGCGCCCGCGGCGTGCCGATGCGGAAGTCGCAGGCGTAGGCGAGTTCGGCCCCGCCGCCCAGGGCGTACCCGTCGATGAGGGCCACGGTCGGCATCGGCAGCCGGTGGATCCGGTCGAAGATCTTCGAGTTGATGCCCCGCAGCGCGTCGTCCCGGTTCCGCTCGCGGAGCTGGGCGATGTCCGCTCCGGCGGCGAAGGCCGGCCCTTCGCCGGTCAGGAGTACGACGCGCGGCTCCTCTTCGACGGCGGCGCACGCCTGGTGGAGCGCGGCGACCAGCTCGCGGTCGATCGCGTTGCGGACCTCGGGTCTGTTGAGCCGCCACACGACCCGGTCGGCGCTTTCCTCGATGATCAGCGTCATGACCGCTCCACCAGGAGAGCGCTGCCCTGGCCGACACCGACGCACATGGTCGCCAGCCCGCGCCGGCCTCCGGAGCGTTCGAGGCGGCCGAGCAGGGTGACGAGGATGCGGGCCCCGGAAGCGCCCAGCGGGTGTCCGAGGGCGATGGCCCCACCGTCGGCGTTGACCAAGTCCGGGTCGAGCCCGAGATCGCGGACGCAGGCGAGGGACTGCGCGGCGAACGCCTCGTTGAGCTCGACGGCGTCGAGGTCGCCCACGGTCCACCCGGTACGCTCGAGCACCTTGCGGGTCGCCGGGACCGGGCCGATCCCCATGATCTCC
Source organism: Nonomuraea sp. NPDC049158 (assembly GCF_040648335.1). Classification (NCBI taxonomy): domain Bacteria; kingdom Bacillati; phylum Actinomycetota; class Actinomycetes; order Streptosporangiales; family Streptosporangiaceae; genus Nonomuraea; species Nonomuraea sp. NPDC049158. Next base: position 37,950 of record NZ_JBEZDM010000064.1, read on the forward strand.
GGCGGCACTCCGGCGTTCGCCGCCGCGACGAGCCGGGCCCGCGGGGTCAGGCCGGACTGTTCGAGGAAGCGCTCGCTCACCACCACGACGGCAGCGGCGCCGTCGTTCAGCGAGCTGGAATTGCCGGCGGTGACGACCCCGTCAGGACCGTTGACCGGCCGCAACCGCGCCAGCCGCTCCAGGCTCGTGTCCGGCCGCGGCCCCTCGTCGACGTCGACGACGCCCGCACCGACCGGTACAGGGACGATCTCGTCGGCGAACCAGCCCTCCTTGATCGCCGAGACGGCCCGCTGGTGGGAGCGAAGCGCGAACGCGTCGAGCTCGTCGCGGGTCAGGCCCCAGCGCCGCGCCACCGTCTCGGCGGTCTGCGGCATGGAGGCGGTCGTCGCGGCGTCGAAGCGGGGGTTGGTGAACCGCCAGCCGATCGAGGTGTCGAAGGAGGCACCCGGCTTGGCGAACGCCTTGGCCGGTTTCTCGGTGACCCATGGCGCCCGGGTCATCGACTCCACCCCGCCCGCGACGACGACATCGACGTCGCCCGCCGCGATGAGGGCGCGCGCCGTCGCGACCGCGGTGAGACCGGAGGCGCAGAGCCGGTTGACCGTGAAGCCGGGCACCGAGTCGGGCAGGCCCGCCAGGAGAGCGGCCATCCGGGCGACATCGCGGTTGTCCTCACCGGCCTGGTTGGCCGCGCCGAAGACCACCTCATCGACGAGACCAGGGTCGATCCCCGCCCGGGCGACGGCCTCTCCCACGACGAGGGCGGCGAGGTCATCGGGGCGGACGTGGGCCAGCGCGCCGCCGTAGCGGCCTATCGGCGTCCGTACGCCGGAGACGACGAAGGCTTCGGTCACGAAGAGCTCCTGTGGTCGGAAATCGCGGAGAACATCGGGTGGTGAAAGCGAAGGTCAGGCGTCGTAGTCGACCGTAACGTTCTCGCTCACGGGAAACGTCTGGCAGGTGAGGACGAACCCGGCCGCCACCTCGGACTCTTCGAGAGCGTAGTTACGGCGCATGTCCACCTCACCCTCGCGGACGACGGCGCGGCACGTCCCGCAGACACCACCCTTGCAGGCGAACGGCAGGTCGGCCCGCGTCGCCTGGGCACCTTCGAGGAGCGTCGTCTCCCGGGAGACGGTGGACGTCGTACGCAGGCCGTCGAGCACCGTCGTCAGCACGCTGCTCGCGCCGGTCATCATCCTGTCGTCCCGCCGCGGCGGTGGCGGGGGCGCGTCGACATAGAAGAGCTCGACGTGGACGTTCCGTGCGGGGACGCCGAGTTCGGTGAGTACGGCCCGCGCGTCCTCGACCATGCGCAGCGGTCCGCACAACCAGACGTGATCGAACGTCTCGATCGGCACCAGCTGGGTGAGCAGGCGACGCAGCCGCTCGCCGTCGAGCCGCCCCGAGAACAGCTCGACCTCGCGTGGCTCGCGCGACAGCACGTGGACGACCTGGAGCCGGGGACCGTACCGGTTCTTCAAGTCGCCGAGTTCCTCCGTGAACATCACGCTACGGCTCGTCCGGTTGCCGTACAGGAGCGACACCTGGGCGCCGGGATGGGCCAGCACCGTCGAGGCGACCGACAGCATCGGGGTGATGCCCGACCCGGCGGCGACGCACAGGTGCCGCTCTCCCAGCGCCGGGTCGGCCCGCCAGGAGCCGGTCGGAGCCTGCACCTCGATCCGCGTTCCCGGCCGCACCTCGTGGACGAGCCAGGAGGAGAAGAGCCCGTCCGGGATCTCGCGGACCCCGATACGCGGCGGGGCGCCGGCCGGTGCGCAGATCGAGTAGGACCGCCGATGCTCCTGACCGTCCACGAAGCGGCGGAGGGTGAGCGACTGCCCGGCCCGGAAGTCGTACACCTCGCGCAACTCCTCGGGCACCGCGAACGTGATCGCCACGGCGTCCTCGCACAGGTGGTCGACCGCCGCCACGGTCAGCGAGTGGAAGGCGGCGGACGCCCGGGTCGTCGCGCGGCCGGGCGCGAGCGTGCTCATCTCATATCTCCTTGACATGCTCGAACGGCTCAAGGCAGTCGGTACAGCTGTAGAGGGCCTTGCAGGCGGTGGCGCCGAACTCGGAGACCAGGCGGGTGGCCGTCGAACCGCAGCGCGGGCAGGCCGGAGCGAGCCGACACCAGTCCAACGTGCTCGGCACCATCAACCCGGTCGCCGACGTGCTGCGCCGGGCCCGCGAGGTGGGCGCGCTGGT
>NZ_JBEZDM010000065.1:0-38667 GCF_040648335.1 Nonomuraea sp. NPDC049158
GGCGGCGAAGGCGCCGGCGACGCCGCCCGCGCTGGTGGCCGCTAGCAGCGCGCCGGTCGTGCCCGCGGACAGGCCGATGTCGCCGACCAGGAAGACCACGAGCAGCGACTGGTAGCCGGTCAGCGCCAGGTTGGCCACGCAGCCGTAGAGCATGTTGCCACGCAGCAGCGGGTCGCCCACCACCGTACGCAGCCCGTCCCTGATCTCGCTGCGCAGCCGCCGCCGGGGTCGCGGCTCCACGATCTCGACGTGCCTGACGCGCATCAGGCAGAGCGCCGAGACGGCGAAGCTCACCGCGTCCACCACCAGACCACCGAGGGCGGAGGCGAGCTGGGCGAGGAGCCCGGCGACGCCGGGCCCTGCCAGGTTGGCCACCTGCTCGCTGCCCTGCAGCTTCGCGTTGGCCTCCAGCAGGTCGCGGCCCTCGACCAGCGACGGCAGGTACGCCCGGTAGGCGGTCGCGAAGAACACCTTCGCCGTCCCCGCGACCAGCGCGACCGCGACGAGCTGGCCGGTGGTCAGCACGCCGAGCAGGGCCGCGGCCGGAACACTGAGAAAGGCCGCCATCGACACCCAGTCGGCGACAAGCATCACCCTGCGCCGGGACAGCCGGTCGACCCAGGCCCCCGCGGGCAGGCCGACCAGCAGCCACGGCAGCCAGACGGCCGCCGCCAGCACACTGACGGCGAACGCGGAGGCGTGCAGCACGGTCACCGCGACCAGGGGCAGCGCGACACTGGTGACGGCGCTGCCCAGGCTGCTGGCGCTCTCGCCGATCCACAGCAGCCGGAAGTCACGCTGCCGGAGCAGACCGAACCTGGGCTTGGTCAGCGTCTCAGCCGTCATGGCTGCCCAGGAACGCCGCGGGCGAAGGTGAAGACGGTCGCGCGTTCCTGGCCGTCGTCGGGGATGTCGCGCTCGGCCCATTTATCCATGACGGCGATGATCTCGGCGGCGAACTGCGCCAGCTCGTCGTCGGTCGCCTGGATCCAGGTCTCGGTGGAGAACGGGCCGCGCTGCCAGCGTTCCTGCTCGGACTGGGGCTGGTCGGCCCAGCGCCGTACGTGGCCGACCTGTCGTTCCAGGTTGAGCGACTCCAGGGCGCGGGCGATGGCCTCGCCCGCCGCGTCCTCGGCGAAGTCCGTGGAGGACCAGCACAGCTTCTCCGAGGTACGCCGCCACCAGCGCTCGCGCCGGTCGCGGGCCAGCTCGGGCGCCTCCTCGATCAGGCCGGCGGCGGCCAGGGCACGCAGATGGTGGCTGACGTTGCCGACCGCCTCGCCCGTGCGCTGGGCGAGCACGCTCGCGGTGCCGGGGCCGTCGAGCTTCAACAGGTCGAGCAGGCGCCGGCGCACCGGGTGCGCCATGGCCGCGAGCACCCTGGAGTCGGTGATCTGGGACATACCACCAATCCTAGATGTACAAGAGTCATTGTGCAATACTTCTTGTGCTTCACGCGCAGTGGCACTCGGAGGGTTTTTGAGCTCGCCTGTCGATTCGGGCCATCCCTGTTCGTGTGAAGGGTGAGACGCCGGAACGAGGCCGGCTCCGAATCCGACAGGAGCTCGCCATGAGGATCGTCGTGACCAGCAACGTGACGCTCGACGGGGTGGCGCAGGCGCCGGGCCGGCCGGACGAGGACCCGCGCGGCGGCTTCAGCCACGGCGGCTGGGCCCTGCCCTACACCGACCACGTCATGGGCGCGGTCATGGGCCGGCGGATGGCCGAGGAGGGCAGCCTGCTGCTGGGCCGCCGCACGTACGAGGACTTGTTCGGTTACTGGCCCGAACAGAACGACGGCAACCCGTTCACGGAGGTGCTCAACCGGACACACAAGTACGTGGCATCGCGGACGCCGTCCCAGCCGCTGCCGTGGGTCAACTCGACCCTGCTGGACGGCGACGCGGTCGAGGCCGTGGCCGGGCTGCGAGCACAGCCCGGCCCGACCCTGGGCGTCATCGGTAGCCTGGACCTGGTCCGGCAGCTCGCTCGCCGTGACGTGATCGACGAGTACGTCCTGCTGATCCACCCGCTGGTGCTGGGCACCGGCAGTCGGCTGTTCGCCGACGACGGCGCCTCATGCCCGCTGCGGCTGACGGACAGCGTGACGACCACCACCGGCGTGGTGATCGCCACCTACCAGAGGGAGGCCCGATGACCGAGTACCTGCTCAGTGTGTACCAGCCGGACGGGCCGCCACCGGCTCCACCCATCCTCGACAAGATCATGAACGACCTCGAGGCGCTGAACCAGGAGCTGCGGGCCGCCGGCGCGTGGGTCTTCAGCGTGGGCCTGTACCCACCGACCACGGCCACGGTGCTCCGCGCTCAGGACGGCGACGTACTGATGACCGACGGCCCCTTCACCGAGGGCAAGGAACACGTCGGCGGCTTCACCGTAATCGAGGCCCCGGACCTGGACGCGGCCCTCGTCTGGGCTAGCAAGATGGCCCAGGCCAGCACCCTGCCCATCGAGGTCCGCCCGATCCGATGACACCCGATCCGATGGCGCCGGATATCGAGGGCGTGTTCCGGGAGGAGTACGGGCGGGCCGTGGCGGTCCTGGTGCGTGGCTTCGGTGACATCGACCTCGCCGAGGAGGCGGTCCAGGAGGCCTTCACCGAGGCGGTCAAGCGGTGGCCGTCCACCGGCCTGCCGCCCAGCCCCGCCGGCTGGATCATCACCACCGCCCGGAACCGGGCCATCGACCGGGTACGCCGCGAGGCGGGCCGCGACCGGCGGTACGCCGAGGCCGCCCGGCTGCACGTCCCCGACGAACCGGCTGAGGAGGGTCCCGTGCGCGACGACCGGCTGCGTCTGATCTTCACCTGCTGCCACCCCGCGCTGGCCACCGCCGCCCAGGTCGCCCTCACCCTGCGGCTGCTGGGCGGCCTGTCCACCGCGGAGATCGCCCGCGCCTTCCTGGTCCCCGAGCCGACCATGGCCCAGCGCCTGGTCCGAGCCAAAGGCAAGATCCGCGACGCCCGAATCCCCTATCGCGTACCCGCCGACGCCGATCTCCCGGCCCGGCTGCGATCCGTGCTGGCCGTGGTGTATCTGATCTTCAACGAGGGCTACACCGCGAGCTCCGGCGATCGGCTGACCCGCGAGGACCTCGCCGCCGAGGCGATCCGGCTGGGCCGCCTGCTGGCCGCGCTGATGCCCGACGAGCCAGAGGTCCTCGGATTGCTCGCGCTGATGCTGCTGGTCGAGTCGCGGCGGGCCACCCGGACCACCCCGGACGGCGACCTGGTGCTCCTGGCCGACCAGGACCGGGCCCGCTGGGAGCACTCCCTGATCGCGGAAGGTCAAGCCATCGTCCGGGCTTGCCTGCGGCGCGGCCGGCCCGGGCCGTACCAGATCCAGGCCGCGATCAACGCGGTGCACAGTGACGCGCCGTCGGCCGCGGCGACCGACTGGGGGCAGATCCTCCAGTTGTACGACCAGCTCGCCGCGGTGGCCCCGAGCCCGGTGGTCGCGTTGAACCGGGCGGTGGCGGTGGCCGAGGTCAACGGCCCATCGGCGGCGCTCGCCCTGGTCGACGACCTCGACCTGGACGGCTTCTACCTGTATCACGCGATCCGCGCCGACCTGCTCCGCCGCCTGGGCCGTGGGGCGGAGGCGGCACGGGCATATGAGGCGGCGATCGCCCACAGCGGCAACGCGGCCGAACGCGCTTTCCTGCGCCGTGCGGCTCTGGCAGTGGATCCGACCTCAGGCTGAGCCCGGCGCGCTTTATCCCGCCAATGCCGCCCTGGTGGTGGATCCGGCCTCGGGTTGACGGGTGCGGTCAGCGTCCGACAGCCGGTGTCCGCTCCGTCATAGCGGGGGTTTTCAGGGAGGCCACGGCCAGCGATGCGCCGTAACGGCGCCGGGCCCCGTGCGGGTCAGAGGCCGTCTCCCTGGAGGTCACCGACCCCGTACGGCGGATGGCGCCGGCCTGGCGGTGCCGTACAGGAAAGTCAAAGCGCCAAAAACGGAGATCACGTGGCCGCGGCGGGCAGCGGCGTAAAGGCGATGCCGTAACGGCGGTGCCGTACAAGAATCCGGGACGCAGGTCACGTGGCCACGTGGACGAAGTGGCCGCGGCGGGTGGGGAGGACGGCGGGACACGCGTCGGGCTCGTCGAGCCCGGCCAGGAGGATTTCGGCGAGCTGGCGGCGCTGAGAGCTGGTCAAGGTCATGGGCAGCACGATGGGCATCAGCTCGATGGCGCCGCCGGGTAGCTCGCGGACGTGGCAAGGCAGGAGGAGAGAGGAGTGAAGCACGCACCCACTATCGCAGCCGCCACCGACAGATCGCGGCGACTTGGTCTCACCGAGACCTGAGCGAAGCCTGCCTGACGCCTAAGGAGCACGATTACCCCTCCTGACCTTGGGTAACAGGATCAGAACAAAGGGGGAATCATGATCAAAAGGCTCCACAAAATGGGCATCCGGTCCAGCCATATGTACGCGGCCGGTATCGCGTCGATCGGTGCGTCCATCGCGTCCTGGCTGATGTCGAGGAACATGGAGAAGGCCGGCCTCGACCGGGCGGACCGCTGGGGGATCTTCGTCGGTCAATGGGCGCCCACGTTCCTCGCCCTGGGCGTCGCGCTCCGCATCGAGGAGACGCACATGGAGATCGACGAGGGGGCCGTCGGCGAGGAGGCGAAGGTGGAGATGTTCGACCGGGCGTCCGGCGGTGTGCGCTCCCGGACGCACGCGGGCACGTAGCCGCACGCGCTAATCACACGGAGCGAAACGACCAGCGAACCGACCGCAGGCCGCCTCTCACGGAGCGGCCTGCGGTCTGATGTCGAGAGAAAGCCAATACACGAGAGAAAGCCGCCGCCGTGAGAAGCCCAGTGCCCGAGAGTTCTAGCGCGGTTCGTCCGCGTGTGCGGCCAGGCGCTTGAGCGGTTCGTCGGTCAGTCTGAACATCGTCCACTCGTCGAGGGGTTCGGCGCCGAGCTTGCGGTAGAACCCGATGGCCGGTTCGTTCCAGTCGAGCACCGACCATTCGAGCCGGTGGTAGCCGCGTTCGGCGCAGATTCGGGCCAGCTCGGCCAGCAGCGCCTTGCCGTAGCCGGACCCGCGCATCTCGGGTCGGACGTACAGATCCTCCAGATAGATCCCGTGCGTCCCCCGCCAGGTCGAGAAGCTGAGGAACCACACCGCGAACCCGGCCACCTCACCGTCGTGTTCGACGACATGCGCGAACACGGCGGGCTCAGCGCCGAAGAGCACATCGCGCAGCTGCTCCTCTGTCGCCCGCACCTCATGCGCGGCCTTCTCGTACGTGGCCAGCTCATGCACGAGCTCGAGCATCGCGGGGACGTCGTCAACAGTGGCGCGGCGAATCATGGCCTCAGAGTAGTAGGGGGAGGCAAACGCCAGAACACCGGAACCGGTTGCAGTGATTTCGGCGCTTAGAGACCCGATGTTTTATGTCCGATAACCCCTCGATCTGGATGTTTCCAAATCCTATCCCTTGTCACATCCGACCTTTGAGCCTAGCTTGAGCGTCAGGTCTGCAACCGACTGTCAGGCAGGAGCACACACCCCCATGAGCGAATCCGCCTTACCAAGAGCAGCCGCATGGGTTGCCGCCGTCGTTCTGGCGATGTTCTCGATCGTCATCCCCGCTCAGCCCGCGGGGGCGCTGGCGGTGTTCAATGTCAAGGATTACGGAGCCACCGGCAACGGCTCCACGAACGACACCTCGGCCATCAATTCGGCCATCACGGCGGCCAACAGCGCCGGCGGCGGGACCGTGCAGTTCCCGTCAGGCACCTACAAGTCCGCCAACACCATCCACATGAAGAGCAACGTCACCCTCCAGCTCGATGCCGGCTCCACCATCATGGGCGCGTCCAACGACGACTACGACGCGCCGGAGTCGAACCCGAACGACAACTACCAGGACTACGGGCACAGCCACTTCCACAACGCGATGATCTATGGCGACCGCCTCACCAACATCGGGTTCGTCGGGACGGGCACCATCGACGGCGGCGGCAACCTCATCACCGGCAACCCCAATTCCGGTGAAGCGGACAAGATCATCTCGCTCACCCGGTGCGACGGGCTGACGGTCAGCGGCATCCGCCTGCGGCGCGGTGGCCACTTCGCGATGCTCACCAACGCCTGCAACAACATCACCTCGGACGACCTGCGGATCGACACCGCCAGCGACCGTGACGGCTGGAACGTCATCAGCGCGCAGAACGTCACGATCCGCCGCCCGAACATCGCGGCCAACGACGACGCCCTCGTCTTCAAGAGCGACTGGGCACTCGGCCAGACCTACGCCAACGGGAACGTCACCGTCACCGACGCCCAGCTCTCGGCCGTGTGCTGCAACGCGCTGATGTTCGGCTCGGAGACCTGCGGCAACTTCACCGGCTACCACTTCGAGCGCATCTCCATCAACGGCTCGAACAAGTCGGGTCTCGGCATGGTGTCGATGGACGGCACGGTCATCTCCGACGTCCACTACAAGGACATCACGATGACCAACGTACGGGCGGCGATCACCGAGAAGATCGGCACCCGCAGACGATGCGGCGGCAGCCCCGGCGTCGGCCGCATCGAGAACATCACCTACGAGAACGTCACCTCCTCCGGCCAGAGCGGCAACAACTTCACCGCCACCCTGTGGGGCGAGTCGAACACCAGCAACCGGATCCGCAACGTCACCTTCACCAACGTCGACCTGACCGTCCCCGGCGGCAACGGCTGCATGGGCACCGGCGTGCCGAGCAACGACGCGACGAACTACAACCCGAACAGCATCGGCACCCGGCCGGCGTACGGGTGGTACATCCACAACGCGCACGACATCAAGTTCGTCGACAGCTCGGTCCAGTTCAACTCCAACGACTGCCGGCCCGCGGTGATCGCGAACACGGGCAGCACGGTGTCGTTCGACCGGTTCACGGCCGAGCGGGGCAGCAACAGCCCGAATGACATGGTCTTCCAGACGATCACCGGCTACTGCGTCCAGAACAGCCAGAACACCGCCGGCGGAGCCCTGCGCGTCAGCGCCACCGGCTCTTCCGACACCTGTACGCCGGGCAACCCCGGCACCGAGTTCCTGGAGGCGGAGGACGCCACGATCTCCCAGGGCGTCGTGGAGTCCAACCACGCGGGCTTCAGCGGCACCGGCTTCGTCAACGGCGACAACCTGGTCGGCAGCTACGTGGAGTGGAGCGCGCCGGCGACGCAGGCGGGCAACACCACGCTGACCTTCCGCTACGCCAACGGCACCACGACCAACCGGCCGATGGACATCACGGTCAACGGCGTGCTGGTCGCCGACGAGTTCCCGTTCCCGCCGACCGGGGCCTGGACCACCTGGCAGTCCGTGACGGTGACCGCGCCGTTCAACGCGGGCGCGAACGCCGTACGCGCCACCTCCACCACGGCCGGTGGCGGCCCGAACCTCGACTACCTCGACACCGAGGTGGCCGGGCCGGCGCCCACGGAGTACCAGGCGGAGAACGCGACGATCTCCCAGGGTGTGGTCGAGTCCAACCACGCGGGCTTCACCGGCACCGGGTTCGTGAACTATGACAACCTGGTCGGCAGCTACGTCGAGTTCGCGGTGACGGCCGCCCAGGCGGGCAACGCCACGGTGGTCCTGCGCTTCGCGAACGGCACCACGTCCAACCGGCCGATGGACATCACGGTCAACGGCGTCCTGACCTCTGACGAGCTGGCCTTCCCCGCCACCGGGGCGTGGACGACCTGGACCACCGCCACAGTGACCGTCCCGCTCAACGCGGGTGCCAATGTGATCCGGGCGACCTCGACCACGACGGGCGGCGGCCCGAACCTGGACAAGATCTCGGTCGCCTGAGCGAACCTCTCCCCATCCGCCTTCCTGCGGGCGGAACGAACCGCCGCCCCGCCTCCACCGGCGGGGCGGCGGCTTCGTGAAGAGGGCCTTGAAGCTCGGCGGCTTCGTACGGAGGCCCGGCGGCTCGGCGGCAACGGCGCGCGATATAAAGATCACCAAGGAAAGCGCGCCATTTGGGAGCGCTCCCATAGGCCGAAAACGGGAGGACCTCTCCTTTGTTCTACAACCGCATCGCCGCGGTGTTCACCGGTATGGCACTCGTGCTCAGCACCACCGCCACACCCAGCTCGGCGACCCCGCCCACCACGACCAATAACACCGCCCCCACAAGAGGGCCCAGCACCGTCACCCTGATCACCGGCGACGTCGTCGACTACACGCCGGGCGAGAACGGCGAGCCGCCGAAATTAGCCACCCGGGCCGCGCCCCGGCCCGACGGCTCGACGGTGACGTTCGCCACGCTGCCCCACCGCGACGGAGGCACCCTGGTCATGCCGTCCGACGCCGCCGACCTGGTGGCCGCGGGCACCCTCGATGAGGAGCTGTTCGACGTCGAGACGCTCGTACGGGAGAACCGCGCCAAGGCGATCCCACTGATCATCACGTACAACGGCAAGCCCGGCGCGAAGGCGGCCGAAGCCCTGCCCGGCACCGAGCGCACCCGCACGCTGGACATCATCCACGGCGCGGCCGTGACAGTGCGGACCGCCGAGTCCGGCAAGCTGTGGTCGGCACTCCAGCCGGGTACCACGCTCAAGAGCGGCGTCTCCAAGATCTGGCTCGACCGCCGCGTCAAGGCGTCCCTCGACCAGAGCGTCCCGCTCATCGGCGCCCCCACCGCGTGGCAGAAGGGCTTCGACGGCGCCGGCACCAAGGTGGCGGTCCTCGACACCGGCATCGACGCCGGGCACTCCGACTTCGCCGGCCGCATCCTCGCCACCGAGAACTTCTCCACCACCCCGGACACCACCGACGTGGTCGGCCACGGCACCCACGTCGCCTCCACCATCGCCGGCTCCGGCGCGGCCTCCGACGGCAAGTACCGGGGAGTCGCGCCCGCCGCGTCGCTGCTCATCGGCAAGGTGCTCGACGACGACGGCTACGGCGAGCTGTCCTGGCTGATCGCGGGCATGGAATGGGCCTCGGCCCAGGGCGCCGACGTGGTGAACATGAGCCTCGGCGTGTGCTGCGGCGACGGCACGGACCCGACGAGCCAGGCGGTCAACGAGCTGACCAAGAAGTACGGGACGCTGTTCGTCGCCGCCGCGGGCAACGAGGGCGAGCCCCAGACGGTGAGCGTCCCCGCCGCCGCCGACAAGGCGCTCGCGGTCGGCGCGGTGGACAAGGTCACCGGTACGACCCTGGCCCCCTTCTCCAGCATCGGGCCCCGCCTCGACGACGCCGCGGTCAAGCCGAACATCGTGGCCCCCGGCGTCAACATCGTCGCCGCCCGATCCGGCGCCTCCGGCCAGCCGTCCATTCCGGGCAACGACCGCTACACCTCCTTCAGCGGCACCTCGATGGCCACGCCGCACGTCGCGGGCGCCGCGGCGGTGCTGGCCCAGCAGCATCCCGACTGGGACGCCGACGAGCTGAGCGCCGCCCTCGTGTCCACCTCGGCGCGCAACGCGGAGCACAACTGGTTCGAGGAGGGCGGCGGGCGGCTGGACCTCGGGCGCGCGGTCACCCAGAGCGTCTTCGCCGACCCGGTCGTCGACTTCCTCCGCCTCGAACGGGCCAAGGGCAGCGTCACCAAGAAGGTCACGTACCGCAACACCGGCGCCGCGCCCGTCACGCTCGCGCTTAAGGCCGACACCCGCGCCTGGAGCGGCGGACCCACCCCGGTGGGCGCGATCCGCCTGGGCGCGGAGAGCGTCACCATCCCCGCGAACGGCACCGCCACCGTCGACCTCACCGTGAACCCGGCCCTCGGCCCCGAGGGCGCCTACGGCGGCTGGGTCACCGCGACCGCGGGCGACTCCCGCCTGGCCACGCCCTTCAGCTACTACACGGGCCCGGACACGCACCTGCTGAAGATCTCACTGACGAACTCGTACGGCGCCAAGGAGTTCTCCTCCCGTCCCGGCCAGGGCGGGCGGCTGGGGCCGCTGGTCTACGTCATCCCGCTGCGGCGGAGCAACAGCCCGGATGACCCCTTCCATCCGTACGCGTACTATTACGGCCGCCTCGACCTGACCGGGAACGGCGAGCAGTACCTCCCGGACGGTGACTACGAGGTGATCGCCGTCGCGAACGAGACCTACATGAGGACCCGCACCTCCTTGGTCATCCGCGACGTGACCCTGAAGGACGACCAGACCCTCGACCTGGACGCCCGCGACACCGTCCCGCTCAAGCCGACCTCGCGCGCCGCCATGGACGCCGAGGGCAAGGTCCAGTACGTCCGGACCTTCACCGACCGCCCCTCCCCCATCTCGATCACGGCGAGCACGGAGAACGGCAGGCACGTGGACCTGTACGCCACGCCGGTGTCGTCGGTCAAGGCGGGCACGATGAGCCTGTCGCACATGTGGCAGATGGAGCCCGGCGTGCTGGCCGCCGCCACGGCGGGCCGGCTCACCCTCGACCCGTCCTACGAGGTCGACACGGTCCGCTCGCTCATCACCAAGCCCACCGACTATCCCCTGATCTACGCCGGTCAGGGCAGGCCGGCGGACTTCGAGGGCCTGGACCTCACCGGCAAGCTGGTCCTGGTGGGGGTGCCGCTGGGCGCCGGCCCGACGCCGTACAGCGACGCGACCCCGCGGATGGACGAGGCGTCCGCGCTGGCCAAGCAGGGCGGCGCCGCCGGTTTCATCGGTTTCTACGACGCCGACGGGGCCGGGACGCGGCTGCCGGGCTTCGCCGACACCAGGTTCCTGCGGTTCGGACTGGACGCGGCGCAGGGCCGCTCGCTGCGGGCCGTCGTCCAGCGTGGGACGACCTCGCTGCGGCTCACGCCGTACTCCGGGGAGCCCTCTTTCTACCGGCTGCGGTACGACTCGAAGGGGAAGATCCCCCGCAAGCCGGAGAAGCTGGACCGGGACCGCCTGGCCCGCGTCGAGACCCGCTACCACGCCGACCAGCCGAACGCCCAGGGACACCTGCTGGTGACGTCGTCCGCCGGTGCCGCCGAGCTGTCGTTCGGGCAGTGGGTGACGATGCCTTTCGAACGTACCGAGTACTACGGCCCGGTCCGCGATGACGTGCGCTGGTCACGCGCGGTCGGCAACCAGGGCTTGGAGCTGCGCTCGCAGGACACGTTCGGGCGGGCGGCCGGTACGGACGAGGACTGGTTCAAGGCCCCGCTGGTGCCCGGCGCCGCCGCCGGGCCGGCGCCCTGCGCGCTGTGCCGGGACGGAGACCGGTTCGTACCCGCCGAGCAGTGGCTGGACTCGGACCCGCGCCACTACAGCGACCTGAGCACGGTCTCCTCCGCTCCCCGTCTCATGGCGGGCGGCACCGAGATCCCGGTGCAAGGCTGGGGCCCCCGCTCGTTCACCGTGCCCGCTGGACCGTCGGCGTACCGGCTGGACACGGTGGACACCACCTACCGGACCTTGTCCCCCAAGGTGACCTCCGGCTGGCGGTTCACCTCGACGGGAGCGCCCTCCGGCAAGCCGCGCGACCATACGTGCAGCTTCGGTCCCGCCTGCGCGTTCCAGCCTGCTCTGGTGCTCAGGTACGACCTGCCGGTGGACCTGCTCAACCGGGCCTCTTCCGGGCGGCCTTTCACCTTCGAGCTGACCGCCCGCCCGGCGGCGCGTTCGGCTTCGGAGGCACGCTCGGCCCGGGTGGAGTACTCCGTCGACGACGGCACCACCTGGCGCCAGGCCGAGAACGTGCGCAAGCTCGGCGACGGCCGTTTCCGAGTGCGCATCCTCCACCCAGCACTGGCCGCCACCAGCGGCTTCGTATCACTGCGGGTGAACGCTGAAGACAAGACTGGCGGCACGGTCACCCAGACCGTCGACCGCGCGTACGGCCTGAAGTAACCTCTTCGGCTTCGGCGGCCACGGGATGCTCGCGTTCCGTGGCCGCCTACCCGCATGTCCAGTGCCAGCCGTTCCGGCACAATGGCAGCGAATTTGAGCCCGAGAACGGCGCGACGGTCGACGTTCGCGAGCATGACGACCTTGTCATGTCGCGCGCTGCACGTCGCGACACGCATGCTGGACTTCAGCAGCCCAAGGACACCCTGACCTCGCCGGCTCCGGGACGTCAGCTCTTTCTTCACCCTGGAGGAGCTCCACTGGCCGGCACCTGGGTCGACCGCCGGGTGCTCTCCCAGTCGGCGGTCGACTGGCAACGGCATGCGGTCGAGCGTCTGTTCGGCGATGATCCAGCGCTCGGTTCAAAGGCTTTCCGTCGAGAGCTCCAGGACTGCCTACGCGCTACCCTGACCATCGCCAGTGACAGTCGCCGGAAGCTGCGCCACCTCATCGACCTGGGCCGGCCCGGATACCCCGAAAATTCCGCCGGGGGAGCCGCCATACATACGCCGAAGTCGTGGTGTCACTGGTAGAGCCACGACTGAAGTACCCGCACTACATGCTCAAGAAGAAGGACCGTCGATCACGGTGAGCTTCGGGAGTACTCGACGGCGCTCAGCAGCCGCGATGACGGCCACGTCGAGCAGACGGAGCGAAAGGCCCTCAAGGGGTGCTTTCTATGGCCTATCACGCCGATGTGAAGCGGGGGTGGCGTCCTTGATCTACAGTGACAGTTCGGCAGAACGCCCAATTGGGTGGAACTACTCCGCCCTCGCAACCAGTTCTTCAGGAAGGCCCCGGCGGATGACCTGGAATGCATGGATGGGCGTACTTCACTGGGCAGCGTTCGTCATGGCCTGCGCGGTCGGGGCGTTCGGTTTGCTGGCGCTGAACACTAAGCTGCTGCATGCACGATGGCAGCGTCACCGGGGTGGAATCAGAGCGGGCCAACTGATTGCCAAGGCCGCCTGCTTGCTAGCGGTGTTTCTGATGGCCATGGCTAGCATTGCCCTCTTCGACTTTCCTCGCTGGCTGGTGCTGGCTCTGATCCCGCTTCAACTGGTATGCCTCGGCGGCTATATATGGTTGTGGTTGGTGGCACAGAGGATTGGATCGGAGAATGCGCCTCAATGAGGCACACCCCATCATGCTGGCGGAAACGGCCTGCACATTGGCCGCCGCCTCCGCCTCGGTCACCCAGACCACCGTCGCCTCGTCCTCATGAGCCACGGACAGACTCTAGAACCCCAAACCCATCCCGATCAGGTGATTTCGGGAAGTTTCCGCCGCACCGAGGCCAGGATCTCGCGAACCCCTGGTGACTAGCTGCTGATCCAGTGAAAGGGTCTCGTTCATGGACGAGCTTAGAGAATTGATCGAATCCTTCTTCAAGGCGGTCTCGTTCGACAAGGGTGGCCGGCCGTCCTACGCCGCGATCCACGATCTCTTCATCATGGACGGCAGGCTGATCAGGAGCGGTCCCGGCGACCCGGAAATCCTCACCGTCGCCCAATTCGCGACTTCTCGCGGCAAGCTGTTCGAGGCGGGCGAGCTCACGGCCTTCCGCGAAACCGAGTCGGCGGCGACAACGGAGACATTCGGCAACGTGGCTCATCGTTTCAGCACCTACCGGAAAGAGGGCGTCTTGAACGGGGCGCGGTTCACCGTAGAAGGCCTCATCTCAACTCAGTTCGTCCGGTTGGCGGGCGAGTGGAAGATGAGTTCCATGGCCTGGGACGATGAACGCCCCGGCCTGGTCATCCCCCAGCGATACAGATGACCAGGCAATACCGGCGACTGATCCGCAGCCGCCGGATCAACCCACCACGCCGGGAACGGCGTACTTACCTTCCGCGTGGAGCGGGAAGAGCTCACGGGCCTTTCCCGTCCGCACATTCACCGCGTAGGCCACCTCTGACGCACCGCTCGTGGACGACTGCTCGACGGCGATCAGCGTGATCTCGTCGGCCGTCAACCAACCGCCCAGCTTGTCCGGCAGCATGTTCTCCGGAAGGCCGGACACCGCCACCCGCTTCTGGGTGGCCCCGGTGAGGGCGTCGAAGATGACGATCGTTCCGTCTCTCCGCACCATGGGCGCCGTACGGCGCAGGACCTGCCCCACTCGAACGAGCGTGCGGCCATCGGGGTTCAAGGCGCTGAAAGCGTAGGTGAAGTCGGGGATGGTGACCGGCTTATGGCCACGCACCCAGACCTGGGTGGTGTTGTCGTACGGCTTGGCCAGCACCACCGGGCCGTCACCATCTGCCACGCTCACCGGCCACCAGCCCTTGTCCAGTTCCTCCACTGTCCCCTGCTCGACGTCCACGAGCATTTTCGGCTGACGCCGGCCACCCCAACCGGAGACGATGAAACGCAACCCGTTGGGTGACATCCGAAGGGCGTACTCGTCGGCGAAGTCCTCCTTCGGCTGCTTCAGCGGTGACTTCCAGATCCGGCCACTGGCCAGGTCGCGCACCACGATGCCGCGGCTCTGCACGCTGTAGTAGGCGATCCGGCGACCGTCAGCCGTGGCCGTCACCGGCCCCGGTCCGGCGGGCAGCTGGTAGATTTCGCCGTTTTGGGTGACGATGCGCCACCCGTCCTGCTTGCACCCTTCTGCGCAGGACGGCCGATAAGCCTGCTGTACCGGCGCGACCCCCTTCTCGGGCAGCGGGAGCGCCTTGGTCTCCGGTGGTGTGAGTACGACCGGCGGCACCCGCCGTACCTCTTGCTGGAGCAGCATGACGGAGCCGCCGGCGATCCCGACGACCACCGCGGCTGCGGCGGCCAGCGACAGGCGGACCACACGGCTGCGGCGGCGCGCTCCCCTGATCGCCAGGTCGGCCAGGTCGACGTCGGGAACGTGGGCGGCCAGCTCGTGCAGATCATCACGGAGCGTGTTCATCTGTCCACCTCCTGCGGGGTGAGCGCGCGCAGCTTCGACAGCGCGTAATGCGTCTGACTCTTGACCGTGCCCAGCGAGACGCCCATGAGCTGGGCGGTCTCGTGTTCGGTGCGATCTTCGTAGTAACGCAGCACGATCACCGTCCGCTGTTTCGGGGTGAGCTGGGCGAGCGCCTGAAGCAAGGCGAGCCGCCGCACGGTCGCCTCGTCGTGCGACTGGCCGACCTCCGGCAACTCGCTTCCCGGCAGCTCGACCCGCTTGCGTCTGCGCCAGGAGATGTTCTGGTTGACCAGGGCCTTACGGGCGTAGGCCTCGGGATTACCGCCCTTGGTGAGCTTGGGCCAGTGTGAGGCGACACGGGTGAGGACCGTCTGCAACAGATCCTCGGCGAGATGGGTGTCTCCAGTGAGCAGGTACGCCGTCCGCATCAGCGATTGCTGACGGGCACGCACGAACTCCTGGAACCCCTCAAAACGGTCCATGCTCTTAAGAACTCCGGGGAAGACTCCGAAGTTGGAATGCTCGCTTACATAGGGCCACCAGCACTACTGGGCGTGCCCCTGAAGGAGCCGTTCCCACAGCCGCTTCGCGTCGGCGACCCGAAGCCAAGGACTCTCACTGAGACGGATGCCCTCCGACGACCTCTCCGTACGGCGGAGCCGAGTCCGCCCGCCACGCAGAACTCGTACACCGTGATCAAGCATTCGCACGTGTGGCTTCGGACCCTGACGGAGTTGCTTCTGGCCACCGAGTCGGACCAGTCGATCGCGGTGTACCCCTTTCGTAGGGGCTTCAGGTGCGGGCCATGGAATTCCTCCATGATCATGCTGATCTCCAAGGAGGATCGCGTCATCAAGTTCCGGACACGGGATGGACTTACTCAGGCGCTCCCGTACTGGCCGAGGCCTTCGAGCCATGCAGAGCTCCGGCGTCCTCTATGTCAGGAATCGAGCTCTATGTCAGGAATCGAGCTCTATGTCAGGAATCGAGCTCTATGTCAGGAATCGAGCTCTATGTCAGGAATCGAGACGATCAGAACACAACTCTCGCCCTCCTCCTCGCCCTGATCGCCACCGCGCATCCCGCCGAACGACACCTCCCCGAGATAACCGCCATACAGCTCCATCGCCTGAACTCCTTTCGCCTGCCTCCGTTGTGGCACAACCTTAGGCTCACCTATACCCACCTGTCTAGGACTAGTCTGGACGCGACCTGTACTGTTGGGTCTATGTATGTAAGTAGGTGACGGTCTAGGGTCCGCCTGTGATGTTGCCTGACACGCCCTGGACTTCCGACGACTGGAACCCCGAGTTCTACCGATACGAGCAGATAGCCGACTGGGTTGGAGAGCGCATCCAAGCCGGCGACTACCCGCCGCGTACTGTGCTGTCCGAGGTACAACTCCAGGGCTACTTCGCCGTCGGCCGTGACACCATCCGCAAAGCGTTCGCCATCCTTCGCGAACGTCAGCTGATCATCACCAAGCCCGGCAGGGGATCCGTCGTCGTACGCCGCGATGACAACGAATCGTGAGACAGCCGGCTTCTTGGAGTTCGAATAGACCACCACTTAGTTTTGTGGTCGAAAGCCCTTAGCGGCTAGGCGCCTTATGGCCTGCACGTAGCGGGCCGATTGCCGAAACCATCTCTCACGCTTGATCGTCTAACGGTGCGTTCCGTTTCTTCGCGATCTGAGGACACACCGATGCGGCAACTTCGCCCAGCACTCCCCGCCCTCTTCGTCATCATTTGCCTCACCGCGTGTGGGCCCATCAACTTGCCCGCACCGGGCAAGACGGTCGCCGGGTCAGATCAAGCACCCACCGCCACCGCAACCAAGGCCACCAAAGCGAAAAAGCCCAGCCCGACCACAGAGGCGAAGGCGTCGAAGAAGAAGCTGCCGAATGTCGTCGGCATGAACCTCCAAGCAGGCCAAGACAGGTTGCAAGCAGCGGGCTTCTACATCCTCAACGACAAGGACGCCACCGGCCAGAACCGTTTCCAGGTGTACGACCGCAACTGGGTCGTCACCCGGCAATCCCCTGCCGGCGGCAGCCGGGTCAGCACCTCCACGCTGATAACCCTCTATGCGAAGAAGTACGGCGAATAACGCACCATAGTTGCATCAGCCCAGGCGCCAGAAAAAGCGCCGCCACCCATGAAAGGGCGGCGGCGCTCATGGCTCAAACGTCAG
Source organism: Nonomuraea sp. NPDC049158 (assembly GCF_040648335.1). Lineage (NCBI taxonomy): Bacteria > Bacillati > Actinomycetota > Actinomycetes > Streptosporangiales > Streptosporangiaceae > Nonomuraea > Nonomuraea sp. NPDC049158. The sequence goes on from NZ_JBEZDM010000065.1 coordinate 16,935, forward strand.
GTGCGGTGCACGTCAGGTGCAGTGTTCGAAGGGGCTGTTGTAGGTGGACGCACCGGCCTTGCCGCCCCACTTGACGCACTTGTCCGCCGCGCTGGCGACTACCGGGCCCGCGTAGTAGGTGAAATTGCCCGTGTCGGTGGCCCGCGTCTTGCCCTTCACCTCCAGGTAGGCGCTGGTGGCGGTGGCCTTGCCGAGGGAGGTCGACTTGATGGTGGCCACGCAGTTCTTGCCGTTGGCCGAGTTGAACAGCAGGTAGACCTTGCCCGCCGTGCCCAGGGCAGCCGAGTCGATCACCTTGTAACCGCTGCCGCACACCGACTCGGCAGTGTTGGGGTTGCCGCCGCCTCCGCAGTTCTTGGAGGTGAGGGTCTGGTTCGGGTAGCCGAACGTGGCCCCGTTGAAGACGGCCTTCTGGATGCTCGACGGGTAGCTGGTGCCCTTGCGCACCTCGAAGTGCAGGTGCGGCGAGATGCCGTTGCCCGGCTTGCTGGTGTTGCCGACCGCGCCGATCTTCTGGCCCTGGGTGACCTTGGCGCCGGCGGCGACGGCGCGCGAGTTCAGGTGCGCGTAGAAGGTCGTGTAGCCACCGCCGTGGTCGATCTTGACCAGGTTCCCGTAACCGTTGGTCGAGCCCTGGTGGGCCGAGATGACCACGGTGCCCGCAGCGGCGGCGACGACGGTGTCCCCGCGGTCGGCGTCCGGCGTGCTGCCCCGGTTGAAGTCGATCTCATACGACCGGTGCGCGCTGCTGCCGCTGGAGTTGCCGGTCCACTTCTGACCGCAGGGGAAGGGGAGCTGGAAACGCGGGGCGGCCAGGGTCGACACCTGCGGCCCCTCCACCTGGTTCGGCGGGTCGTTGTTGTCCGTCCCAGAGGTCGGCGTGGGGGTGGGGGTGGCGGTCGGCGTAGCGGACGGCGTCGGAGTGGCCTCGGCCCCCGTGCTCGCTAACGCGCCCTGGCCCGATGCGAGACAGATGAACAGGGCGAACCCCGCCGTGAGCACAGCTTTGGGTCTCATACCAATCCTTTCAACGCGTGCCGGAGCCGCGCATGGGTCTATGGGGTCGTTCCAAGCGCTCTTGCTGGAGATCAAGAGTGCGGATGAGCCATACAGAGAACATCCAGAAGCCGCATAGAGCGCCATCCGCGCCGAGCACACGCCGGCCGGGAAGCCTAGTGTGACCTGCGGTTTCAGCCCGCGGGCTCCTCTCCTTCGATCAGGACCCCGTTCGGCCGTGCGGGCAGGAGCGAGACCGTGCCCAGCAGCCAGTCCGCCAGCCGATCGCGTTCGACCAGGATCAGCGGCTCCCGGGCACCGAGCGCCTCCAGCCGGGCCTGACGGGTCAGGCTCCCCGAGGTGACCAGGACTCCGGTGTGCCCGGCGAAGGTGTTGGCGAGCGCGCCCAGGAAGTTGCGGACGTCGGGCGCGCCGACGGTCTTGCTGTAGCGCTTGCACTGGATGGCGTACTTTCCGTGTCCGGGAGCGACGGCGGTGATGTCTACCCCACCGTCGCCACTACGGCCGCGTTCGCGGACCTGCCGGAAGCCATCGGCGATCATCCGCTGGGCGACCAGATGCTCGAACTGCGTTCCGGACATCCGGTCGATCTTCTCCAACTCGACGTTGGCCGCCAGGAACTGCCGTCTGCGTGCCTCGATGGCCTGGTAGCGCAGGAGCAGCCCGCCGCCGAGCACCGCCAGGGCCAGGCAGACGATCGCCGCCGCCCAGACCGGATGGTCGCGGACGAACGAGGCCACGACCGCTGCGGCGATGGCCACACCCGCGACTCCCAGGACCCATATGTCCTGTCTTCTTCTCCGTGACTTTCCCCGTCTGGATCCCCTCGCCATGGGTTCCCCTCCTCGATGGGTGGTGTCCATGGCGAGTGTGAGCCACCGCTCCGACAAAAACAGGGTCAGTAGCCCGCCGGTGCCGGCCAGTGGCGCTCGACCCCGATCTGGTCCAGCTCCCCGGTGAACTCCTCCAGCAAGGTCTCCTTCTCCCTGACCTCCTGCGGCTCCACCCCCCGGCGCAGGCAGTACGCGGCCAGCTGACCCGCGACCTCGCCCACATTCCATTCCACCGGATGCAGGCGGAAACACCCGTTGGAGATGTGCGTGGTGCCGATGTTCTTCCCTGCGGGCAGCAGGTTGCGCATCCTGACCGGCAGCAACGCGCCGAGCGGGATCTCGAAGGGCACGCTGGCGATGTCGATGTAGTTGTCCCCGCCGGTCGACGGGTGCAGGTCGATGCGGTACGCGCCGACTCCGACGGAGTCGTGGTGCCGCAGCGTGCCACGGTCGCCGAGGATGGCCCTGGAGACGTGGTGCTCGGTGACGGTGGTGACCGCGCGGATCCGCCTCGATTCCCTGACATAGGCGGACTTCGCCAGCCCGTCGGCGGTGCCGACCACGTCGTGGCGGAGCCGGAGCCCGGGGAAACCGGTGCCGCCGTCAGCGCGGGGAGCTTCGGTCTGGAGCCAGTACAGCAACGACAACGACAGCTGCTTGGCCTCCTTGTGCGCCAGCGCCGCAGTGTCGGCGTCGACTTCGATGATCGGGCGCAGCCAGTAGTCGTTCAGCGGCCAGTTGACCAACGTGATGTCGGAGGCGGCGAAGCCGGGCTCGAACAGGTCGCGGGCGAGGATCCTGCGAAACATCCACAGGTCCTTGTCCCCTGATTGGGCGCTCTGGTCGGCCAGCACCGCGCGGGGGTCACCGGACGGGTTGGGGTCGAACCAGCGGGCTTCGGGCTCCAGGGTGCGCGGGTCCGGCGCGCTGAAGCCGAGCAGCGGGCCGGGCCAGAAATCGGGCCGGTAATCGCGCCAGAATCCGTAGTCCGCGGGCCGGTCGATGACGTGGTTCTCGCCGTCGTGGTGGGAGACGGCGAAGCAGTAGGTGATGCCCTGCATGTTCAGCGGCTGGTACTCCTCCGGCGCGTGCGGCTCGTCGTGCTCACCGCGGGCCTCCGCACCCGTGACGTACTCCGTCTTCGCCAGCGGCAGCAGCTCGCCGGTCTCCGTCGCGTCGAGGACGTAGGCGGCGGCGATGGTGTGCGAGTCGCCGGAGCGGAGGTCCAGCAGTGTGACGGCGCTGACGCGGTCACGGTCCACCTCGACGTCGACGGGCCGGTGTTCGAGGAGGACGCGCAGGCGCCCGGCGGCCACGTGGGGAGCCAGCATGGCTTGCAGGACCGCCAGGGAGACGCGTGGTTCGTGGCACAACTTGCTGACATATCCGGCGCCGGGGTTCAGCTCGCGCCAGCGCTGCGCGCCGCCCGTCATGGGGTACCAGCGGCGGTAGTAGTCGCGGATGGAGCCGCGCACCTCACGATAGGTGGCGGTGGCGCCGTAGCTCTCGATCCACGGGTGCTCGTCAGGGGGTACGGCCTGCGCGGTGAGCTGGCCGCCGATCCAGTCCGTCTCCTCGGTGAGGACGACGTCGTGGCCCGCGCGGCAGGCGGCCAGGGCCGCGGCGACGCCGCCGAGCCCACCGCCGACGATGAGGATGTCGGTCATGGGTGCTGCCTTTCGGGAGGGCTAGCGGGGAGGTGCCGCGGTCTCGCCCGGCTCCAGCTCGCAGGTCATGAGCTGGTGCCTGGGGACCGTACGGTCTCCCGCGATGAGTTTCGTGAGCAGCCGCACGGCCGCGGCCCCCATCTCGCGACGGGGTACGGCGAAGCCGGTCAGACCCGCCGGGCGGTCGGCGGGGTCGCCGAGCGTGGCCAGGGAGAGGTCGTCGGGGAAGCGAAGACCCGCCTCCTCGGCGGCCGCCAGGAGGGCGCGGTGGGCGGCGTCGGTGTCGGTGGCCTCGGTGACCAGCGCGGTGACGCCCTGGTCGCGCCAGGCGCGCAGCCGCTCGGGGGTCAGGTCGGCGCCGTCGGTGCGCACCACCTCGGCGGCCAGCCCGCATTCGTCCATGCCGCGCCTGAAGCCCGCCTCCCTGTCGACGGAGGTGATCGCCTCGTCGGCTTCGCGTACGTACAGGACGCGCTCGTGGCCCAGCTCCGCCAGGTGCCGCACCACGGCGGCGCCGGCGGAGACGTAGTCGGCGCCGACATAGGGCAGGCGGTCGCCGAACTCGTCGTGCCGCCCTATGTAGACGACGGGCAGATCGGTGGCCAGCAGGCGGTCCATCTCCGGCACGGGCAGGTGCCTGCCCAGGAACAGGCAGCCGTCGGCCAGGCGTACCCGGTTGAGCACCTGGGCGTGCGGGCGCTCGCCCGTGACGCTGGAGGCGATGAACATCAGCAGGTCGTAGCCCTGCGCCGCCGACTCCTCCTCGATGCCCACCAGGAACGGGTAGTAGGCGTGCGACATCTCCGTGGGGAAGGTCGAGGTGAAGGTGTAGAGGCCGAGCAGGTTGTTCTGACCGGCCGCCAGGCGGGTGGCGATCGGGTCGGGAACGTACCCGAGCTGCTCGGCGGCCGCCATGACCTTGCGCTGGGTCTCCTCGGCGATGCCCATGGCGGCGGCGCCGCCGCCGAGGATCAGCGACACGGTCGGCTGTGAGACGCCGGCCAGGCGGGCGATGTCCGCCTGACGAGGACGACCGCTGGGTCTCATGGCATATCCCCCAAGAAGTAGTAGTTCACGGAGCCTCGATCCCGCCGTCGGGCCTGCGCACCCGCGCGGCCCACCGCTCGTGCAGGTGTGTCTCGGGCGGGTACCGCTTGGCGGCGCCCTCATCGAGGTCGATGCCCCAGCCGGGCCGGTCGGAGGGGGTGATGTAGCCGTTCACCGTCCGCAACGTGCCGGGGAACACCTCGTGCACGGTCTCCGGGTAGACGTGCGCCTCCTGGATCCCGAACGCGGGGCTGGTGACGTCGAGCGTGACGTTGGCCGCCGCGCCCACCGGCGACACGTCCGGCGGCCCGTGCCAGGCCGTCCGCACGCCGGTCAGCTCGCACAACGCGGCGAGCTTGCGCACGGGCGTCAGCCCGCCGACGGCTGAGACGTGCAGGCGCAGGTAGTCGACGCCGCCGGAGGTGATGAGCCGCGCCGCGTCGGTCACCGAGGAGACCAGCTCGCCGGAGGCGATCGGCATCGGCGCCGCCGCCCGCACCTCGGGCAGCCGGTCGAAGTGCTCGGGCGCGAGCGGGTCCTCCAGGAAGAACAGCCGGTACGGCTCCAGCGACCGCGCGAGCACCACGGCCTCCTTCGGCGTGAGCCGGTTGTGCGCGTCGTGCAGCAGGCCGAGTTCGTCACCGAGGACCTCGCGGGCGCGCTCGAACAGCTTCGGCGTGCTCCGCAGGTAGTGGCCGACGTCCCAGCCGTCGGGGTGGGGGCTGCCCGGATAGGCGCCGGGCGTGCCGACGCCGCCGTACGTGCCGAGCCCCGGCCCGCCCGCCTGCAGCCGTACGTAGCGGTAGCCCTGCTCGGCGAGCGCGGCGGCCCGCTCGATCGACTCCTCGACCTCGCCACCTCGGGCCCCGGTGTAGACGGCGGCGGCCGCCCTGACCCGCCCGCCCAGCAGCTCGTACACCGGCACGCCGAAACGCTTGCCGGCGATGTCCCACAACGCCTGGTCGATGCCGGACAGCGCGTTGTTGTGCACCGGCCCGCCTCGCCAGTACGAGGAGTAGTGCAGCATCCGGCCGATGTCCTCGATGTCGGCGGGATGCCGGCCGATGACCATGGGCGCGATGTGCCGCTCGATCGCGGCCACCACGGCGTGGAAGCGCTGGGTGAAGGTGGCGCAGCCCAGGCCGTACAGGCCGGGTTCTGAGGTGTCGATCCGCACGACGACGAGCGGGACGCCGCCCGGGGCGGTGGCGATCGTGCGCACACCGGTGATGCGCAGCCCGTCCCTGGCCTGCCACGGCGCCTGCGTCTCCGGCATGATCATGATTGTCGCTCCTCTGGCAACGGATGCAAGGCGGTGAACCCGAGCAGCCGCCTGGCCGGTTCGAGATCGATGGCCACCGTCCTGCCGGGCAGCGCCGTACGGCACGGCACGCCGGGGTGGTGTGCCGCGAGCAGTTCCTCGGTGGGCGTCGTCATGAGCGTCTCGGGTGCGGCGACGAAGATGACCGGCGCGCCGGACAGCGGGGCCGTCAGCCCGAGCAGGCAGGCCCGCGCGGCGTCACGCAGGTCGAGGTAGCTCCACACCTCCGAGGCCCCGGCGGCCGGATCCCCGGCCAGCCGCTCGGCGCGCGCGGCGAGCCTGGCCTGGTCGCCGAGGAAGGGGAAGCGCAGCGCGGCGACGATCATGCCGTGCCGCCGGTGCGTCATCGCCGCCGTGGCCTCGTCCACCTGCTTGGACAGCGCGTACGGATCCTCGATCAGCAACGGCACCCGCTCGTCCAACGGCAGATACGGCGGACTCGGACGCGACCGGGCGAAGGGCAGGCCGGTGATCGACAGGCTGCTGGCGATCACCGCCCGCCGTACCCCCTGCTCCCCCGCCTCGTTCAGCACCACGAACGTCGCCTGCGTGTTGGCCGAGAACACCACCTCGGGCGCCGCCACCTCGGGCGAGGCCAGCGCCGCCGTGTGAATGACGGCGTCGGCCCCGTCGAGCGCCGCGCGGACGGCGGCCGGATCGCGGGCGTCGCCCACGACGACCCGCTCCGCCGCCAGCGGGCCGGGATCCTCCGCGACGAGCGCGGTCACGGCGATGTCGCGGGAGGCGAGCTCTGTCAGTACGGCGGAGCCGAGGCGGCCCGCCGCGCCGGTGACCAGGACCCTCATCCCTTCAGCCCCGTGAAGGCGATGCCCCGGATGATCTGCCGCTGGAACAGCAGGAACACCAGGACCGGCGGGATGATGGCGATCAGCATCCCGGCGATGAGCAGGGCCTGATCCGAAGTGTCGGCCAGCCGGGGCAGGGCCACCGCCAGCGGCTGACTCTCGGTGTCGGTGATGGCGATCATGGGCCAGAGGAAGTCCTTCCACGCGTTCATGACAGCCAGCAGTGATACCACGGCCAAGATCGGCCGCGACATCGGCAGCACCACCCGGGTGAAGACCCGCCACGGCCCGGCGCCGTCGAGGCGCGCCGCCTCGAACAGCTCCTTGGGTATGCCGTCGAAGAACTGCTTGACCAGCAGCACGTTGAAGGCGTGCGCACCGGCGGGCAACCACACCGACAGCGGGGTGTTGGCGATGGACAGATCCAGGACGGTCAGATAAAGCGAGACCATCGAGACCGTGCCCGGCAGGAACAGTGTCGCCAGGACCGCGCCGTAGACGTACTTGCCGTAGGAGGGCCGCAGGACCGACAGCGCGTAGGCGCCTGTCGTCGCGACGAACAGCTGGGTGAACCAGGAGCCGCCGACGAGCACGACGGTGTTCGTCAGGTAGTGACCGACCTCCAGGGTCGTCCACGCCTCCGTCAGGTTCGACCATCGCACGTCCGCCGGCCACAGGGCCAGCGGGCTGCGCAGCGACTCCTGGGTGGAGGAGATCGCGCCCTTGAAGATCCAGTAGATCGGCCCGGCACCCTCCAGGAGCAGGGCCACGATGAGCAGCACCTGGGTGGTGCCCAGTCCGAGGCGCAGCCCGCGCCGTTCGGTCTCGGAGATCACTCCCCTCACTTCGTCCCCCAAGTTCTGGTGAGCCGCAGGTACACGGCCGACAGCACGGCCAGCACCACGGCCAGGCTCACGCTCAACGCCGCCGCCGTGCCGTAGTCGCCGTTGACGAAGGCGTACCGGTAGATCAGCAGCAGCACCGTGACCGTCGAGTCCTCCGGCCCGCCGTCGGTCAGCACGAACGGCTCGGTGAACACCTGGAAGGTGTTGATCACCTGGAGCAGCAGCATGATCAACAGGATGGGCCGCAGCTGCGGCAGTGTCACGTGCCACAACCTGCGCCAGATGGACGCGCCGTCCAGCTCGGCCGCCTCGTACAGCTCGGTCGGCACGCTGGACAGCGCCGCCAGATAGATGAGCACGGCGCCGCCGGCGCCCGCCCAGGTCGCCTCCAGGACCAGGCTCGGCATCGCCATGCCGGTGGACTGCAGCCAGGGGTACGGTCCCAGCCCGACCAGCCCGAGCAGCTGGTTGAACAGGCCGGAGTCCGGGTCGTAGAACCACTTCCACATCAGCACGGCCACCACCGGCGGCACCACCACCGGCAGGTAGACCAGCACCCGCATCAGCCCGGAGCCGCGCCGCAGCTCCGACATCAGCACCGCCAGGAAGATCGGCAGCGGGAAGCCGATCACCAGAGCCAGGCCGGTGAACAGCAACGTGTTGCGCACCGCCAGGCCCAGCAGGGGGTCGGCGAGCAGCGTGCGGAAGTTGTCCAAGCCCGCGAACGTCGCCGCCTCGACCAGATTGGTCCGCTGGAAGCCGAGCACCACACTGCGGATGATCGGCCACCACGAGAACAGGCCGAAGACCAGCACCGTCGGGATGAGGAACAGCGCGGCCGCGACGCCTTTGCCCCGGGTCACTGTGCTTTCTCAAGCAGCGGCGCGACTCGGGCCGCCGCCTTGGTCAGCTCGTCGCGCGGGTCGGCGTCCTTGCGGGTCAGCACGGCCTGCACGGCGGTGTCGAGCGCGCCGTACAGGTCCTGGGCGGCGACCGGGGGCTCGACGACGTACTCCAGCTTGTCGGTGTCCCTCACGTAGGGCGCGAAGTTCGCCACCGGGATGTTGGCGTGCTTGGCGATCGCGGTGTTCACCGGGCCCGCCACCGAGGTGCCGTAGAACGGCAGCGTGGGCAGGCCGACGGCCAGTTTGTCCGCCGCGTTGGCCACGGCCAGTTGCTCGGCGGCCGCCGGGTCGTAGTTGGGCTTGAGGTAGTAGAAGTCGATCCACTTCACCGCGGCGGCCCGCTGCGCGGCCGTGGCCTTGGCGTTGACGGCCGCCACCAGCCCGCCCAGCAGCGTCGCCTTGCCCGCGCCCTGCTGCGGCAGCGCCGCGATGCCGAAGTCGTCCGGCTTGCCGGAGTAGAGGGTGGTGTAGCGGTTGTAGCTGTTCACGGTGCCGATCAGCATGCCGATCTTGCCGGCCGCGAAGTCGCGCTCCGCGTCCTGCTGGGTGCGCAGCTGGTTGGCTCCCATGGAGTCGTCCTGCCAGCGCATCGCGGACAGATGCCGCAGCGCCTGCTCCGCCGGGCCGTCCATGAGCGAGGAGACGTACTTGTCGCCCTCTTGCTTGACGCCCTCCTGCTTCTCCATCCGCCCGCCGAAGGAGTAGGTCATCGCGGTCAGGATCCAGCCGCCGGTGTTCTTGACCGTCATCTGGGTGTAGCCGGCCACGCCCGTCCCGGCGATCTTCTTGGCGGCCGCCCTGACCTCGTCCCACGTGGCCGGCGGCTGGTCCGGGTCGAGCCCGGCCTTGGTGAACAGGGCGCGGTTGTAGACCAGGCCCAGCGCGTACTCGGTGACGGGCAGGCCGTAGACCTTGCCGTCCGCGCCGGTCGCGGGGGCCAGCGCGCGGGGGTCGAAGTCTCCGGCGTGCGGCAGGCTCTTGATCTCGGCGCTGAGGTCGGCGACCTGGCGGCGGGCGATGAGCCCCGGCGGCTCGGTGAGCGGCACGGTCAGCACCGTCTCCGCGTTTCCACCGGCCAGCCTGGTCGCGAACGTCCTGGCGTCCCACTGCGTGTCGGTCGGTTTGATCTTGATGGTGGGGTTGGCCTTCTCGAACGCGGCGACCGCGTCGAGGAACTGCTTGCGGGTCTTGGCGGCGGTGGTGGGAGGCATGCCCGCCACGGTGATGGTGGTCGTGCCCGAGTCCTCACCCGACGAGCCGGACGCGCAGCCCGCCGTCGCGGCGGCGAGCACGAGCGCCCCCGCCATCCACTTCCTGGAGGCTGATACATCCATGGCCACTCCTCTACCTAATGCGGATTAGGTGGCATCTAATCCGCATTAGGAGGAGGTGTCAAGGCGTTACCGCCAGATTACGTGATGCGCACAAATCGCCCTTGACACTCTCGTTCGGGCCGTACTACACATCTCCCTAATCCGCATTAGGTCGACAGGGAAGAGATCTTCATGTCTGACATCCCCCGACGCCGCTTCCTCGGCGGAGCCGTAGCCGCCGGGCTCGCCGGAGCGCTGCTTCCCACGGCACCGGCCCAGGCCGACACCCCTTCGATCTCCGCCGACGGCATCACGCTGACCGCCGGCACCGACGGCGGCATCACCGTCCGCGACGGCGGCGGCGTCGAGCGGGTCAGGCTCACCGGGTTCATGACCAAGGACTCGGTCACCGGCATCCAGCGCACCACCGGCGGAACGCCGTCGCTCGTCATGCTCCCGGACGGCACGCAGGCCATCCAGGTCGACTACACGCTGCCCAGCGCGGCCGGGGGAATCACCGTCCGCGGCGTCTTCGGTGTCGCGGCGCACCGGGCGAAGCTCCGCTGGGAGGTCGGCGGCTCGACCACGCTGATCCCGGCCGGTTTCATGCTCGGCCGCGCCGTCGTCTCGCCCTCGGCGCCGGAGTCCTTCGCCGCGCTGACGACGTGGAACCGCGACGCCGGGGGCGGAGTGCCGTACGAAAGCAATGCCGGGGTCGTCTACCAGGAGACCTGGGCCGACACCCGCGCCTACTTCCGGCTGGCCACCACCACCCCGGCCTGGACCAACGCCACCTGGATCCACGCCCCGGGCACCGGGACCACGAGCGCGGCCGTGACGGAGGCCGACCTGGTGCTCGGCTCGATGCGACCGGCCGCGGGCGGCACCATGGGCGCGGGCCTGCCCCTCGGCGTGGAGGTCTGGACCGACCAGCCCTTCTCCCTCTGGGACGCCGGCGGCCAGGCCATGGCCCTGCACGCGGAGGTGGCCAACGGCGGAACCGCCGCCCGCAGCGTGAAGCTGTCGTGGTGGGCGCGCGACTTCGACGGCAAGACGCTGGCCGGCGGCAGCGTGACCGGCACGGTCGCGGCGGGCGCCGCGTGGAGACAGACCTTCACCATCACCTCGCCACCCCGCGGCATCGTGTTCACCGAGGTACGCGCCACCGCGGGCACCGACAGCGCGTTCGCCCGCACCAACCTCGCCGTCCTGCCGCCGCACACCTATCAGGCCGGCGCCGACAGCATGTTCGGCATCGCCAACTACCCCTGGCTGCTCAAGCCCGACACCGCCGCCGTCGTGGGACTGATGAAGCGCATAGGGATCCAGCGCGTCCGCATCTGCTACGACGGCGGGCCGGGCCTGCCGCCCGCCGCCCTCGACGCGGCGGGGATCAGTCACAACATCGAGCTCGCCGGGATCCCCCTGGGCGGAACAGCCACCGAGGTCGCCGCCTGGGCCGACACGAACACGCAGAAGGCGATCGGGTCGGGTGCCGACTACTTCGAGGTCGCCAACGAGGTGAACAAGCCGTGGATGAGCGGCGAGACCGCCGCCGCCTACGTACGGGATGGATTACGCCCGGTACGCGACCGGCTGACCGCCGCGGGAGCGCCCACCAAGGTGCTCAACGCCGGCCTGGCCGGCATGGATCACGTCTGGACCAAGAACTTCCACGACGCCGGCGGCTGGGACCTCATCGACGGGTTCGCCTTCCACCCGGGCCGGGGCAACTTCACGCCCGACTACGCGCCGCCTCCTGAGGAGTGGACGCAGGGCAACAACGGCTCCTACTGGAACTTCCTCGGCGGCCTGCGCAAGGCCCGCGAGACGATCGCGGAGTACGGGCACAAGGAGTTGTGGATGACCGAGGCCTACGCCTGCACGAAGCCGAACAGCTGGTGGCACGACACCTACCGGCAGGCCGCGGAGAACGTCCTGCTCACCCTGGCGCTGGCCATGGCCGAAGGGGTGAAGTGCGTGAACTGGTACCAGTTGCACGACAGCGTCCTGGGCAAGCCGCAGATGGCCGACCCGGCCAACCCCGAGTACCACTACGGGCTCATGAACCGCGACCTCAGCGCCAAGCCGTCCATGCTCGCCTACGCCACGGCCGCGCAGGTGCTGGACCGGGCGACGTTCGTCCGCTGGCTGAAGCCGGCCGACCCCGACCTGAAGGGGCTGCTGTTCGACACGCCGGAAGGACCCGTCTCGATCCTGTGGAGCAGGAAGGACGGGTACCTGCTCAACACCGATCACGCGCCGGGCGCCACGTGGTTCGCCGCGCCGGAGCCGTGGGTGGACGACTGGCCGACCAAGACGGAGCTGAAGGTGGCCGCCGCCGGGCGCTCGGTGCGGGAGCTCGACTGCCTCGGCAGGGAACGGCTGCTCACCGCCCGCGACGGCAAGGTCAAGGTCCGACTGGACGGCGCCCCACGCATCTATTACGGCCTGACGGCGGCCCCTGACCAGCTGCACTGAGGCCTTCGGCGGCGGTCCCGGCTTCCGTCCAGGAACCGGGACCGCCTCTGACCACCTAGACGAGATTCTCGAAGATCAGCCTCAGGTCGTGCTCGACCTGCCCCATCAGGGTGGCGTCGTTGATCTGGTCGTTGTCGTAGTGGACCTTGGCACTCTTCTGCTTGCCCTCACCGTCGAGCAGCGTCTGGGTCGTGATGAAGTCGCCGTCGTCGTCCACTTGGTAGAACACGTGGTTCTTGCCCTTCCGGTCCACCGTGAAGTGGCAGTAGGTCCAGGACGAGCCGCTTGGGTCCATCGTCGGCTTCTTCGTGATCGTGAGGTGCGCGTTGTAGACCTGACCGTCCAGCTTCACCGTGAAGCCGTCCAGGAACAGCCACGCGCCGGCCGCGCCCTTGTCCCAGTAGCTGATGCTGGGCTTGCCGAACTCTATGACGTTCAGCCCGAGCTTCTTGTACGCGATGCTTTCCCAGTTCTTGATCGTCGTGCTTACCTCTGGCATGGGTCCCCCAGTTTTGGATGAGATCGACTTCCCCCGAGTCGCCCTTATCCTCACCGCGCGAAATAGCGCGCCAATTGCCGAATAATTGCCATGGCCGCTTGGCGATAAATTTCACACCATCGCCTGGACGGTAAATTATTGCGCGCGCGATCCGAGCAGGGAAATGCACCAGAAATCGGCGTAACGGCCGCCATGGCGGCCGTTACGCTAGATCCCGAGGACCATACGGATGACGTCGCGATCCTTCTCCTTTTCGGCCTCGGAGAGCAGTTCGTAAGGGCGGCGCTGCTCTTCGGGGGCCCAGTCCCGGTTGCGGACGAGCCACTTGTCGTGCACCACCGAGCTCGCCTCCTCCATGAACCGCTCGCTTCTGACGTCCACGCCGCTCGTCCGCGCCTCATCGACGAGCTGTACCCCGATGCGCGCGGACTCCTGGTTCTCGCGCTTCCAGTCGGCCGGCAGGTCGCGATAGCGCGTGTTGGCTATGTCGACCTGGTCGGTGTCGTGCTTCTTGATCCAGGCCGGGTCGCTGGTGGTCTTCACCCTCGGCTCGTACGTGCCGCCGGGCAGCTTGCGCGGAGCGCGCCACGCGTCGTGGAAGCGGTCGGCGACTCTGTCGACCCTGCGGTTGGTCAGGGTCTTGGACATGCCGCGCATCAGCGCCCCGAGGCGGGCGGTGATCTCGCGCAGCCTGGCGGAGACTCTGACGGCGATGGCTCTCAGCCGGGGCAACAGGTGGGGCGCGTACGCGACGGCCGCCACAGCGAGAGCGGCCAGCCCGGCCAGCAGACCGCCCACCCAGACCAGCGTTTCCCTGGTGACTCGCAACATGCCGGCCACGTTGGAGAGGCGGTCGGCGAGGTCGCCCGCAGTGAGGGCGATGCCGTCGCGGCCGTTCACATGGTCGTCCACCGCGTCGGCGGCCGGCCCGCTGTTCGCCCCGGCCAGCCGGTGGGCGCGTCCGCTCTCCGCGGCGAGTCCCCGGTGATGGGCGGCCGCCGCGTCCAGATCGGCGATGTGCCTGTCGACGCCGTTCAGATCGGGCAGTGGCGGGACGCCGAGCAGCGCCAGCCCGGCCGCCAATGCCTGTTCCGTCACACGTCCCGCCCATGCGAGTTGGCGAGTTCTGTGCTCGTATTGGTGGCGGCCATGGCGACCTGTCCCGTTCCGGCCTGGTCGAGCGAGCCGGACAGCCCTTCGCAAGCGGTGCGGAGGCCGGCCGTGAGCTCGTGGTAGCCGACCGAGAACTCCTCGTACGGCAGCGGCGTCTCGCCTCGGCCCCACCCTCCGGCGAGCCCGGAGTACTCGTCGGCCAGCGCGCCGAACGCCCGGCCCGAGGAGGCCCGCCCGCCGGCGTCGATCGTGATCCCGGTCGAGATCTCGGTCATTCCGTGATCCTCCTGAGAGTGTCGTCAAGCCTGCTGTTCACGTAATCGAAGTCCCTGTCCGCCTGAGCCTCCAACTCGTCCAGCCGCTGGAGGAGTGCGTCGAGGCCGGAGGAGTCCCGGGGCGGCTGCTCGTGCCCACGCTGCGCGGCGCGCACGACCTCCACAACCCGTCTGGCCAGCTCCGTCGAGCCGAGCCGCATGGCCCGCGGGTCGATGTGGAGGGCGGCCAGCAGCCCGTCCTCGCCCACCTCCGCCGTCACCGGCTCGTCCACCTGCACCTCCGCAAATTATGATCTTCGAGATTCTATCCACCCGCACCACCGCCGAAGCCGACCCCGTCCAGCGTCGCCGTACCCGCTGATCCCCACGCCACCAGGTAGACCACCGGGTCACGAGCTATTTCACACCAGTAGCACCTGATCATCGTTGGGTCGGGCTCGACTCGTTACCTGGCCTTCACCAGATCGACCCGATACCGCGTGAGCTCCGACGCGGACCTTCGGCCTCCTCGGTGCAGGCGATCAGGAACGGCGCCGCATCGTCCCCGCCCTCGACGACGAACCCGTCATGGCGTTCGCCGAACTCCCGCCGTCCCGCTTTGCGCAGCACCGTCCGGATAACCTCAGCGCCCCGATCTCGCACGTCCACAGGGGCCGACGGCACGCGCGCCGTACCTGACCTCCGGTTTGTCGTCGCTCACGGACCGCACGTCAGCGAACCGAGACCTCGATCACAGAGCCTCTCTATCACCACAGGCCGGCGCTATATCAGTGGGGAATTTCTTCATTGCCCTCCTACTCGCGCGACCAGTCCGGGGTCATCATCAAAGAGGCCAGCGCCACCGCCAGCACCACCGGGATCAGCGTCAGCCGCAAGTTAACAGTGAACAAGTAGATCAGCGACACCAACGGCACCACGAACGCGGAGGCCAGTTCACCAGGGGCACTGACGTCCTCCCCCACCACCGTGGCCAGCTCGCCGGTCCGGCGCCGGGAGAACCAGCCGATCGGCACCCGCCCCAGTCGCGCTGCCACCTGCTGGCACAACGTCAGTTGCACCTGGCCGTCGAGAAGGTGCCCTAGTCCGGACGAGGCGGCCGTGATCAGCAGCCGGACGAACAGACCTACCGCACCCGTGATCATGATGGCCCGGACATGAGCGGGGTCGATCAGGCCGGGCGACAGCAACGTACGGCCCAGTTCGACGACAGCCGGCAGCCATCGGCTCCCTACGCCGGGCCGCCGACCTTCTCCACCTGCACCACAGCAGCGTCGCCCACCGACTCGAACAGCTCGGCAAACCCTGGGCATCGAACTCACCGAGCCGACCGGCCTGATACGGGCCAGGCTCGCTCTCACCGCATGGCGGCTGCTCGACGACTGAGGGCGTTCGGATTCCGAGTCACCCGGGACGCCGGGCGACCCGCGTACTGACCCTTTGAGGCTGACGTCGCTCAGGCTGACGTCGCTCAGGCTGACGTCGCGATCACCACTGCCCGTCGGTCAGAGGCAGACCATCACCGGGAAACTGGCCGCCACCCAGAAATTGCCGGGCGCCGCGCAACGTGGTGCGCAGCCGCCGCTGTGTCATGGCGCAGTCCAAGCGCACGTCTAGCGGGCCGGGCAGCCTGGTGTCCGCCCGCCGCCCCGAAGGCAGCTGATCCGCGTCGAGGCCATCGCGGCGAGCGATGAGCAGCCCAAGCTCGTATCGGCTCACCGCATCGGCTCCAGCGACGTGGCGAACACCGCGATACTCAGATGCGGCAAGTTCCAGGAGCGCCGCGGCAAGGTCAGCGACATGCACGGGACACCGCACATCAT
Organism: Nonomuraea sp. NPDC049158; assembly: GCF_040648335.1. NCBI lineage: Bacteria > Bacillati > Actinomycetota > Actinomycetes > Streptosporangiales > Streptosporangiaceae > Nonomuraea > Nonomuraea sp. NPDC049158. The sequence continues at coordinate 32,877 of NZ_JBEZDM010000065.1, forward strand.
CGGTGAACAGCACCCCACTCGACCTGCCAGCGGCCAGTGCATGCACCAGGACCTCATGCGGGGAGTCACCGTCGCCGATGATCAACGATGTCCGGGCTATCACCGCAGCCGGCACGATCGCGCTGACCGCCGTCTCCGCGGCGGCTTTGGCCGCGCCGTACGGGCTGACCGGATCAGGGAGACACGTCTCGTCGTAGCGAATCGCAGCGCCGGAGAAGATCGCGTCGCTGGACACATGAACGAGGCGCCCACCCACCCGGGAGACACCGAGAGCCACATTCGCGGCGCCGATCGCCGTGGTCGTCCAATCCGCCTGCCGGTACGCGGCGTTGATGACCACGTCGGGCCGGAAGGCGCCGATCAGCACCTCGACGTCCTCCCGCCGACGCACATCGAGCGGCACCCACTCAACGCCGGCGGTCTCCCCAGATCGGGTCAGATACGTCGCGGCAACCTCGTGCCCCGCCACCGAACACTGTCGAGCCAGCTCACGACCGAGAAACCCACTACCACCGACGATGAGGATCCTCACGGCCGGTCACCCTAGCCGATCAGCCACTCCCAGACGCCCGCCCGACGCACAGGGCCCGTACCCCCAAAGGGAATTGTCTAGCGTTGCTTGAGGCGGAGTGCTTCTTTGCGGGCCTCGGCCTGGACGGACCGCTCGCGCTCCAGCCACGCGGGGTTCTCCGCCTTGAGCGCCTCGATCTCAGCGGTGGTGAGCGGCTCGGTGATCCCGCCTCTGGTCAGGCCGGAAATGGAGACCCCGAGCTTCGCGGCGACGACCTGCTTGGGGTGCGGACCGTTGCGGCGCAGGTCAGCGAGCCAGGCGGGCGGCGTCGACTGCAACTCGTTCAGCTCGTCCCTGGAGACGACACCCGCCTGGAACTCGGCGGGAGTGGCCGAAAGGAGGACACCCAGCTTCTTGGCCGCGGTCTCGGGCTTCATCGTCTGGATGGTCTTCGATTTGGACGAGGTCATGGCGTCAAGCGTAGTCAGTCGGAACGGGTTCCCCTGACATCGGTACTCTGTGGAAGTGACTGATGGGGAGACCGGCAGGGTGTTCCGGCTGGCGTACGTGCCTGGGGTGACACCCGCGAAATGGGTCAACGTCTGGACCGAGAGGATGCCCGACGTGCCGATCACCCTCGTCGCGGTGCCCGCCGCCGAGGTGGTGGGACTCCTACGGGACGGCGGCGCCGACGCCGGATTCGTCCGGCTGCCGATCGACCGTGACGGGCTCAGCGTGATTCCTCTCTATGTGGAGACCACGGTAGTCGTGGCACCCAAGGACCACGCGGTAACTGCCGCCGACGAGGTGACCCTCGCCGACCTGACCGACGACGAGGTGTTGCACGCTCTGGACGACACCATCGAGTGGACTGACCGCCCCGGGCTACCCGCGTTCACCCGCCCGCCCACCACGGCGAACGCGGTCGAACTGGTAGCGGCCGGCACTGGACTGCTCCTGGTCCCGCAGTCACTGGCACGCCTCTACCACCGCAAGGACCTCACATACCGGCCGGTGCCGGACGCCCCGCAGTCTCAGGTCGCACTGGCCTGGCCGAAGGACACGACCACTGACCTGGTGGAAGACTTCATCGGCATCGTCCGCGGCCGGACTGTGAACAGCTCACGAGGCCGTACCCCTGCGTCCCCCGCGGAGAAACCGGCACAGCGCCAGGCACAGAAACCCGCCAAGAACGGCTCCGCCCGCCGCTCCGTACCGGCCAGCCGTAAAAAGAAGGGCAACCGACCTCGGTAACCTGCGTCCCCAAGGTTCCGGTTCGGGCACGGCGCGCCGAGACCATCAAGCTGCGCGGGGACTACCCGCCGCCGTACGCACGCCTTTCCATATCCGCCCGAGCACACCGACCGCTGTACGAGGATTGGACTATTGGCCCCATACCGATCGCCATGCGCACCAATCTCAGCTGACTGTGTAGCTTCGCTGGATCAGCGGGAACGCCTTGCTCACATCGGCTGAGGTCTTCACCCGAAGTTCCAGATCCCCGGTGCCGATATGGCCGATGTTGCGTACATCGCGACTGAATCCCTCTTCCAGGTCGACGTCGTCCGGATTGACCTTGACGAAGATCTTCAACTCGTTGTTCTGCGGATATACCTCGACGCAGGCGAAGTTCTGAGTTCGTTGGAAGGCGAAGTAGAACTTGCGGGTCTTCTTCGTAACGTCGTCGCCGAGGCCCAGCAATTGTTGCTCTAGGTGCTCATAGAGGTTGATCAGATCTGGTTTCGAGCGGTTGAGATAGTAGGTGACCGTTTTATCCTCACGCGGAGGCAAGCCAGTCTCGTCCTGAACGTCCACGGCCAGCAACTCGTCGAGCGCCTGAGTGACTACCCCAGCACCACCCATGAGCATGAGAGGACTGAGGGAAGGGCGCTTGGCATAGCCGGCGTCGATCACGCTGCGGAGCACCGCGCTCGCTTTCGGCAACGGCATCAGCCCATCCACCAGCCGTTCAAGACGTTCGACTGGAATTCCGCGAGCCAGCATCCACTCGAAGTTGATGGAGAGCACGGCATTGCCCGGGTCGGTGTAGATGCTCCATACCGACGCCTCCGCCGTACCGACGCGAAAGGATGCCGTCGCCGACGGAAACTTTCCCGTACCGAACGACCAACCGCGGAACGCGGGGTGCGTTTCCGCATGGCGATACACCGCCAGCAAGCAGTCCCGCACTGATTTTGGAGCCCTCTCCAGGGCCTGCAGCAGGGAGGGTTCATCCCACCGGGCTCCCGCAGGCACGGGGGTGTCGTCCGCGGACGGCAGCCCCAGATCATCCGGGTTCAAGGAACCGCCCATGACCGCCAGCATCGCCTGCGCCATGGACTCCAGCCAGTCGATGACAAGGACCACAGCCTCATCGGTCAACTCCGCGCGAGCCGGCGGCGGCGAGGGGTTCCGGTCGGCTGTGTGGGCGATCTGGTTGCGTCTGTCGACGATCTGGTCGAGCCGCTGGCGAACCTGATCCGGCTTGATCTGCGGCCCCGAGACGCTCATGACATCGGCGACCTTCTTCCACAGGTCGCCCTCCATCACGTATCCGAGGCCCTCTTTGATCTGCCCCGGCCGCTGGTGGGTGACGCGGGCGAGCTTCTCACCCCAGCATTGCCGCAACACCTCGCCGAGTTCCCCATTACCCTGATAGACGCGTTCGAAGGCTTCCACAGGGATCTCCAACTTCGAGAACCGCGGCGGCCGGGGAAGGTCGGGGTTGAGCGCCAGAGCGACCGCCCGCTCTGTGATCTCCCTGGTGACCCAGTGGTCCAGTCCCGCGACCGACTGAGACCAGGCCGCCCGGTATATATCCTCGACGTCCACCACGCCCGCCCGGACCGCGGCGAGCGCTCGCCCAGCCTTCACCAGCCCTCGCGCAAAGTCGAGGTTCTCAAGGAATTCGTCGAACGCCGTGACGGGTTCACTCGTTGACATGGGCACTCCGGCGAGGCGAGGGCTGAACCACAGACGATAAAGGCCAGGATGATCTCACGCCACGTGTTCACCAAAGATCCAGTGACGGAGGGAGGTCCATGAAGAGAGCCGAGACGTGATCGAACTCTCCAGGTTCATCCGCGAACTAGAAAGAGCCCGCCATCGCCGCCGGCGAGTCTCTGCGGTTCGCAGCTCAGCCCCATCGAGTTGGAGTTGGATATGGCGGCGTTCACCCAGGTCCAGGACAGCGCAGAGTACGGTGCGTCCGCACCTGGTGGGACTGACCGACCTGAGTAAAAGGCCCTACGGCCGCAACCGTGAGCGCACATGCTCGGCCTCCGCACCAGCTTTTCGAGCAAGTGAATCGCCCCGAGTTTGATGGAGACCTCAGCGGTTGATTGCCAGGGCATCGTTGGGCTGGTGTTGAGCGTAGTAGATCCCCTCGAACTCCTCGGGTGACAGGTGCCCGATCGACGAGTGCAGGCGGGTGCTGTTGAACCCGGCGACCCACTCGGCGGTGGCCAGTTCCACCTCCGACAGGCTGCGCCAGGGGCCGCGGGGTTTGATCAGCTCGGTCTTGTACAAGCCGATCTGCGATTCCATCAGGGCATTGTCGAGCGCGTCGCCAACGGTGCCGATGGAGGCGTCGATCCCGGCCGCCAGCAAGTGCGTGGTGAACCGGAAAGAGTGTGCATTGACTTGCCCGCGTCCGAGTGATGAATCAAGCCCGGCTCGACGGGGTGGCCGGCTCGGTCACGCCGCCACAGGGCCATGTCCAAGGCGTCCAGCACGAGGGTGGTGTGCTTGGTGAGCGAGGCGGCCCAGCCGACGATCGCCCGAGAGTAGACGTCGGCCACGAATACGTAGACCACCCCGCACCAGGCGGTCACGTGGGTGAAGTCGGCCCAGGCGGCGTTCGGGCGGGCCGCGGTAAAGTCGCGCTGCAGCCGGTCGGCGGCCCGCTCGTGCCCGGGGTCGGACGTGGTGGTGCGGACTTTCTTGCCGCGTCGGGCGCCCTGCAGGCCGAGGGCGCGCATGCGTCGCTCGACGATGCAGCAGGCCACCTGATGCCCCTCGCGCAGCAGTTGCTGCCAGATTTTGCGGGCGACGTAGACGCCGTAGTCGGTGGCGTGGATGCGCTGGATATGGGCGTCCAGGTCGGCATCGCGCAGGGCTCAGGCGGAGGGCGGACGGTGCTTGGCGGCGTAGCAGGTGCTGGTGGAGATGGGGCAGCCGTGCTCGGTCAGGACACGGCAGATCGGCTCGACACCGAACACGCCGGCGTGCTGGTCGATGAAGGTCACGAGTGCGTGTGTGGCCGGTCGAGCTTGGTCGCGACCGCGTTGATCGTGGCTCACTCGGTCGGGTAATCCGGCCGCACCTTGGCGACCATTCGTACCGCGCGCCTGCGCAGCTCAGCGGGGTAGGGGGACTTGCCTGGCATGGACTCGATCCTCTCAAGAGATCAAGTCTCCACCGGACTCGGGGCGATTCACTTGGTCTGCTGGGCTCTGCCTGGACGAGGCAGACGGGAAGATCGGCATCGACAGCCACTCGACTCCTGGGCATCTCCTGATTGCGACCATCCCGGAGCTGAGTCCCCGCCGGAGGCATGCTCTTGCCGGTTTGAGAGTTCCATGGAAGATTGCGCCGCGTGGATCAGTTCAAGCGCTCGATCTGGTTCCGCGTGGCGACGGCGATCTGGTGCTTCCAGATGGGGTGGCTCGGAGCCGGAATCGGCTTTGTGTTCACTACGCCCAGAATGGCCTGGCCGATGTGGCATCTTCTGTCGTTCTTCGTGCTCGCATTCGTCGCGCTCATGGTCGTTGGCCTCGGTAGAACCCGGCGCCGCGCGTGGTCGAAGGAACATTCGCGGTAGGAGCAGTCTCGGTTGGCCGCGCGGCTCCCACGCGAGAACGGCCCCCAGGCCGCACGCGCAGCGCGGGGAGGGCCGCGCGGGCGCGGCGGCGCTTGCGCCGCCGCCTTGATCTCGTGGCCCGAACCGTCAGCGTTCGGCAACAGCATGTCGAACTCGACACGGGCGAACTCCTCGTCGGCCCGCCGAAATCGGGTGCGGGAGTCCGTACGGTCGCCCTCCCGGAAGCGATCATCCCGGCACTCCGCGATCACCTCGACCAGTTCACCGACCCGGAGGCCGACGCGCTGATTTCACCGGCTCACGAGGCGGCACCCTCCGCCGGAGCAACTTCCGGCGCGCGGCCAGAAGGGACAACGCCACCAGGTGGCGTTCCCCCCGGGGTGTGGACACCCGGTTTCATGCAGCCAGTGACGTCATCCTAGCAAGCTGATCTTCATAGATGGCCGGAGGTAGGTTCC
>NZ_JBEZDM010000066.1:0-37095 GCF_040648335.1 Nonomuraea sp. NPDC049158
CCGGCTCCTCGCGATCGCGAGGAGCCGGCGGCGGACGCGGTGTTCGCTTCCCTGGAGGACGCCGCGACCCGCACATGATCGAGCAGGTCATCAGCCCGTACGCAGCTCCGCCGCGACCGCCCGCTCCCGCAGCTGAGTGGCCTCCGCCCGAGCCGCCTCCAGCTGAACACGGGCGTCCTCCAGCCGAGCCCGCTCCAGCCGTAGCTCCCCCCGCAACCCATCCCGTTCCTCCACCGCGCCCTCCGCCGTCTCGCGCGCCTGGGCGACCTCCGCGGCGGCCAGCTCCCGGGCCTTCGCCGCATCGTTCAGGGCGACGGCGCGATCTCGCTGCGCCTCGGCCGCGGCACGTTCGGCGCTCTCCGCCCGGGTGACGGCCCGTTCCCGCTCCTGCCCGGCCGCCTCCGCCCTGGCCTCGGCCGCGGCCAGGTCCCGCTCGGCCACCTGCCTGGCCCGCCTGGCTTCCGCCGCCTCCGCCCGCGCCGCCGCGGCCTCTTTCTGGGCCTGTTCGGCCCGCGCCTCCCCGTCCTTTTCCGCCCGTACGGCTCGGGCTTCGGCTTCCTTGCGCACCTGTACGACCTGCGCCTGCGCCTCCTTCTCGGCGCGTACCACCCGAGCGTCCGCCGCTGTCTCAACTCGTACGGCCTGCGCCTGCGCCTCAGCGGCCCGCCCGTCGGCGGCCTCGACCCGTTCCGCCAGCTCCTGGAGCGCCTGATCCCTGGCCCGCTCGGTCAGCTCCGCCCGCCGTACCGCCTCATCGGCCTGCCGTTCGGCCAGATCGGCCCGGCGCCCGGCCTCCTCGGCCGACTGCAGGGCCTGCCGCTCGGTGCTGGCCGCCTCCCGCAACGCGGCCAGCGCCTGCTCGCGAGCCCGCTCACCGTCAGCCTGCGCCGTGTCCCGCTCCGCCTCGGCCTCCTCCACGCGCAGCCGCATCACGCCGGCCTCCCTGCGCGCGTGCTCCGCGGCCTCCCGCGACAGCCGTACCTGCTCGAACGCCTGCTCCCGCTCGGTACGCGCGATGGCGACCCGCGTGTGCGCCTCAGCCTGCACGGCGCTCAGCTTCGCCTCGACCCCGGCCGGACTCAATTCCTGGGCCAGCGCCCTGGCCAGCGGTTCGATGGCGGCGGCCAGCCCGTTCTCCATCCGGTCGTACAGCTGCTCGGCCCGCGCCAGCGCCCCCTCCAGCCCCGGCGTCGCACGCCGCATCTCCCGCTCACGCTTGGCGGCGGCCTGACAGTCGCCTTCCGGGCAGTACGCCTTGGGCCGCCCCCTCCCCCGCCGCTGCTCGATCGGGGCTCCACAGTGCATACACGGCGTCACCACCGTGGCTTCTGTACTGATCTGTCGAGCGCTGACCTGCGGCTCGCCAGGTGTGTTCGGGATGGTCACTGGTCTTGCCTTCTCATGTGAAGTGGCGGATCTCGCGGCAGATGCGGCCTCGTGCGATCTCGTGTGATCTCACAACGCGCCGCCGCGATGTCGCACGTCATCTGGCGCGTCTGGCGTCAGGCGCTCGCGCCAGGGATGCGTGCTGTGCTCGGTCTCCAGCGCCTCATCCAGCCAGCGCCGCTGCCCCTCGCTCAGCAGCGGGAGGACCGCCTCGAAATCGACCTCATCCTTCGGCCGCAGCCCCCTGGACTTGTAGAGCAATTGCACCTCCGGGACAAGCCTCCGGAAACCGTCCTGCTCGAGGGTCAACCCGGCCAGCGGACGGCGGATCCGAGAGTCACGCCGGAAGATCCACTCCTCTTGGTCGGCCTCGTCCAGCATGAGCTGGAAGCGCCATGGGCCATCCGGATGCTCGCGTACCCAGATGTCGTGCGCCTGCTCGGGCAGCACCTCGCCAAGCGCCCATGGCCGCAGCGTCTGGGGCACGACCGCGGCATGTACGTCCCAGCCGTCCAGTAGCCGCCGCACGGCGAGTTGGTCCCGGCGCAGCAGCGCGATATCGACGTCCCCGTGCTCGCGGTACGCGTGCCCCACCGCCAGCTCGATGGCGTACCCGCCGGCCACCCACCACGGCGCCGCCAGCCCGCGCATCAACGCGACGACCTGGCCAAGCGGCGCGGCCTCCCAAGGACCCCACGGAGTCTCGATCCTGGTCATCGGCAAATCATGCACGATCACGGCCTCCATCGTCAGCACTCGCCACGCTCCAAGCCGTCACCACGCCAGGCTCCGCGAGACGTGCGCCACCTCCATGGAGATCGGACATCACGCGGCGATCCTCGCTCCTCCGGATGCGAGCCACACGGTTTCCTACGCCTGCCCGTCTCAGCCCTCACGCTCAGACCCTAGCATTTTCTATTTTCTAGAAATTCAAATTCAATAATTAAGATCCGTTGCGTCGCGGAGGATCTTGATAACTTGCGGGAAGGTAGAATTCCCGCAAGTTTCAGCGCAGCGTGATCGGCGAAGGACGCGATGATCTCCGCTGTGACGCGCAGGCTGGATGTCAGTGGAAACGCTGGGCTATGACTGGGACTAGCCACTTAAATTTCCCGGGCGTTCGTCACAGGGTTTCAGCGCATTGGTCACATAATTGCAGCGCCCACATCGTGACAAAGTCGCCCACAATGCTTGTTCCTGCCCTTTATGATCTTCGCGTCTGCGCTCCCCACGTCTGCCTGAGCTGGCCGTGACGGTGACCCCTAATTGCGGCGGCGAGCGCCGGGCGGCTGAAGTTCGCGCGGCGCGACGTGGATGGGGGCCTGAATCGTCGCTAGATGGTCCTTCCGCCCGTCTCCTGGGCTGCTGGCCAGTGCAATAGACGTGACCACTTCCGTTGAAAGCGCGATGACCAATGACGCCCTGGCCAGCATCTTCGTCACGTAGTTGCAGTGGTTGGTCATCGCGGCTGCAGTGGAGTGTGCACTCCAGGTTCAGAATGGATCTTCGCTTGCGGAGCGGGTCGAGGCGTAGCGGTCGCACTGTTGGGGCGCGCAGGCATCTCAGGGTTGCCCGACTGTCAAAGCTCCGCGTCTCCGCTGCCACTGTTTCGCGTGGGGTCGTTCCACCTTGCACCGGATCCTGGCTGCTAGCGTGGACGGCATAAGCCCCGGGATCGCCTCTGGCTTCACGCGTCCCGGGGCACCGCTGTGTTGGTCCCTCGTCGCCGACCCGCGATGGTCCCACTATGGCGGCCTGCGCGTCTGCCGTTCCTCGCGTTTGTGCTGGTCAGAGCCCCACGTTGCGCATGGCGTTGTCCCGCCAGCGGTCCACGGCCCTGATGTACCGCAAGACCACGGGTGAGGCGGGCGCCCAGCGGCCGTGCTTGGCGATGACCGCGACCGGGACGCCGGCGGCGTAGGCGACGGTGGCGCCGCCGGCGCGCAGGCTGTGCGCGGTGACGGCGTGCGCGTACGGCACGCTGGCGCGCACGGCCAGGTCGCGGACGATGACGTTGACCGCGTCCGCGCCGAGCGAGGGGCCGACGGTGCCGTGCCGGTTGACCCGCCGCAGCAGCCGCCCGGTGGTCTGTCCGGCCTGGTCGAGGACGTGGAGCCAGTCGCGCCAGGCGGCGACTGGGTCGGTGAGCGGGTGGCTGCCGCGCGGGATGGCGATGGTCTCGCCGCGGGAGTCCTTGTCGGTCTTGGAGGTGCGGATGGCCACCTCCAGGCCGTCGGCGACCTCGCGCACATCGTCCCGGGTGAGGGCGACGAGCTCGCTGCGGCGGCCCATCAGCGCCAGGCCGAGCACGAGCAGCAGCCGGTCCCGTAGCCCGATCGGCGTGGTCAGGTCGCAGGCGGCGACCATGGCGCGCAGTGCGTCGATGGTGATGGGCGGGGCCTCGCGCTGGCCGCGGCCGCCCGCTTCGGCGCGCTGGCGTTTGTAGGCGCGCAGCGCGAGCCGGGCGGCCTCGGTGACCGGCTGGCCCGGGTGTCCGGTCAGCCGGTGCATGGTGCGCACGGCGGCGATGGCCTGCTCGATGCTGGCCGGAGCCTGCCCGGCCTCGCACAGGGTTGAGGTGTATTCGGCCAGCGTGTGCCCGGTGGCGGGTAACGCGACGCGGCCGTGGGTGGCGCACCAGGCGGTGAAGGCGGCCCACTGCCGGGCGTATGCGCGGCGGGTGTTGGCCGGCACGCCGTCGGCGATCCGGCTCCGGGTTTGCTCGCTGAGCGTGTAGTCGGCGGCGGTGTGCGCGCCGCCATTTTCTGGAATCCCGGAAATGGCGTGCCGCTCTCCTGCCGCCGCCTCCGGCAGCGCCCGCCCGTCGTCGCTCATGTCCGGTTTGCGCCTTTCTCGACGAGGTCTCCTGCAGTCAATTCTGACCCGCGATAAGGAAGGTTATCACGGGTCAGATTTCTCGACATAACCGTTCGCGAACGAACGGAACATATGCGTTCGAACGCTGCGAACGATAATCTGATGACTGTGGCAGACGAGCAGAAAACTGTGGCGGCAAGCATTCCGGCCGAGACCGGTCAGACACGTGACAACGGGACGGACGGGCGGGAAGGTGAGCCGCGATGCGCCGGGCCCGGCTGTGCCAAGGCTCTGCCCGGGCGGAGCAGCCGCGCCAAATACTGCAGCGACGCCTGCCGGGCGGCCGCCCACCGGGCGCGCATCACCGCGCACGCCGCTCCCGTGACCAACGCGCTGCTGCGCGCCCACGATCTCCTTGCCCCGCTACTGACCGCCGGCGAGCACTGGCAGGCGGCCCAGGAAGCCCTGCGCGCCCAGCTGGCCGAGCTGAGCACCGGCGCGCTGGCCCAAGTGGAGGCCGCCGAACAGGCCGCCGAGGAAGCGCGCGCCGCCGCTGCGGCGGCCGAGCAACGCGCCACGACCGCGGCCAACACCGCCGCCACCCGGATCGCCGCCGCCGAACAGGCCCGCAGCCAGGCCGAGACCGCCCGCGACCGTGCCGAGGAGCGCGAGCAGGACGCCTGGCGGCAGGTCGGCGAGCACCAGAACGCCCGCGCCCAAGCCGAGCAACTCGCCGCCGACGCTGCCGACCGGCAGCGCCGGGCCGAGTACGACCGGGACGCCGCCCGCCAGCGAACCGCCGAGCTCACTGAACTGCACGCCACAGCGACCGCCCGCATCGCCGAACTGGAACAGCAGGCCGACGATCGGCAGCACGAGCTCACCGCCCTCCGCCGCCAACTGCAAGAGCAGGAAGCTCAGACCCGGACGACCGAGCAGGAGCGCGACCTGGCCCGCGGCATTGCCGCGGCGCGCACCGAGGAGGCCGACCGGCTACGCCAGGCCCTGACCGCCGAACAACACCGGCGCGAACAAGCCGTCACCGCGGCCGCCGTGGCCGAGCAGGCCCGCGAGGCCGCCGCCCAGGCCCGAGCCGACACCTCCGGTGAGGCCGATCGGTTGCGTGGTGAGCTCGCCGACCTCGTCAGCACGCTGAAGAGCGCTCAGCGGCAACGCGAAGAAGCCGTCACCGCCGCCGCGGTGGCGCAGGCTCTGTTGCGCAAGCAGCAGGGCGCTCAGCCTGACGGCTCTACTGACCCGGCCGACGACAGGGATGAGCAAGCAGGCTGAGGTCGTACGATTGCCTGCCCTACCTAGCTTCTCCGCTTCCGGGGCACCCGTTCGGTTCGAACGCACCTTGTTGCTGACGGGATCAGGAACAGCGCCCTAGGGCCTGTACGGAGTTGAGATTAGAGGGATTCGCTGCGCTATGGCCGGCGATCCTGGTACGCCTTCGCCATGGCGCGTGGAGACCTCACCGATGAGGAATGGTTCTTGATCGAGCCTCGCCTGCCGTTGGGTGAGCGAGGTCCGATCCCGGACCTGCGGCAGCAGTTGAACGCGATGATGTGGCGCTTTCGGACCGGCAGTCCGTGGCGGGACCTGCCCGCCGAGTACGGGCCCTGGTCCACCGTCTACGACCGTTTCCGGTCGTGGGCGAGGACCGGCGTCTTCGAGCAGTTGATGCAGGCGATGATCGCCGAGGCCGCTGCCCGTGGGCAGGCCGACCTCGGCCTGGTCAGCGTGGATTCCACGACGGCTCGCGCCCACCACCACGCTGCCGGGATGGTCCTGGACGGCGAGTTGGCCGAGGCGCTGGAAGAGGCCGCCGAACAGGAAGAGGGGCTACGCCAAAGGGGCAAACCCCCACGACGGCGACCCCTGCCAAGACGGGGACGGGGACGGGGATGGCGCCGGGGACGGGCGCCGGCGGTTACGACGCCGGCGCAGGTTCCGGCTGACGGCGGCCAAGCTGGGCCGCTCGCGAGGTGGACTGACCAGCAAGGTGCATCTGTCGGCCGACCGGCGATGCCGTCCGCTGTCCTTCGTCCTGACCCCCGGCCAGGCCGGAGACAGCCCGCAGTTTCGCGCCGTGCTGGAGCGCATCAAGGTCCGCCTGCCCATCGGCCGCCCGCGCACCCGCCCGGGCGCGGTGGCCGCCGACAAGGCCTACTCCTGCCGCGCCAACCGCGCCTATCTGCGCCGGCGCCGGATCAAGGCGGTCATCCCGGAGAAGAGCGACCAGGCGGCCAACCGCAAGAAGCGCGGCTCCCGTGGTGGCCGCCCGGTCACCCATGATCCCGATCTCTACAAGCAACGCAACACGGCCGAACGGGCGATCAACCGGATGAAAGAGTGGCGCGGGCTGGCCTTTCGCTTCGACAAAACCCCCGACAGTTATCTGGCAGGTCTTCATCTCTGCGGAGCCATCCTGTGGGGCCGAAGCCTCCAACCCATCTAAAGATCAGAACTCCGTACAGGCCCTGGCTAGCTAGGACGGCAGGGCAGCACTTTCCCATGCACTCTCGCGGAGGACGCGGCGATCACACGGTCCAGACCCGCGACTCGGACCCTCCCACCACGCGCCCGCGCTTGATCGTGGTGCGCCGCCCTGGGGCGTTCCTGAGGACGTCCTGTAGGTTGCCGGCCGAGAACAGCACCAGGTCGGCCACCGAACCGACCCGGACACCGGTGGACGGCGCGCCCACGTAGTGCGCGGCGTTGACGGTCACCATGTCGAAGGCCTGCCTGGCCGCCTGATCGGTCCACAGCCGGGCCGCGATGGCGGTCACCATGGCCACCTCCGCGGGGTCCAGGCGGCCGAAGGGGAACCACATGTCATGCACGTTGTCACTGCCCGCCGCCACCGTGACCCCATGGCTGAGCAGGGTCTTCAACCGGGCGACGCCCCGTCCGAGGAGCGGGCTCCCATCACCCACCAGGAGCAGGTTGCCCATCGGGCAAACGCAGATGTCGATGCCGGCGGCCAGGACCGCGGCGATGACCTCGGCCGCGACGTCGTCGTCGTAGGCGTCCAGCGCGCAACAGTGACCCGCCCTGACCCGGCCCGTCAGTCCGGCCTCGATGGTCTTCTCCGCGAGGAACAGCAGGTCGCGCTGCGCCGGGTCGTAGCTGTAGTCGCAGTGCACGTCGAGGTCCACGTCGCGCTCGCGGGCGAGCTCGACGAGCAGTTCGACGTGACGCGCCCGATCCCGCGGTTCCTCGACGTCCGGCGCACCACCTAGGACGTCCGCCCCCGAGGCCAAGGCGTCGCCGAGGAGGCGGAGCGCAGTGCGGTCCCTGACGATGCTCTCCTGGGGGAAGGCCACCAGCTGGATGTCGATCAGATCACGGCAGCCTTCGCGGAGCTCTGCTATGACCTCTAGGGCCCGCAGGCCGTTAATCGGGTCGACGTCGACGTGCGCGCGCAGTGTCCCCACGCCGTGGCCGACGGCGAGTTCGATCGCCTGCCTCGCCCGCGCCCGCAGGTCCTCCGAGGTGAAACGCGTCTTGGCCTGCCGGGTGCGTTCCACAGCCGCCTCGACCGGCCCTTTTCCCGTTGCCGGCGGCAGCCCGGGGAAGGTCAGAGCCTTGTCGATGTGGAAGTGCGGTTCGACGAAAGCGGGGGTGAGTAGGCCACCACGTGCGTCGATGGTCTTCCCCCGCCCCGCCGGGACACCACCGATCGCGGCGACATGGCCGCCTTCCAGGTGGACGTCGACGAGGTCGGCGGAGTCGAGGATCCGCGCGTTGCGGATCAGCAGCGGTTCAGGGCTGCCCATCGGCGCTTTCTCCGCGCCCGGCCTCGGTCCCGAAGCCGTCGAGCGACCCGCGCTCTTCGAGACTGAGCAGTTCCTGGAAGAGCGTGATCTGAAGTTCCGCAGGCGTGTCCAGGCGAGAGTTCAGCGACTGCCAGGGAGTGACGGTGGGCGGCGCGACCTGGGCGGCACCGGCCGAGAGCAGTCGGTCGGTGGCAGCTTTCGTGTCGTCCACCTCGAACGCGACACGGATCCTCGGAGCGACCTGGCGGCCGACCTCGACGTCGTCGATCATCTTCTTCTGCGCGGGGTTTGCGATCTCCAGGGTGGCCCGGCCGGCGTCCAGGATCACCACCTGGGCACCGTCGCCGCTGGAAAAGGCCGCCTGTTCGGGCAGGCCCAGCGCGTCGCGGTAGAACGCCACGGCGGCCTCGTAGTCTTCTGCCACGACCACCAGCCGGAGCTGGCGGACGGTGGGCGGCGCGGGGAGCGGGGAGTCGGTGGGGGAAGTCATGGCAGCTCCGTTTCGAGTGTGGGCGTGATGAGGATCAGTGGGCGAGTACATGGGGCGAGGACGCGGGCGTTCCGGTGGCGGTGCGCCCACCATCCCAACCAGGCCCCTGCCGAGGGTGGCGGGATCCCGCGACGGCCAACGGCCGGCGGCGACCTGGTCCAGGAAGGAGTCGAGAAGCTCGTTGAACGCGTCCGGCTCCTCGTGGTTGACGGTGTGGCCGGTATGCGGGAGCACGTACAGGCCCGCGGCCGGCATCGTTCGCTTGAGCATGACGTTGACGTCGAGGCAGCCGTCGTCCTCGTCGCCGACGACGAGCAGGGCGGGCGTGCGGACCTCGCTCAGGCGGTCGCGCAGATCGTACAGGGAAGGGCGTCTGGCCAGCACCTCCGCGAAGGTCATGGACATGCCCACGGCGTCCCGCGCGGCCAGGCGCTCGCCGAATCGCTGCCACGCGGCGTCGTCCTTGCGCCTGAACTGCCGGCGGGTCGGCCCGTCCTGGTAAGCGCGGGCCGCGGTCGGCACGTCGGCGCCGAACAGCCCGGCGGCGGTCCGCGCCTCCTCGGCGAAGCCCGCCCGCTGGTGCGGCGCCGACCCGTAGCCGGCTCCGGCCACGGTCACGCTGAGGCACCGGCCGGGATGCTCCAGCGCCAGGTGCAGGGCGCAGAAGCCCCCCATCGACAGGCCCACGACGTGGGCGGCGGCCAGCCCGAGCGAGTCGAGGACGGCCAGAGCGTCCCGCACCGCGATGTCCTGACCATAGCGGCTGGGCTCGGCGGGGACGTCCGACGGCGGGTATCCGCGCGCGTTGTACCGAACGCAGGTGTAGCGGTCGGCGAAGTGCTCCACCTGCCGCTCCCAGTCGAGCAGGTCGCCAGCCACTTCGTGGAGGAACAGCAGGGGCGGCCCGGTGCCGTCCACCGCGACGGCCAGGCGGGTGCCGTCGGGGGCGACCGCCTCGGTGTGGCGGCTCACGCGAGGCGGCTTTCGTCCGCCTGGCCGCCTCGCCCTTCCTGCGCGGTCTCGAGGGCCGCCCAGGCTGGCCAGACGTGCCTCATGAGCTGGAAGGACAACGCGGTGACGGGCATGGGGAACCCTTCGGCGTCGGCCTCGCGCAGTACCGCCCGCATGTCCTTGAGGAGGATGTCGAGGTCCTCACCGGCCCGGTAGTGCTCCCACCACGGTTTGACCCGCCGCCAGTTGTCCACGACCCAGCTGCCGCCGACGCTCACCGACAGCGCGGCCATGAGCGCGTCCTCGTCGACCTGATAGCTGTCAACCAGCCGGATCGCCTCGAACACGCCCATCATGTTGATCCCGAAGGTGAGCTGTACGGCCAGTTTGGTGGCCTGCGCGGTGCCGACTCGCTCTCCCACGTGGAAGATGTTCTCCCCCATGGCGTCCAGGAGCGGGCGAAGCCGCTGGAAGACCTGCCCGGCCCCGGACACCATCAGGGTCAGGGTGCCCGCCTCCGCGCCCCAGGGGCCGCCGGACATGGTGGCGTCGACGGCGGTCACGCCGTGGTCCGCGAGCTCGGCCTCGAGATCGGCCATCGTGGTCGGGTCCAGGGTGCTCGCCACGACGGCGGTTCGCTGACCGACCGCGCGGGCCACGCCGTCTTCGCCCAGCAGTACGGCCTTCGTCTGCGCGGCGTCGCGGACCACGGAGAACACCACCTCCGAGGCCCGTTCGGCCGCCTCCCGCGGCGAGCCGACCAGCGTGATCCCGGCTGCCGCGGCCAGGTCCCGCCTCTCGGGAGAGGGATCGAACCCGTACACAGCGTGGCCGCGCTTGACGAGGTTGGCGGCCATGCCGAGGCCCATCGCGCCGAGCCCGATGAATCCGATGTCTTCTGTCATGCCTGCTGCGCTCCTGCCCTTTCGTCGCCGTTTGTGGAGGGTCCCGGGAAGGGGCTCGGCCGCGGTTCGCCCCGGAACTGGACGGTCTTGTACTCCGTGAACTCCCGCAGCCCCTCCTCGCCGCCCTCGCGCCCGAACCCCGACTGCTTGACGCCGCCGAACGACAGCGCGGGGGAGCCGTCGCTGGTGGTGTTCACCCAGACGGTGCCCGCCTCCAGGCCGCGGCTCATCTCGAAGGCGCGGTCCAGGTCGGTGGTCCAGAGCGACTGGGCAAGGCCGTATGGCGTCCCGTTGGCCAGGGCGAGCGCCTCCTGCCGGGAGCCGAAGGAGGTCACCGACAGCACGGGACCGAAAATCTCCAACTGGAAGAGGGGCGTCTCCCGGGCGACCGAGCCGATCACGGTGGGCTCGTAGAAGGCGCCCGCCGCCAGATCGGGGAGAGCGGGGGCCCGCCCTCCCGACAGCACGTTCCCGCCGGCCTCGGCGCCGGCCAGCACCGCGGCGTGCACTCTGTCGCGGTGCTCGTGGTGGATGAGCGCGCCGATGTCGCTGCGGGGGTCATCGGGCATGCCCACCGTCAGCGCGCGCGCCCGTGAGACGACGGCGGCGGTGAACTCATCGGCGATCGCGGCTTCGACGAGCAGCCGCGAGCCGGCCACGCAGGACTCCCCCTGGTTGGCGAACGCGCCGAAGACCACGGCGTCGGCTGCGGCGTCCAGGTCGGCGTCGGCGAACACGACGTTGGCCGTCTTGCCGCCCAGCTCCAGCCCGACGCGGGTGAGACTGTCGGCGGCGGCGGCCATCACCTGCCGGCCGACCCGGGTCGATCCGGTGAAGGAGACGTAGGAGACGAGACGGTGGGTGACCAGCGGGTGCCCGGCGGCCGCGCCGGTCCCAGTGACGACGTTCACCACACCGGGTGGCAGGCCCGCTTCCTCGCACAGCGCGGCGATCTCCAGGCTGCTGCTGGAGGTGAACTCCGACGGCTTGACGACCGCGGTACAGCCTGCCGCGATGGCGTACGGGAGTTTTTGCAGCAGGATCAGGGCGGGGAAGTTCCACGGAGTGACGAGCCCGACGACCCCGGCCGGCTCCCTGGTGGCGAGCACTGTGTAGCCGGGGGCCAGACCGGTGTAGGAATCGCCCTTCGCCGTCCTGGCCAGCGCCGCGGCGTGGCGGACGTGGCCGATGCCCAGTGCGATGTCGCCGCGCGCGAACCGCAGCGGCTTGCCGACCTCCTGCGAGTCGAGTGCGGCCAGCCGGTCGGCGTCGCGTTCGAGCAGGGCCGCCAGCGTCTCCAGCAGCTCGGCCCGGCCCGTGGCGGGAATCCGCCGCCAGGAGGCGGCGGCGAACGCGGCGGCCGCGGCGTGCACGGCGGTGTCCACCTCGGCGATGCCCCCCGCGACGAACGTGGACACGATCTCGTTTCTCGCCGGGTCACGGCGCTCCAGCGGTGGGCCATCGACACGCTCGCCGTCGATGTGGTGGCCGTAGACGCGGACGCCTTCCATGGTGGCCGCGCTCATCGGGTCAGCTCCACGATCTCGGACGCGGCGATGTGCGGTACCTGGCCCGCGCCCGACGCGACGACCTCGCGCCACTCGGGGTCATCGCGGAACGCCGTCCAGCGCCGTTCCCGGTCGCCCTCGTCTTCGAACTCCAGCAGGTAGACCAGTTGCTCACCTTTCGTCAGCCGGCGCAGCCAGGGGCCGCGGGCGGTGATCCCGTGCTTGGCGAACAGTGGCAGGCTCGTACCGGTGAACTGGTCGAGCAGCGACTGGGTGTGTCCTGGTGTGATGGTGTAGTAACGCAGTTCTGCGATCATGTGCTTGTCCTCGTTCGGTTCTGTTCGTGTGCGCGTGGTTCAGGCCCAGGCGGCCAGGATGTCCTCGACGGTGACGACCCGGGCGAAGCGCCGCTCCGCGGTCGCCAGGGCCGCGGCGTGCAGCCCCATGTCCCACGAGGCGCAGGCGTCGGAGGGGATCGTGACGTAGAACTCCCGGGCGAACGCCTCTCTGGCCGTCGTGTCCACGCAGACGTTCGTCGACACGCCGCAGCAGATCACGCTGTCGTGGCCCAGGCTGCGCAGCACCAGTTCGAGATTGGTGCCGCCGAAGCCTCCGTAGCGGTACTTCTTGACCACGTGGTCCACCGGCTCGGGGGTCAGCTCGTCGACGATCGCCTGCCCCCACGAACCGTCCAGGCAGATGTCCTCGGCCGAGTAGCTGGCCCGCGACCTGGCATCGTGCCACACCGGCGAGTCGCTGGCGCCGCCGGGAAGGGTCGTGTGCTGGCAGTGGATCACCACCGCCCCTGCAGCCCTCGCCGCGCCGGCGAGCCGGGCGACAGCCGGCAGAACACGGCGCGCGTGGCTGACGTCCCTGCCTCCGACGACGGCGGCCTTGCCCTGTGGGTGGACGAAGTCATTGGAGAGGTCGATGAGGACAAGGGCCGTCCGGTCCGGTCGCAGTCGCTCAACGAGCCCGGCAGGCATCGTGGGCGTGGCGGTTTCAGACGCCTTCATGACAGCATCTCCCTCGCGTAGGCGACGGCGCTCGCCCACTGGTTCTCCGGCCCGCCGGCCGGCGGCGCGCCGTGCGCGGCAAGGCATTGTTCGGTGATGAGCCAGCGTTCTCCCAGGTTCTCGGCCGCGCGTGCGGGGTCCGCCGTCGGCGCCAGCAGGGCGTACAGCCCGCGGCGGCCCTCCAGGCCGGTGACCGGAGCCGTCATCCCGGAGCGTGCCAGGTGGGCGGCCTGCAGCCCGTCGCCGGCGGCATGCCGGTGCTGGTATGTGCCGAGCGGTGTCTCCGCGACCACGGCCAACCCGGCCGCCTGGGTGGCGGCGATGCCGATGGCCCGCGCGGCCCACTCGGTACCGAGCCCGTCCATGCGTGCCGCGGCCGTCGCGGCGCCCACTCGTACGGCGGCGCCGACGGGATCCCACCCGCCGACCACCTGACCCTCGAGGGTGCGCAGCAGCCGGAGCGCCACTTCGAGCCCGACCGCCAGCCCGTGCTCGGCCCGGTCGCGTCCCATCGCATGGACGGTGGCGTGGTGCAGGGCGGCGCACGCCGTCCAGTGGACGGCTGCCCGAGCCCGGCCGGTCTCCTCGCCCTCGTCCGGCCGGGTGGGACCGTCCGCATACGGTCCCGTCAGGAACCCGGGCCCCGGCAGCGCCGCTCGCGCCGCGGCCTGCGCCGCGGATCCGGCCGGAGCCCCGGACGCGAAAGCGGCCAAAGCGAGCGTGACGGTGGTCATCGGGCCTCCACCTCCTGTGTGACTGGTTCGAGCAGGGCTTGCACCGCCGCCGGCGTCACCTCATGGCCGAGCCGGATGACGGCGTCCCAAAGGGGGCGTGCCCGGCCGGGCACGAGTGCGTCGGCCTTGTCGATCAGCTCGCTGTCCGTGAGAGGACGCAGCAGGCTGCCGCGCGCGTGCGCGACGGGCCACCGCGTGACGGAGCCGTCCACGGCCTCGATCTCCAGAGTGGCCGCGTCGCGGGGGATCGCCTCGTCGGGGCACAGCTCGGTGCGGGCGCGCATCGAGGACAGCTCGGGGTCGATGACCGCTGCGTCGCTGAACTCGGCGAGCCCGCCGGCGCCTCGTGCCAGGCCCGCCGCCACGCCGTGCACCGCGGAGAAGCGGGCCTCCAGGCCAGTGCGCGGGTCGAGCCTGCCCATCAGCTCGGGGACCAGTGGGTGGCACACGTAGCGGACACGGGCGACGCCGGCGGGCCGCACGCCCTCGCGGTGGGCCAGGATGGCGGCGTCGATGCCGGGGTGGGCGACGATGCCGCACGGATAGGGCTTGAAGGTGTTGGCCACGACCTCCCAATGCGACCCGAGGCCGTCGAGCAGCAGGCTGGGGTTCCGGTCTCCGGGAGCCAGCGCCAGCAGCAGGTGGCTCAGGTCGGGAAGCGCCCGGGCCGTACTGGCCCCGAACGCGGACTCCCGCGCCGCCACCACTCCGTTGGCGGCCGCCTTGCCCGCGTGGAACGGCTTGACCTCGGTGCCGAACGCCTCCCGGTGGCCGACGGTTCGCAGGGAGGCCAGCCGCAGCGCGCCGGCGAGCGCGTCGCGCCCCAACCCGCCGAGCAGGCCTGCGGTGACCGCGGCGCCGATCACTCCGCAGGTCCCGGTGATGTGCCAGCCGCGCTCGTAGTGGTCGGGCGTGACCGCGAGGCCGAGCCGGAGCTGGATCTCGCAACCGAGCGCGAAGGCGGTGAGCAGACCGGTGCCCTGCTCCGCTGTCCAGCCCGCAGACCAGGCGGCGCCCAGGACGGCGGCGCCCGGGTGGATGACCGTGGCCAGGTGGGTGTCGTCGAAGTCGTCGAGGTGCGCGGCGAATCCGGTGAGCAGTGCAGCGCCCGGAGCGTCGGCGTACCCGGCCACGCCGGGCCCGGCCGGCACGCCGGAGGAGGTGGCGAGAGCCGCGGCCAGCCTGGTCACCTCGGGCGAGTCCGCGGCCCCGAGGGCAACGGCCAGGACGTTGTACAAGGTCCTGCGCGCCGCCATCGCGGCGTCCTCCGGCAGCGGGCGCGCCGCGGCGTCGAGGACGGCCTCCGCGACCTCCTCGTACGCCGGAGTTATGTGACCGGTCACAGGCTCGGCTCCAGCCAGGTGATGGGGCCGAAGGAGAATGCGAGCTGCGCCAGGCCCTCGGCGGACGCGCCGTGCCAGTGCTCCTCACCAGGCTCGATCCACACCGTGTCGCCCGCCGAGACCGGCAGAGGCTCGGCGTCGCGGCGCCCGACGAAGCCCGTTCCTCGCACGACGTGGATGACCTGGCCATCAGCATGCCTGTGCCAGTGGCCGCGCACACCCGGATCCAGCCGGATGAGCGCGGTGGTGACCTTGCCGGTCGGTCCCGCCTGGATCGCCGAGCTGAACGCCACGCCGGAGAAGCGCTCCGGCTCCGGCACGGGCGTCGGATCAGCCAGCAGGTCGGCGGTACGGAACAGCCTCATGCCACCGCCTCCGTCTCGGGCCGCAGCCCGGCGCCCGGCGCGATGGACAGCTCCGTGAAATGCCGCATGGTATCGATGAGGGCCGTCTCGGCGGGGATGCGCTCCATGCTGGACGCGCCGAGGAACCCCGCCGTCCCCGGGGCACGGCGCAACACCTCCTGCACGTCGCCCGGCGTGGCGATGGGCCCGCCATGGCACACGACGAGCACGTCGTCGCGTACGGACTTGGCCGCGTCGTGGATCGCCCGGGTGCGGGCCA
Source organism: Nonomuraea sp. NPDC049158 (assembly GCF_040648335.1). Lineage (NCBI taxonomy): Bacteria > Bacillati > Actinomycetota > Actinomycetes > Streptosporangiales > Streptosporangiaceae > Nonomuraea > Nonomuraea sp. NPDC049158. The sequence goes on from NZ_JBEZDM010000066.1 coordinate 15,557, forward strand.
CCGCCTCGTCGAGCGATATGGCCGACGTGGCGCCGATGAGCCCCGCCGCGGTCAGCCCCACGTGCGCCACGACCACGTCGGCGCCGGCGGCGGCCATGTCGCGCGCCTCTTCCTCGGTGCGCACGTACGTCGCCGTGAGCATGTCCTGCTCCCTGGCGGTGCGGACCATCTCCACCTCCTTGTCGAAGCCATATCCGGTGGCCTCCAGGTCCGCGCGGACGCTGCCGTCCAGCAGGCACACCGAGGGGAAGTTCTGCACTCCGGCGAACCCGAGTTCCTTCAACTGCCGCAGGAAGAGCGGGATGTTCTTGAAGGGGTCGGTCGCGCAGACGCCCGCGAGCACCGGTGTCCTGCTCACCACGGGGAGAACCTCCGCCGACATCTCCACGACGATGTCGTTGGCGTTGCCGTACGGCATCATCCCCGCCATGGACCCGCGCCCGGCCATGCGGAACCTGCCCGCGTTGTAGATGACGATGAAGTCCACGCCCGCCTGTTCGGCGCACTTGGCGGACAGGCCAGTGCCGGCGCCGGCGCCGATCAGGGGGCGACCGGACCTGACTCGGTCGTGGAACTGCGGGACATACCGCTGACGACTCATGGTCGATACCTCCGATAAGTGGATGTGGAAGTCGGGGCCGACACCTTCACGACCCGTGCCCGGACGGGGCATCCGGCGGCACGCGGTAGAGGGGGCCACGCGCCTTGACCTGGTCAAGGATCCCCTCGGCCACCGCGTCCAGGGTGTCGCGGGGATCCACGACCTCGGTCTCGTGGAAGGCGTACCGCAGCGTCGCGGTCACCTGTGGGGACATGACATAGGCGCCGGCGACGACGAGTGTGAGGGCCTCGTACGCCTGCTTCGCCTCCGCGGCGAGCCGTTCCACCGCCGCGAGGTCCGACGCGTCGCCGAGCGCGTCGAGAGCGTCCAGCAGCGGGGGGACGAGGTCGGGGCGAGCGCGCGCCACCTGGTCGAGCAGACCGGTGTGAACGCCGGCCGTGCTGGCCGACGGCAGCCCCGCGCCTGCCGGGATGAGGGTGTCGGCGACGCGTGCGAGTCGTTCGCGCGCGTCGGCGGTGATGCGCCCGGCGGCGGGATCAGGGGCCGGTTCGGTCATCTCGTGCCCGGTCATGAGGCGGCCGCCAGGTCTCGCCGGCGGGCGACCAGTGACCTGGCGCAGCGCAGCGCGTTCGCCGCGATGGTGGCGACGGGGTTGGTGCCGGACGAGGTGGGGAAGACCGAGCTGTCGAAGATGTACAGGTTAGGCACATCGTGGCACTGGCCGTCCGGGTCGACCACGGTGTGCTCGGGGTCCCGCCCCATGACTGCGGTGCCCATCAGGTGCCATCCGATGCCGGGGATGAGCGGATTGAGGATCTTCTGCTTGGCACCCATGGCGTCGAGCACCTCGGACACCCGGTCGATGTGCCAGGCCATCATCGCCCGGGTGTTGTCGGAGGCGCGGTACTGGATGCGCACCCCCGGTATCCCGTGCTCGTCCGGCCGGCCGTCGAGCGTGACCCTGTTGTCGGCGTCGGGGAGGTCCTCGCAGATGACACCCCAGATGACCGAGTGGCCCAGCCGCTCGCGCAGCAGCCTGGTGAACGACTCTCCCCAGATCGGCTGGTCCCCCCACATGGTGGTCAGCATCATGGACAGAGGGGCGCCCGACGGGATGAGGTTCCACTTGGCGCCGCGCACGAACCCCCTGGAGCGGTCGGTCTCGTAGAACTCCAGGGAGTGCAGGTACTGGCCGAGCGGACCGCGCCACGATTCGAGGTCCTCGTCGAAGATGCCGATCGCGTTGCCGAACGGGTGCGTCATCAGGCGCCTGCCCACCATGCCGCTGGAGTTGGCGATGCCCGAGCCGTCCGCCGAGTTGAACAGGATCCGCGGAGTGCCCAAGGCGTTCGCGCACAGGACGACGACGCCCGCCTCGATCCTGTGCCTGGCGCCGTTCTCATCGGCGTAGACGACGCCCCGGGCCCGCCCGCGTTCGTCGAGGACGACCTGCTCGACCGTTGCGCGGACCACGAGACGCACGTCCTTGCCCGCGAGGGGCCGCCAGTGGGTGCGGTCCACCGACGCCTTCGCGCCGGTCGGGCAGCCGAAGGGGCAGGCTGCTCGCTGGTCGCAGGCGCGTAGGGGGCCGTAGTCGGCGGTGGCGATCGCGTTGGTCCCGGGCCACCAGTGCCAGCCGAGCTTGTTGAGCGCCTCAGCCCCGCGCCGCCCCACCTTGTTGAGCGGGAAGGGTGGAAGCGGCGGCGGGGTCATGGACGGCAGCGCGGGGTCTCCCGCCAGACCGCTCACGGCGAACTGCCGCTCGACCTCCTCGTAGTACGGCTCCAGGTCCCAGTAGTCGAAGGGCCAGTCGTCACCGACGCCGTCGAGCGTGCGGGTGCGGAAGTCCGACGGCTGGAAGCGTTCCCACTGGGCCGCGTACATGACGGTGCTGCCGCCCACACCGTTGTACATGAGAGCAGAGATGTCGGATTCGGTGTCGTCGACCGCGTAGTCGCCGACATTGCGCCGCTCGTTCGGGTTCCACGCCCAGTGCTTGCGCGCCACGAGCTCGTAGTCCGGGTGTCCCGCCCGGGCCCGGCCGTAGTCGGGCCAGTCGCCCTGCTCGAGGCACACCACCTTCATGTCGCTGCGCGCGAACTCCTGCGCCGCTACGGCGCCCGAGGGCCCGGCTCCCACGATCAGGACATCGCATTCTGCGCGCATGTCCAGCTCCTCTCTCGACGGAAAGCGGGTTTCGGCCGCCGTCGTGGTGACCGTATCCCACCGTAGTGCAAATTGTCTAGCGAGTGTTCTCAATACGTTCTGATAGCACTTTGGAGAGGTGTTCGAGCAACAGTGCTGCCGCTTGCTCGCCGAACGCCGTCGAGTTCACCGGTGCGTGACTCCTGCGGACGGCGACATCCGGGCCGGCGCGGTCCAGCACCGCCTTCTCCAGCGCCTCGTCGGCCTCGGGCCAGAAGAACGGCCCGCCGGGCTCCGACAGGGCCGACAAGCCGCCCGACGGCAGGAGAAGCGTGACGGGTCCGCGCGCCGCGGCCAGCCTCTCCCCGAGGACCGCCCCGAGGACCGCCGCCTCGTCGGGGGCGGTGCGCATGAGCGTCGCGGTGGCGTTGTGCTGGTACAGCCTTCTGCCCTGGTAGCGATCAGGGATCGCTTCTGGGCCGCCGAAGTTCACGATGTCCAGCGCGCCGAGGGACACCACCTGCGGGATGCCGGCTCGCCCGGCGGCGGTCAGCCGGTCGGGTCCCGCGCCGGCCACACCGCCGAGCAGGTCGTCGGCGAGTTCCGTCGTCGTCAGGTCCAGCACGCCGCTGAGCCAGCCCTCGCCGGCGAGGGACTCGAGCGTTCTGCCGCCGAGGCCGTTGGCGTGGAAGACCAGCACGTCCAGCCCCTTCGACTCCAGCGACCGGCATGCCGCGGACACGCCGATGGTGGTTACCCCGAACATGCTGGCCGCCACCATCGGCGCCCCGCCGTCCCGACGCGCCGGGTGCCGCAGTTGCGCGGCGAGCATGGCGGTGGCACGTTCCAGCGTGAACCGGCTGAGCGTGTTGAGCCCGGCGATGTCCACGATCGAGGGCATCAGAAGCAGGTCGCTCTCGCGCACGTACGGCCGGGTGTCGGAGGAGGCCATCGTGGTCACGATCATCTTCGGCGTCCCCAGGGGCAGGGAGCGGAAGGCGGGCGCCAGGAGGCTCAGCGCCCCGGAGCCGCCCATGCCGAAGGCAGCGTGCACGTCGCCCGCCGACTGGAGGGAGCGCACCACGCCGAGCAGGCCGTCGGACATGGCGGCCAGCGCCGCCGCGCGGTCCGCCAACTGGGCGATCTCCTCCAGGGTGTGCCCGGCGGCGCGCGCCACCTCCTGGCGCGTGATGTCGTGCGGCGTCCCGGGGGTGCCCCTGACGCCGGTGTCGATCAGGAGCGGCCGCAGGCCCGCGTCGAACAGCAGGTCCTTGACGAAGGCGTACTCGTCGCCCTTGGTGTCCAGCGCTCCGGCGAGTACCACGTATGTCATAGCGTCCGCTCCATGATCACCATTGGCTGCCGGCCGCGGCGTCTGTTGACCAGGGCCGTCACGGAGATGGCGACGATGGTCACGATGTAGGGCGCCATCAGCACGAACTGGGGCGGCAGCACGTCGTTGAAATCGACCTGCGACTGGATGCCGAAGGCCGCCGCGAACCCGAAGAACAGGGAGGCGAGCGAGACTCCGACCGGTGCCACGCCGCCGAGCAGGACCGCGGCGAAGGCCAGGTAGCCACGCCCTTGGGAAATGCCTTCGGAGAATGACTGCACCTGTGCCAGCGAGAGCTCCGCTCCCGCCAGAGCGCACAGGAACCCGCCGCCCAGCAGGGCCGCGAGCCGGTAGCGGTCCACCGGAACGCCCGCGCTCCTGGCGGCGAAGGGATCGCTGCCGCAGGCGCTGAGCCTCAGGCCCGCCCGGGTACGCCTGATCGACCACCAGGCGAACCACGACAGGGCGACGGCCGCGAACGTCAGGACCGACAGGTCGCCCAGCGGAGCCAGCGGCCCGGTGAGCCAGTCAAACGGCCGGGGCAGCCCGATCGGCGACTGGACGGCGGCCCCGGAGCCGAAGACCACCACGAGGGAGTACCCAGTGGCGCCGGCGGCGGTCAGCGACAGGCCCAGGCCGACGATCATCACGTTGGCCTTGAGCCGGGTGATCAGCAGCCAGAAGAGCAGCGACAGGGCCAGGTTAACCGCGACGGCGGCGGCGAGCGCGAGCACGATCGAGCCGGTGGCGAGGGCTGTGGCGGTGGCTGTGAACGCCCCGCTCACGATGAGGCCCTCCAGCCCGAGGTGGACGACGCCGGCGCGCTGCGCGTACATCCCGGCCAGCGCGGCCAGCCAGATGGGGGTCGCGGCCTGTAGACACGTCGCGAGGAAATCACCCATGATTACCCACCACCTCTCTGTCCGCCCGCGCCGCCTCGGCCGCGAGTGTCCGGCGGGTTGCGCGGCGGGCTAGAATGGCCGGCACCGCCGACACGGTGATCCACAGCGCCACCATGCCGTTGAGCATGTCCAGGCCCGCCAGCGGCAGGTCGTTCACCACGGGCAGGTACAGCGTGGCCGCCCGTAGGGCGCCGAAGAACAGGGCCGCCACGACCGTGCGCACCGGGCCGAAGGCGGCGACCAGAGCGACGATCACGGCCATGAACCCCATCTGCGGGGAGAAGCCCGCGCGCAGGCTCCCCAGCGGGCCGAAGACCTCGACCGCGCCGGCGAGGCCCGCCGTCGCGCCGCCCAGCCCGAACACCAGCAGGCCTATCCCGGAAGACCGGATCCCCATCCATTCCGCCATCACGGGATTGCGGCCGACGAGGCGGATCTCCAGGCCGGCGCGGGTGCGGCTGTGCAGGACCACGACCGCGGCCACCAGCGCGGCGCAGATGCCGAGCAGGGTCGGGGATACGCCGCTGCCGTCACTGATGCGGAACGCGGCGGGAAGCATGTCGGTCGCAGCCGCCTGGCCTGAGCCGTCGCGGTTCTTCAGCGGGCCGACGCAGATCCACTCCAGCAGGAGGACGGCGATGAAGTTCATCATCAGGCTGGTCACCACTTCGTCGGCGCCCAGCCGGGTGCGGAGGAACCCCGGGACCAGCGACCACAGCGCACCCAGGGCGATGCCCGTGGCGAGCGCGAGTGGAACCACGATGGCGCCGGGACCGTCCCGCAGGGCCAGCCCGACCGCCAAGGCGCCGATCGCACCGGCGTACATCTGCCCCTGGGCGCCTACGTTGAAGTAGCCCGCCTGGAAGGTGATGCCGACGCCCAACGCGATGATGAGGAGCGGGATGGCCCATCGCAGGGTCTGTGTCCACGCGGCGGCCGATCCGACACTTCCCTCGATCGCCCCGTTGACGATCCCCGCCACGGGGTAGCCGGAGAGGCCGAACACGCCGATCGCCAGCAGGAGGGACAGCGCCACCACCGCCACCGGACGGACCGCGTCGATTCCGAAGCCAAGTCCCTGGCCTGACTTGAACAGGCGTCTCATCCGCTGCCTCCCCCCACCATGGCGGCTCCCACCTGCTCGGTGTCGAAGGGCCGCTCGAACGTAGCCACCACCCGGCCCCCGAGCATGACGAGCACCCGATGGCAGACGTCGAACATCTCCTCCAGATCGGCGCTCACCACCAAGACGGCGGCGCCCTCCTCCGCCGCGCGGACCAGCGCTCCCCTGACGTCCTCGGCCGCCGCGATGTCCAGCCCGCGCGTCGGGTGGGCCGCGACGAGGACCCGGAGATCGCCGGTGACCTCGCGGGCCAGGATGGTCTTCTGCACGTTGCCTCCGGACAGGCTCCCCGCAGGCTGGTCCTCGGACCGGTAGCTCACCTTCCAGCGCCGCAGGGCATCCTGGCACTGCCGTTTCAGCGCCTTCGGAGAGATGAGGAGGCGGTCCCGGCTGGAGCGCATGGCCGCGTGGTTCTCCCACAAGGCGCTGGAGAGGCTGACTCCTTCCGCGTTGCGCTCGAACGGGATCACGCGCAGGCCGCGGCCGCGCCGCTCGCGTACTGACGCCGCGGAGACGTCGGTTCCGCCCAGGGTGATCGAGCCGCTCCGGACGCCTGCCACTCCGACGATCGCCTCGACGAGGCTTCGCTGGCCGTTGCCTTCCACGCCCGCGATGCCGACGATCTCGCCTTGGCGGATTCGCAGCGAGACGTCGGCCGCGCTCGCGTCGTGCGCGCTAGATCGGGCAGCCAGCCCGATCACCTCCAGCTCGACCGGGTTCGACCCAGCGGGTTCTCGCGTGGAAGTCGCCGCATGGACGGTCGCGCCGCCGATGATGGCCCGAGACAGCGTGGCCGGGTCGAGCTCGCCGATGGGCGTGGGCTCGAGCACCAGCCTCCCCGCTCGCAGCGCGCTGGCGGTGTCGGCGACGCCGAACACCTCCCGCATCTTGTGGAGCACGACGATGACGCACAACCCCTCGATGGCCAGCGCCCGCAGCCGGCCGAACAGTGCGTGTATCGCCGGTGGCGGGAGCACTGCCGTTGGCTCGTCCAGGATAAGGACCCTGGGGCCGGAGGCGAGGGCGCGGGCGATCTCGACCGACTGCAGGGTCTCGATCGGCAGGCGGCCGATCACGGCGTCGGGGTCGACGTCCGCGCCCGCTCCGGCGAGGAGCGCCAGCGCTCTGCGCCGCAGCTCCTTCCGCGAGAACGCGCCGACGTGCCCTGAGTCGCCGTTGAACAGCTCGAAGCACTGCGCGACGGTGAAGTCAGACGGAAGGGCGAAGTGCTGGTGAACCAGTTCCACGCCTCGACGCCTGGCTTCGCTCACGCTCCCACCGGGAAGTCGGTCCGCGCCTACCTGGACCGCTCCATCTGCCGGAGTGATCAGTCCGGCCATGACGCGGGCGAGCGTGGTCTTGCCGGCGCCGTTCTGGCCAACGACGGCGTGGACGTTCCCCGCGGGGAACGTCGCCGTCACGTCACTGAGGGCGGGGAAACCGCCGAAGTCGACGGATACGCCGCTGCATGTCAGCGCGGCGCCGTCACGGCTGGAGGGCCACGCCGGCGGCGGCTGGTGCGGATGGTCGTGGGTTCGCGCCGAGCACATGCCGGGCTCAGCTGGGGTCGGTGTTGAAGGGGACATCGACGGTACCTTCGATGATTTTCGTCTTGACGTTCGCTATGGTCTCGAACGCCTTGCGGACGTCGGCGGCGGACTTACCCGTGGAGTCCAGTTGCCCGGCCGGGTCGAGGAACGTGCCGCCATCGGCGAGGCCGGCGACGGTCTGCCCGGCCTTCCACGTCCCGGCGGGAATGGTCAGCACGTTGCGCGCCATGGTGTCCCCGTAGTGCTGGGAGGCGACTGCTATCACACTGCGGGCCGTCTCGGGGCTCTCGGCGTTGTCGTAGATGACGTGGGTCCCTGCCTGGTCGGCGGCGCGCACGACGCCGAGCGAGGAGCCGCCCGCGTAGGCGAGCATCACGTCCACCTTGTTGCTGAACATGGTCTGCGCGATCTGCTGCCCCTTCACCGGATCTCCGAAGGAGCCGACGTAGGCGCTCTTGACAGTGATGTCGGCCCGGGTGGCCTTGGCACCCGCCTCGAACGCGTGGAAGTCGGCGTACAGCGAAGGGATGGCCGTTCCGCCGATGAACCCGATCACCCCCGTCTTGGAGACCGTCGCGGCCAGCACTCCGGCCAGGTACGACGGCGCCCGGGTGTCGAAGGACACGGTCTGCACGTTCGGGATCGTGGGCTGGTACGGATCGGCGTAGATGTGCACGAACCGCGTGTTGGGAAACTCCGCCGCCACCGCCTTGACCGGCTGGATGAACTCGGAGAAGGACACGACGATCACGGACGTACCGGCCTGAGCGAGGCTGCGTAGCGTCGATTCGTGGGAAGAGGGATCGGTGGCCGCGACGAAACGCGTGATGTACCCGGCTTCCTTGAGCTTGCCAAGGCCCGCGACCAGGTTGTCCGTCGGCCCGCTGTCGCCCGCCTTCTGCGGCGTGACCAGGGTCACGGACTTGCCGCTCGCCTCGTCCTGAGTTCGGCCGTTCTGCCCGGCGGCGCCCGCGCTCCCGCAGCCGGTGAGAACGAGACTGGCCAGCAGGGCTCCGACGGCAAGGAGTGGGCGAGTGGTTCGGATTGCTGTCCTGACGGTCATGTACAGCTCCCATCGAGGGGGAGATGGAAATCGCCGGTCGAGTCTGATCTTTTCGGACCGACCATTTCCCTTGGTTTTCACTGAACATATCTGGCGACCGCACCCCTGTCTAGATGACATAACCAGAACGTTAGGATGACGTCCACATGACAGTGCGGCCGAAGTGTTAGGGCAAGCCGTGCCCTACTGTCCGGTCAACGGGAGAGTACGTTCGCGCGACGGCAGAACATGGATCCGCTCGCCGTCGAATGACACGGTGGTGTCCAGGTCGGCCGACTCGTGAATGATCCGGTCGGCGATACGCCGCGCGTTCTCCAGATCCGCCAGAACGGGCAGCCCCGAATCATTCGTCATGATCGGCACGAGAGAGACCCGAGGGCGACCGTCGTCACCCAACTCGACGACGCTGACGAACGCATCCCTGCTGAAGGCTTGGTAGATGGCCGCGATCTCCGCCGATATGTTGTCCCGCGGCTGCTGGGCAACGAAGTTCCCCGGGCTGTAGACGATGACCTTGCCCCGGTACGACTCGACTCCCTGTGGGGCGTGGACATGGTGCCCGAGGACGACGTCGGCACCGGCGTCAACGAAGAGGTGGCCGAGGACGCGCTGGTACTCCGCGCGAGCGCTGCCGAAACCGAAACCCCAGTGCACGGTGACCACCAGGAAGTCGACCGAGGCCCGCAGCCGGTCCACACAACCCAGCACGCGGCTCAGATCCTCGTCCCTGACCCGGGTGCGGATCACCGGCGGGACGCCGGGCTCCTCCAACTGGAACTCCCCGTTCACGACCCACTCCGTCTCCACGTGAATGGGCGAGATCCCCGGCTTGGCCGGGCCGGCGGCCATGCCCAGCGGCAGCAGGCACGACCAGGCCAGGATCCCGATCGTGCGGCCGCCGATTTCGATGACGGCCGGCTGCTGGGCGAGCTTGAGGTTCTCGCCCGCACCGATCGGCGTCACGCCGGCCGACCGCAGGCGTCGCACCGTGTCGCCCAGGGCGCTCCACCCATAGTCGGAGCTGTGGTTGTTGGCCAGCGTGGCAACGCGGAGATTGAAGGCCGCGAGTTCGCCGACGAGTTCCGGGCGGGCGCGGAAGTTGAGGATCCGGTCGGAAGGATGTCCTTCGTTGGAGAACGGCAGCTCGATGCTGGACAGAACGCAGGGTGAGGCGTTGAGGACGCCCTGCAGCGCGGCGAAGCGCGGATCCGCCGGAACCTCGTCGAGCGACTTGGTGAGGACGATGTCTCCTGTGGCGGTGATGAGCGGAGTCATGTGCGTCTCCTTTCGTCGGCCGCGCCCGCGGCGGGGCGTCGAGCCTTTGAGCTGGGACGTTTTCATGACGTCAATATGTTGTCAATACGTTACGCATACGCTGAGCCAACACTCGCACCGGCGGCAGGGCCTAAGGTTTGCCGGAATTAGGGAATCTCCTGGGATCATGTGGGGGCTGTTAGACTGTATGCGTGATGTTCGAGGTACAACAGCGACTGGTCGACCTGCGTGATTCGTCCGGCAACGGGCGCCCTCTGTACGAACGTGTTGCCCAGGAGCTCGCCGAGGCCATCCGGCTGGGCGAACTGAAGCCAGGAGAGCGTCTACCCTCCGTGCGGCAGCTCGCGACGGACGCAGGGCTCAGCGTGACGACGGTCATGAGCGTCTATGCCCTGCTCGCCGACAACGGCCTGGTCCGCGGCGAAGCCGGACGCGGCACCTTCGTCAGCGAACAGCCCAAGCCAGCCGACGGGCCACCGTCCCCCATGGCGCCCTCCCCAGGGCCCGGCCTCGCGGCGCCCGCCCGCCGGGCGCCGACACAACGCTCGCCCGCGCGCCAGAGCAGCACCTGGCGGCGGATGATCCTCGCGCAGACGGAGGCGCGGCTCATCCAGAGCTTCCCGGAGGCGGCGGACATCATGCGGGGAAGCCCGGACCCCGACCTTCTTCCCCTTGAAGCGATCAGGGACGCCATGAGCGAGGTGTCGTCGTCTCTGCGGCCACGCGACCTGGAGTACCCCTCCACGCTGAGCGTCGAGCCGGAGCTGGCGCAGGCGTTGCAGGCGCGGCTCGCTGTCGACGAGCTGCCCGCCGACAGCGGCGATATGCTGGTCGGCAACTCAACCCAGCAGTTCCTCTCCCTGCTGGCTGTGCTCCTGCGCCAGCGCTTCCCGGATGAGCCGGTCCTGGTTGGGATCGAAGAGCCGGGATACCAGACGGCCATGGACACCTTGGAGCTCCACGGGCTTGGCCTGATCCCCATCAACCTCGACCCGTACGGAGCCACCGCTGAGGGGCTGCGCGCCGCGCTCGAGTCCGGGGCCGCCGCGGTGTTCCTCACCCCCCGGGCGCAGAGCCCGACAGGGTGCAGCTGGACTGTGGAGCGCAGGCAGGCTCTGGCCGACGTCCTCGCTTCGTACCCGGAGGTGTGGATCGTCGAGGACGACCACTTCGCGGAGGCGTCCGCCTCGCGCCCGGGATCCCTCTACAACGACGCGCGACTCCAGGAGCGCGTGGTCTACCTCCGGTCGTTCTCCAAGTCCATCGCCCCTGACCTGCGGTTGTCGGTGGCCATCGCCCGACCTCAGATTCGCCATTCGCTCCTCATGGCCAAGTCCTTCGCCGACGGATGGACCTCACGGATTTCCCAGCGGGTCCTTGCGGCGGTGCTGTCGGACCCCAGGACCGACGACGCCCTCTATCGCGCGCGCACCGAGTACACACGCCGCAGGGCCTCCCTGCGCGATGCCATCCTGGACGTGAGCGATGCTCACCGGCTGGGCGTGACTGTGGGAGAGGTCGGTCCCGACGGGTTGCATATCTGGGTCACCCTGCCACGGGGATGCGGCGCCGACAGGGTGGTAGAGGCGGCGGCGCGGGATGGCTTCCTGCTGGCCGCTGGACAGCCGTTCTTCGTGACCCCCGGCAATCAGCGACATCTGCGGCTGAACGCCGGCGCGGTCGCGCCTGAGGCCGCCCACAAAGTCGCCGCAGTCATCGGCGACGCGGTCACCCACGTCCTCGATCAGCCGACAGCGCTGCTCACACCATGAGCCGCCGACCGTCGAGCAGGTCACCGGGCATCGTGCCCGTAGTTACGCCGAGCGCATGGCGGTGCGGGGATTCTTGTGCCGGGTCTTGCCCATGATGAGCTGCAGCGGGACTTCGGCCTCGCCCAGATGGGTGGCGGCGCTGTGGCGCAGCTGGTGCAGATCGAGCCCTGCGTACAAGCAGTCTCCGAGGGCTGGTACACAACACCTCGGCGAGCTCCGTGGTGCTGAGCTGTCGCGTGAGCCAGGACAGCGTGTCGCGGTAGGTCTAGCCTTTTCATGCTGGGCGCAGGGCCAGTCGCTGCCTCATTGGGTCCTCCCTGCTCAACCGTCTCAAGTACGTGGTGCCGCATGGCCGACGCCTCGTCAGGCCGACCGATAGGGCGCCGAACTCATGGCGGCGTCCGCTTTCCTGGCCTCGCGGCGGGCACGCTCGGGGTAAGCGCCCCCACCTGCTGACCCGCAGGCACTGACCGACGCTGTTCATACAGGTCACGAGCCATTTCTCTACCAGCCACCTTGATTCAACGCACTACCGCTAGGTGTGCTCAGCCATAGATTGCGAAGCACAAGCGAACAGCACGTCGTCGAGGTCGCCGGGCACGTCGGACCGGGAGCGTTCGACGGTTGCCATCGAGGCGGGCAAGTCGAACGGGAGCTCGCCCCTCGGCGTCGCGTGGCCGGTGACCACCAGCGCGAGCGCCCGGTCGCTGGAGGAGAAGGAACCTAGTAGCACGGTGGCGAGTCCGGCCACGGGTGTCAGCACCGCTGGACGGTCCAGTGGTTCTGTCGGTGACAAGTGACAGCGTTTGCCGGTCTCCAACGACAGCGATCGTTTCCGCTGCAAGGTGATGTCGCTGAGAAGTAACAGCGCTCGGGTGCTTGCGGTGAGAGCATTGGTGTGCTTCGCGGGATGAGGTGGCGCTGGTGCAGCCGAAGTCCAAGGTCGAGTTGTACGCGGCGATCCGCCGCGATTCTCGAGCGGGGCTGTCCACCCGGGCCATCCAAAGCAAGCACAACGTGGGCTTCCGCACAGTGGAGAAGGCGCTGGCCTCGGTCTGGCCCGAGCCGCGCAAGCCGCTGCCACCCCGGCCGTCCCGGTTGGACCCATTCAAACCGCTGATCGATCAGATGCTGCGGGCGGACCTGGACGCGCCGCCCAAGCAGCGGCACACCGCCAGGCGCATCTTCGACCGGCTGGTGGAGGAGCACGACGCGACCAGGCTGTCGTACGGGATGGTCCGCGACTACGTCGCCAAACGCCGTCCCGAGATCCGATTAGAGGCGGGACGGGCTCCGGCGGAGGTCTTCATTGAGCAGAGCCACCAGCCCGGCGTCGAGGCCGAGGTGGACTTCGGGGACGTGTGGATCCGCCTGGCGGGCGAGCTGACCAGGTGTTACCTGTTCGCCTTCCGGCTCTCCTGGTCGGGCAAGGCCGTGCACAGGATGTTCCTCACCTACTCCCAAGAGGCGTTCTTCGAGGGGCACGTGCACGCGATGACCGTGCTGGGCGGGCTGCCCACGGGCAAGGTGCGCTACGACAACCTCAAGCCCGCGGTGGCCAAGGTGCTGGGCTTCTCCCGGGCCCGGGTGGAGTCGGAGCGGTGGGTTGCCTTTAGAAGCTGGGCTGGCATCGACGCCTTCTACTGCCGCCCGGGACTGATCGGCGCGCACGAGAAGGGCGGGGTGGAGGGCCAGATCGGCTGGTTCCGCCGCAACCACCTGGTGCCGGTGCCCGAGGTCGACTCGGTCAGCGAACTCAACGCGTTGATCGACCGCTGGGACGTCAAAGACGAGCAGCGCCGGATCCGGATGCGCACCCAAACCATCGGCGAACGCTTCGCCCACGAGCAGACGCTGCTGGCGCCGTTGCCGGTCGAGCCGTTCGAGATCGGCCGACTCCTGACACCGCGAGTGAACCTGCACGGGCAGATCAGCGTGCGCACCAACCGCTACTCGGTGCCGATCCGGCTGGCCGGGCATCAGGTGCGGGTCATGCTGTTCGCCTCTCACCTGGTCGTCTACCACAAGGGGGTGGAGGTGGCCCGGCACGAGCGGCTGATCGCCAAGGGCGGGGCCCGGCTGGAGTTGGACCACTACCTGGAGGCGCTGGCGCACAAGCCGGGCGCGCTGCCCGGCGCCACCGCGCTGGAGCAGGCCCGGGCCGCGGGCACCTTCACTGCCGTCCATGAGGCGTGGTGGGCGGCCGCGCGTCGCAAGCACGGGGACGCGGCCGGCACCCGGGCGCTGATCGAGGTGCTGCTGCTGCATCGGCGGATGGAGCATCGGCATGTGGTGGCGGGGATCGCGGCCGCGTTGTCGGCGGGCGCGCTGACCGCCGACGCTGTCGCGCTGGAGGCCCGCAAGATCGCTCAGGCCGACGACAGTGCCGAGGCGGGTCCACCGCCGCCCCGGCCGGAACGGCTGGCCTGGCTGGATGAGCCGCAGGTGGTGTCGCTGACCGTCCGGCGGTTGGCCCAGTTGCCGCCAGACACTCGGCCGCTGCCGTCGGTGGCCGTCTATGACCAGTTGCTGCGCCGCCGCCCCGGCGGCCGGCCCGCATCCGAGGGAGAGTTGCCATGATGACCTTTCACCGCCGCGGGCTGACCGAGGAAGCCGCCGAGGCCTCGATCTACCAGGCCTGCCAGCGGCTGCGGCTGCCGACCATCCGCGCTCAGTTCGTCGAGCTGGCCGCCGCCGCGCCGCGCGACCAGATGAGCTATCTCGGCTTCCTGGCCGAGCTGCTGATGGCCGAGTGCGATTACCGCGCCCGCAAGGCCTCCGACCGGCGGATCAAGATGGCGAGCTTCCCGCGGCAAAAATCGCTGCGTGAGTTCGACTTCGACGCCAACCCCAACGTTGACCCGGCCGTTATCAACACGCTGGCCACCTGTGACTGGGTGCGCAAGCATCAGCCGCTGTGTCTGATCGGCGATTCGGGGACGGGCAAGTCGCACCTGCTCATCGCGTTGGGCACCGAGGCCGCGATGGCCGGGTTCAAGGTGAATTACACCCTGGCCGCCAAACTGGTCAACGAGCTGGTCGAGGCCGCCGATGAGAAGGTGCTGACCAAGACCATCGCCCGCTACGGCCGCGTGGATCTCCTTTTGTATTGACGAGCTTGGCTACATGGAGCTTGATCGGCACGGAGCCGAACTGCTCTTCCAGGTTTTGACCGAGAGGGAGGAGACCAACAGTGTCGCAATAGCCTCAAACGAGTCGTTTTCGGGATGGACCAAGACATTCACCGAGCCCCGGCTCTGCGCCGCCATCGTCGACCGGCTCACCTACGGCGGCAACATCATCGAGACCGGCACCGAATCCTACCGGCTCGCCCAGACTCGCGCCCAGGCCGACGCCGCCGCCGCGAACAAGGCCGCCAGCTGACCTCGTTCTTGGCTCTTCCTCGACAACGCCTGGCCCGCCGCTGGGAGGAGCAGGTCAAGATGCAGCGCCCGCAGCGAAGCGAGGACGAACGATCTTGACGCGGGACGAGCCGCGGCGATCGTCGCAGCGTCGGGGAAGAGCCCCAGCGACCAGCCAGGAGCCCCATCATGACCACGCTCGAACGCACCCTCGCCAAAGCCCTCACGGAAATCGTCATCAGGCTTGATCTCAGCGAAGACGGCGCCATCGCCGAGGCCTCGATGCAGCTGCTGGAGCCGGTGATCGCCCTCCTGCAGGACCTGTCCGAGCAGGACCGGCAAATCCTCGCCGAGCTGATCAACCAGTTCGCCCAGGAGGAAACCGACCCTGAGCGGCATCTGACAGCCTGGGAAACGCCCGAAACCCTGGGACTCCTGGCCTGAGGGACACGCCAGCGCAGTTGGCAAGCCGTTGGCGGAAACGACTGCCATCTGGGCGCCCGCAGCCACGCACGCGGCGATCGCAGTTCTCTGGTGGTAGGTCCTGTTTTGATCTTTGACGGTAGCCTGGTGTGATTCCCTGAGGAGGCATCGATGGCGTCTGAAGTCGAAGAGCGCATAAACCACGCACTGCGCACCAGCGCTCCCGTCCTGGACCTCTCCGCCCTGGAGCTCTGCAGCCTGCCGGCAACACTGGCCGCGTTTACCTCACTCGCCCACCTCAATCTGAACTTCAACAAGCTCAGTGAGCTACCGGAATGGCTGGGCGGGCTCACCTCACTCACCCAGCTCGACCTGGCAGGCAACAGACTCCGCGAACTTCCCGAATCTCTGGTCCACCTTCACGCTCTCCAGGAACTCGGCTTGGCCGGTCACTACCTCAAGGAGTTACCCGTATGGTTGGGCGACCTCAAGTCGCTGACCGTCCTGGATCTGTCCGACGGCCCCCTGGAGGACTTGCCTGAGTGGATGGGGAAGCTCACCTCCCTCAGAATGCTCGACGTCCACGGCAACAACCTCAGTGATCTGCCCGATTCGCTCGGAAACCTCGCCTCGCTCACCCGGCTCGACGTGGCAGACAACCCACTCAGCGAGCTGCCGGACTCACTGGCCATGCTCCACGCCCTCGTCGAGCTCGACGTCACGGACACGTATCTGAGCGAGCTGCCGAAATGGTTGAAGAAGCTTCCCTCGCTCGAACGGATCGACCTGAACGAGGCCGACTTCGACAAGATTCCTGAGTGGGCCTCCCACCTGGTTGTGGATTGTGACGATTTCTCCTAGTGCGACCCTCCCTGAGGCGCCAAGTCTCCCCCCGAAGCGACCATAAGATCACCTGCGGGGAATCGAAGACACCCCCTCAGTAATCACACGAACACACTAGGTGGGTAGGCGAGCCTCCGGGTGCTGCTACTTCTCACCGGATTCCAGACCCGATCAGCCCCCGAGTGCTGTCCAAACTGACCGACAAACGCTGCTGCTACTCGCCAGCAGAATCAGTCCAGAGTGACGTCCACGATGAGCGGTGCCTGCGCGCTCAGATCGGCCAGGCGCGACACCACATCGTCACTGAACTCGAGGCTGCCCGCGTGGAAGAAAGGTTCCAGGGCGAAGTCACTGCGCGGCTCGAACGGGGCGGCCAGCCGTACGATGGCCGCGTCGGCGTCGGCGGGGTCGTCGACGACCGCGGCGAGGCCGTCGAACGCCTCTGGCTCCATGCCCTCCACGTAGACCATTCGCGGCCATGTGTGTGCCTCGGGGCGGCGCAGGATCACGACTGAGGCCGTTTGCGCCTCCATGCCCGCCCGGACGGCCTCGGGGGTGCCGACTGACTCGGCGGCATGATCTACGTCGACGTAAGGGTTGTCGAACAGCCCGAGTTCGAACTTGACGGTCAGCAGGCGAGTGAGCGATTCGTCGAGTCGCTCTTCCGGCACCTGCCCGCCACGTACGAGGTCGAGCAGGACATCGGTGCAGGTCTCGCCACCGAGTTGGTCGCAGCCGGCGTCGAGAATTTTGCGGATGCGCGTCGGCCGGTCGAGCCGCTCCACGCCCCAGGCGCGGGCGGGCAGGTGCTGGCCGCCGATCAGGACGTCGCTGACGAGCTGCCAGTCGGTGACCACGGCCCCGTCGTAGCCGAACTCGTCGCGCAAGATCCCGGTGATGACCTGCTTGTTGTAGCCGAATCCGACCTCTTCGATCTCGTGCCCGCGGTAGACCAGCCCGACGGGCATGCCGTAGTAGGGCATGATCGCCGCGGTGCCCGCCTCGACGGCCGCCCGAAACGGTTCCAGGTGGAGGTCGAACTTGCCGCCTGGGTAGATTTGCTCACGGCCGTACGGGAAGTGGGGGTCCTCGCCGTCCTTTTGCGGACCACCGCCAGGGAAGTGCTTGGTCACGCAGGCGACACTGTCCGGGCCGAGCGCCTCACCCTGGAATCCTTCGAGGTAAGCGCGAAGATAGTCGATCGTAAGACCGGCATCGGCACCGAAGGTGGCAGACTGGCGAGCCCAGCGCGGCTCGGTGGCCAGGTCCACCTGCGGGTGCAGAGCCGCTCGGATGCCGACTGCCAGGTACTCGCGGCGGGCGATATCGGCGAACTCGTGGACGGCTCCGGGATCACGCAGGGCGGCCAGGCCCAGCGCCTCCGGCCAGGCCGAGAAGGCGCCGGAGCGCAGGGCGGTGGCGACGTTCTCGACCTGGGAGTGGCGCGGGTCCGTGCTGATGGTGACCGGGATCCCGTGCCCGCTGCCCTCGGCGAGCTTCTGCACATGGTTGTGCCACAGCGCGGCCTCGGCCGCGCCCGGCAACTGCAGGACGTTGAAGTGGGTGATGTGCTGCACGCCGATGGTGTGGGTGGTGCTCTCCGGCATCACCAGCGCGCCCTGTTCGACCAGCGAGCCGTCGGGGCCGGCTTCGATACTCGGCTGGAAGAGCTGCCCCACCTTCTCCTCGAGGTCGCGTCCTCGGAGCGGTGTAAAAGGCTCAACGAGGTAGGTGCCGCGGGTTGATCTTAGGCGGCGGCCGTTTCGGGTGTCGAGTCGGACGCCGTGGTTGCGGCTGGGCGGAGCGGGGTGGGCGGGGAGAGCAGGGCGCGGCGCAAGTCCTGCAGGGTGCGCAGGCCCTTGGAGGTCATGGTGAAGCCGCGCCAGCCGCGGGCGGCGCGGTCCAGGACCGCCCAGACCAGGGAAACGCAGGAGGTCTCGCCGGGGAAGCGGCCGATGACCTTGACGCGGCGGCGGGTTTCGCCGAAGGTGCGCTCGATGAAGTTGGAGTGGCGGATGCGCTTGTGGTGCTCGGCCGGAAGGCGGAGGTAGGTCGTCAGCGAGGCGCGGTCGGTCAGCAGGCTTTTGACCGCCGCTGGGTAGCAGCCGCCCCAGGTGTCGGCGAAGGCGTCGATGCGTTGCTGGACCCAGGCCACCAGGTCTTGGCCCGGCTCGATCTCCTTTTCGTCTTTGTCCAGGCTGCTGGTGTCGAAGATGTTCCAGAAGGCGGCCTTGACCTCGGCCTGGTCGCCGGCACTGACCTTCGACATGACGTTGCGGCATTTGTGGATCACGCAGCGCTGGCGCAGTGAGCGGGGAAAGACCTGCTCAGCAGCGGCAATGAGGCCGGGCGCGCCGTCGGAGATGACGAGCAGCGGCGCACGCAGACCCCGGGCCGCCAGGTCGGTCAGAAAGTCGTGCCAGGCGTCAGTCGACTCTGCAGCCGCGGCGGACAGGCCGATGAAGACCGGCTTGCCCTCGGTCGTGATGCCCCAGGCGGCCAGCACCGGCTCGGGGCGCTGCCCGTCATGCATCTTGAAGTGCGAGGCGTCCAGGAACAGATAGTCCAGCTCGATCGCGGTCAGCTCACGACGCGACCAGGCGTCGTACTCGGCCACGATCGCCTGGCAGATCGTCGAGACGGTCGACTTCGACAAGGCGGCCTCGGGTCCGAGCGCATCAGCCAGGGCGCCCTCCACGTCGCGCACCGACAGGCCGCGCACGAAGGAAGCGATGACCAGCGTCTCCAGCGCGTTGGTGCGGGTCACACCGGCGCCAAACAAGCGGGAGGCGAACGCCTCGGTGGTGCCGCGTAGCTTGGGGCGAGCGATGGTCACCGCGCCCGTGGTGGTCTTGACGGTGGTCGGGCAGTGGCCGTTGCGGTGACCGGGCCGTACTGTCTGCTCCTCACCTCCGGCGGTGGCGGCGCGCTGGTATCGGGCGCGGCCGAGGAAGGCGTCCACCTCGGCTTCGACGGTGGTCTGGATGATCAGGCGGGCACCGAGACGGGCGACGTCCTCGATGACCTCGACCAGATCGCGGCCCTCGGTGAACAGGGCGTCGATCTCGGCGCGGATGGCCTGAACGGGCGGTAGTGTGCGTGCCACGAGCGTAGGTCCTTGCGTAGTGCGAACTTTGGTCGGTTCAGCACGGCAACCTACGCTCGTTCTCTTTTACACCGCATCTCGGACGTGACCGTGTGACGGTGACAGAAGCCGAAGGGGATTGCCGCTTCGCCGGTCATTCCCTTCATGTCGTCTCCTTGCGCGGATGAACGCCCAGGCCGAGCCCGAAGAGGACGTCCTCATGGGGGGTGGGGCTGAACCACATGCTGGTGATCTCGTTTTCCCCTCGATGCCGACGCTCAGCGGCAATGCCCTGCCGGATGAGGTGCTCTTCGGCTTCCCAATCGATGAGGATGTTCCGGTCGAGGGTGAGAGGGCGATCGGCGCGGATGAGATGGAGCAGGACGGCGGCGTCATCGGGCGATGGGGGCAGACGAGCCTGCTGGAGGTTCTGCAGCCGCCTGGATGCCTCAGAGGGCAACGCTCCCGGCCGCGGTTGCATCTGAAGGAAATCCTCGTGATGGATGAGGTGCAGCGCGGTGTCCATCAGCCGCAGTGACAGGTCTTCGGCGGCCTCGTGAACACGGCTGCGCGACCAGCCCAGCGCCTCGGCCAGGTCTTGCTCGGCTACCTGGCCGTGCTGAGCCAGCGCCGCCTCGAGCACGAGGTCGTCGTCGTCGGGTGGCCGCGGCCGGCCTCCTGGGCGGCGCCCGAGGAGCTCGGTGACGTCCAGGTCCACGGCGTCGCAGATACGCAATGCCAGATCGATGCTGATGGTGGCGGTATGCGCTGTGCGCAGCGTGTCCAGTGACACTCCGACTCGTCGGGTGAATTCGGCTCCGCCCATGCGTAGGTCGCTTAATCGGCGTTGGATGAGGTCGACGTCAAACATGGGATGCTTCCTCCGCTGGCGGGCGCCCGTCAGCCGGCGCTGGTGGGAGGGCGTGAATGGCTTCGCCCACTTTCCAGCAGGCGGTGCGGCGCAGCCAGGAGCGATGGTGTTCGTGATGTTCCAACAGCGAGGGCACGGTAAGAGCGCAGCTTTGCGCCGAGGCCAGCAGATGCCGGCCTCGGCCACCGATGCCTTGTTCGAGCAGCGGATCAGCGCTTTGGCAGCCGGTGAGGAGCAGAAACCTGCGCGCGGCGGTGAGGATGCCCCGTGCGTGAACCGGCACCCGGTAGGTGATGGTCTCTTCCGAAAGAAGACGCCCATCGGTCGTATGGATGCTCTCGCGAATGTCGATCGTGGTGGCGTCGGGGCTCAGCGCAGATAACGGAATCGTTTGCAGATCACTGATGCGGGCCTCGGTGAACAGGGCGATGGCCAGCGCCGCTGCGTGTACGGGGTGGGCCAGGTGCGTGTCGATGCGCTCAGCGTCATCGGGCGTCAGTTGAGCGATGAGGCCCGAGCTCGCTGGGCGGCCCGCCAGGATCGGCACCGTCAGCAGAAAGCCGTGCAGGAAGAAGCCTGCCTGCGCGCCGCGGATGCGGGTGACGGCATGGTCCTTGGTGGGGCAGTCGGCGACAAGGTCGGTGAGGAAGAGCCGAAGGGAGCCGAGAGCGCCGACGCGGTACGGGTAGGCGCGGTCGGGCGCGATCTGCTCCGGGAGGCGGTGCAGCACACTGGCTCGGCTGCGGACGATGCCGGTCACGTCCGCCCCGGGGGTCGGCTCCGGCGCAAGGGCACGGTCGGCGGCTGATGAGGCGTCGCCGGCCAGATGTGCCTGCTGTACGAGCCAGGTGCAGGCGAGGTCCAAGCCGTAGGCATAGACCCCGTCGACATGACGGAACTGTGCCGCGCTCAGACGCCGGTAGGCGTCGGCGCGAAAGCGCAAAAAATCGGTGGTGGGCAGCGCCGGCAAAGTGGCGTCGTCGCGGTCGGGGTCGCAGCGTGTGGGCTGCTGGCCTTGCTCGGTGCAGCGCAACACCTGACGGGCGGCTACGGCGTTGTGCCAGGGTTTGCGTTCCAGGCGAGCGGCGGCGATCGCGGGCCGTAGACCGTCGGCAAGACGGACAACAACGTCCGGTGAGGTTCCCCCTGCGGCGTAGACACCCCTGACAATGGATCTTGTCCATAGAGGGGAGCCTTCGGGTGGCACGACCGTCGAAGTTCGGCGAGGAG
>NZ_JBEZDM010000067.1:0-35471 GCF_040648335.1 Nonomuraea sp. NPDC049158
GAGATCATGAAGTCCGCGTCCACCAAATGGCCGGTCTACAGCCCCTTCGCCCGCGAACACTACGGCCGCGGCAAAGCAGACGGCATAGCCGAAGGTAAGGCAGAGGGCAGGACAGAGGGCAAGGCGGAAGAGGCTGGTAGGTCGGTGCTGCTCGTGTTGGCTGCCCGTGGCTTCGACGTTCCCGACGACGTGAGCGCCCGGATCGCCACCTGCACAGACCTCGCCCAACTCGAGACCTGGCTCGCCCGAGCGGCCACCGCCCAGACCCTCCAAGGCCTGTTCGACGAAGTGGGCTGAGTGCCGGGCCGCCTGGTCGGCGCCGGCTCGAACACTTCCGGCGAAACCAGTCGTTCGTAGGGCTTATCTCTTGCTGGTACATGCGTCACCGTCGAGGCCGTCTACTGCTTGGCGCGACCGGACATGATCCGGCAGCCCAGTAGTTCCATCCGCCCACCCCGGTGAACGGCACGTGCACCCACCGCACCTCGCCTTGCTTGATCGAGCGGGTTCGGTCTACTGCTGTCGCGCCCTTTCGACAGCATCGATCCAGGTCTCGTTAAAGGTCTGGTCGTCCAGGTCGATGAGCACCTGCGTCCGCCGCCCGTTCGGGTCGCCCGTGAAGCACAACTGCTCCGCTCTGAGGACGGTCCGCAGGCGCTGTTCCTGGACGACGGCCCCGCTCCAGCCGAGCGCCACGGCGCACGCGACCGGGTCCCAGTGGATGTTGATCAAGTCATCGGGTAGTCCCGCATGGGCGCGGCCGAGCTCCGTCATACCACCGTCTATGGCGTAGGCCCTGCATTGACGGGCGAGTGGTTCGCCCAGGGGTCCAGAGGCGGCCAGGCGGGGCAGGTGAGCAGCCCGTAGATGCGCCTTGACGGCGACGGGGAGGGTGACCAAGGTGAGCCGGGCGTGCTCGGCCAGCAGCCGGGCGGCTTGGGTGTCGCACTGTGTGTTCCAGTCCATCTCCGGGCCCCACGCGGGCAGGCCGGGAGCGAGCGGGTTCATCCATCCGCCCATGGCCACCACCGGCACCCCGTCAAGGCGACCGGGCCGGGCCTTGTGCAGCAGAGCCAGGTTGGTGAAGGGGCCGATGGCCGCGATGGTGGCGCCCAGATCGATGCTGTGCTCAAGCAGGTCGATCGCGGCTTCCGGCGGTGCGGGACGGGGGGCTACGGGAACGCCCCAATATCGATCATGATCGAGTAAGCCGCCCATCGACCCGCCCGTGGTGAGCGATCTTCCAGCACCGGCGACGACCGGGATGTCCAGGCGCCCGACAAGTCGGAGACAGTGCTCGATGTAACCGGCCCGCCGGCCGTCAGGGTCAGCGGTCGTGGTGATGCCGACGATCTCCACGCCGGGCCAGCCCAGAACCATCGCCAGGGCACAGAGGTCGTCAGGATCCCCGCCCAGGTCGGTGTCGATGTGCAAGCGCATGTCACGAATCCTGTCGCCCGTCGCGCCGGCCTGCCACGGCTTTTCCGATCGGTCGCCACGGAGGTCCGCGAATGATCGGAGCGCCGCCAGTGGCCGAACCCGGCAGGCCACGTATGTGCAGCGGGTGTGTCCAGCGGAGGATGAAAGCCGCGAGGGGTGAAAGCCATAGAGGCGGAGACGTACAACGGATGCTGGAGTGCATCCCCAGAGAACCGCCCCGACCGGGTCAAGCTCTTTGAGTGAGGCGGAGCTTCTTTGAGTGAGGCGCAGCGGGCGAACGTCAGATCCGTTCGACTTCGAGTACGAGCTTGCCGGTCGTACGGCCGGACTCGATGCGGCGGTGCGCCTGTGCGGCCTGCTCCAGCCGTAGCGACTCCACCTGCACCCGAAGCTCCCCGCTAGCGGCCGCGGCGACAGCCCGATTCAGCGCCCGGCCCGCCTCCGCCGGAAAAGCGGCGGAGAACGCGGCCAGGTTGAACCCGGAGACCGTCTTGTTGGTGAACCACAGTTCGTTGGCCGAGATCCCGACGTCCTCGGCGCCGGAGGCGTTGCCCATCACCACCATCCGGCCCATCGGCGCGAGCAGGTCCAGGCTGGTGCGTCGGGCCGTACCGCCGACCATGTCCACCACGACGTCGAACCGACCGGCCTCGGCCACCTGCTCGCGCAGGACGACCTCGTCGTAGCCGAACGCCTTGGCGGTCTCGATCTTGGCGGGGCTGCCCACGGTGCCCACCACGCGGCCCGCGCCCAGCAACCGGGCGGCCTGGCCGAGTTGGCTGCCCACGCCGCCGGCGGCGGCGTGCACGAGCACGGTTTCTCCTGGTTCGATGCGGGCCACCCGGTCGAGTACGAGGAACGCGGTGGTGCTGTTGGAGGGCAGCGCCGCCGCGATGCCCAGCCCCAGACTGTGGTCGTCCAACGGGGCGACCAGGTCGGCGGAGGTGGTCACCACCTCCGCGTAGCCGCCGCTGTCGACGATCGTCAGCGCGGCGACCGACTGGCCCACGCGCAGCCCCTCGACACCGGGGCCGAGCGCCCGGATGCGGCCGGACACCTCGATGCCGGGCACGAAGGGCAGCGGTACATCCACCACGCCCTGCCGATAGAGGACCTCGGCGAAGTTGGCGCCCGCGTAGGCCACGTCGATGGAGACCTGCCCCGGCTTGGGCTCGGGGACTTCGACCTCGTCGAGGCGGAGAACGTCAGCGCTGCCGAATTCGGGAATCGTGATTGCCTTCATGTCTTCCATCGTGCTGGGAAGGCTTTCGGGAAGGCAGTGTCAGCTCATCCTGGGTGTGCCACCACCAGGCTTTCGACCTTCTCCTTTGTGTCGGTGTCGGGATGCGGTGTGTGCAGCACCACGTTGAGGTCCGTACGATCCGGCAGCCGGAACAGCGAGTACTCGAAGGTGAGGTTCCCGGCCTCAGGGTGGGTGATCGCCTTGATCCCCTGGGAGCGGGAACGTACGTCGGGCCTGGCCCACAGCTCGGCGAACTCCGCACTGGCGCCGCACAGCTCTTCGGCGATCTGCCCGAAGGCCGGATCGTCGTGATAGCGGGCCGCGCTGGCGCGGAAGTCGGCCACCATGTCCGGGGCGAACTCGTGCCATTCGGTGAACCTGCCGCGGTAGATCGGGTGGGTGAAGAACGCCACCATGCAGTTCCGGACGTCGTCGTCGAATCCGAACACCCACCTGGCCGCGTCGTTCATCGCCACCAGGTTGTAGTGGCGATCCAGTACGTGCGCCGGATTGGGCATCCACGCGTCCAGCACCGCGCGCAACTGCTCGCTCACCGGCGCACCCGGCCGGCCTGCGGGGTCCGGTGGATTCAGCCCGGCGAGCACGTACAGGTGCGCCCGCTCCGCCTCGTCGAGCTTCAGTACGCGGGCGACCGCGTCCAGCACGGCATCGGAGACCTTGATGTCGCGTCCCTGCTCCAACCAGGTGTACCAGGACACTCCCACCCCGGCGAGCACTGCCACCTCTTCCCGGCGGAGCCCCGGAGTACGGCGGCGCCCTCCCGCGGGCATGCCGACGTCGGCGGGGGAGAGGGCTTCCCGCTTGGCGCGCAGGAACTCTTTGAGCTGGTCACGGCGGTCTGGACTGGCGGTCACGAACACACCATAGGCGACTGCACAACCGGCTTCCGACTGCCGCTGGCAGGCGCAAGTGAGGACGGCTTCACTCTGCCGGCCGGCTTGTGGATAGCGGTGGCGTCTGCGGAGCAGGAGCCTGTTTGAAGGCGTTCGCGACCCCGGGCATGCGTTTCGCCCTGCTGATCAGTGGACTGTAGTCCGCGCCGGGCTCCATGGTGACGAGAAACGACTCGTTCATGTCCTTGATCCCTACGTCCGGCATTTGAGGAGCGAATGTGCGGAATCTGGCCAGTGCGCCGGCCTGGTCCTCGAAGGTGACGCGCACGACTCCTGGTAGTTCGCCCAACCTTCTCTCGACGTTCGCCTTTTGCTGTTCGGTGATCGCCCTGCCCTTGCCCGGCGGGTCGGCCATGATGCCTCCGCACGCGGGCCATGGGGAGTCCTGCTTGCACAGAAAGACCCTGACTCCCAGGTCTTTCGTGCTCATCAGAACGAACTGGCGCAGGCTTGCCGCCCTGCCGTCCTGATCCGTTGCCGCAGTGTGATCCGGTGACGGGGCAGCCCTGGGCGCCAGTGCGACCGCGGCCACGATGCCGGCGAGGGCGACAGGTGCGGCCACGGCCACAAGCCGCAACCGGAGGGAGAAGTCTCGACGGCGACGGGTGGCGAAGGCGCGCGCGAGGTCGGCTTCGCGGCGGCGCTGGTAGGCGTCCTCGGTGTTGGGGCGCAAGGAGGTGATCAGGCCGTTGAGGTCGTTCATGACTGCTCCAGGAACGTCGGCTGGGTAAGGTTGAGCGCGTAGGTGAGACGGCGACGGGCGCGGTGCAGCCGTACGTTGAAGGTGCGAGCCGAGCAACCGGCGATCTTCGCGGCCTCGGCCGGGGTGAGCCCGTACCAACTGGCCAGCAGCACGGCCTCGGCATCGAGCTCGGATAGCTCCGCGAGCGCTGTCAGCGCTGCCTGCCGCTCGGCCACCTGCTCGGCCACGTCGTCAGCGGGGGCTAGTTCGGCGAGCCGGGCGACCAGGTTGTGCCTGCGGGCGGTGGTGCGGCGTTGCGTCCGTACCAAGTTGCGAGCCACGCCGAGCAGCCACGGCAGCGGCGGCTCCGGTAGGCGGCCGAGTTTTCGCCACGCGATCACAAAGGTCTCGCTGGCGATGTCCTCGGCCGTCTCCTGATCGGCTCGCAGCAGCACGTAGCTGAGCACGCTGCGGTAGTGCTTCTCATACAGCGCGGTGAGTCGCGCCTTTGAATCGTCCACGCCTGGTAATGACCTCAACAGCCCCTTGATTACCTGTCCAAGGAGAAATGACCTCTGGGTGCCCCTTCCGCCGTTCTTGGTATGTGTGATCTCAGCGGTGAAACTGGGCAGGCACACGTCCCCCGACACCCGCTGACCACTGTGGGGTATGCGCTTCCGGCCACTGGCTGAGCCCGAGCAAGACTCCTGCCTTTACAGCAGCCTCAGTAACCCCGCGCTGGACGTGGCGAAGGCGGAGCTTCTTCCAGGTGGGTTATGGCGTCGACCATGTCGGGGAAGGCGTCGATGAACGCGTCGACACGATGTGCGTCGAACTCCGTACGCTGCCTTAGACCGCTCTGCATGCAGGCGATGAAGCGCAAGCCGGCTCCGTTGGCCGCCTGCGCGTCACCGGGGGAGTCGCCCACGTACAGGCATTGGCGGGGCTCCAGTCCGGTGGCGGCCAGAAGTTCGTCGAAGGCGCGGCCGTCGGGCTTGCTGAAGCGCATGTTGCCCGCATGGTAGACGGCCGCGAGCCGGCCGGTGAGCGCATGGCCCGGCGCCAGGAGGTGCTCCACCTCCACTTCGGTGCGTGAGGTCAGCAGCATGAGGCTGCGCCCTGCGGCGGCGAGTTCATCGAGTGCCCGGAGGTTCTCCGGTGCGACGACATCCAGCCGCCCGGCCACCACGTACTCCCGGAGCACCGCCTGATGGACAAGGGCGAAGGTCGTGACGTCAAGACCGGGTGACCGCTGGGGCATCGCTTCGAGCAAGGGCTGACCCCACGTGGACAGGTGCACGGCGCGAGGCATCGGCTCGCGGCCGATGCGCGCCAGAACCTCGTTCTCCAGCTCGAAACAGACCGCCTCGGTGAGGCAGAGCGTGTCGTCCACATCAATCACCACGGCGCGGATCACATCGGCAAACATAACGGCGCCACGGCCGCAGTCGGATTGGTGGGCTATGGGTCGACTGTCTCCTCGGAGGTGCGGTGGTCGATCCGTAGGTCGGGGCTTGATTCCGCGTACTCCTCGCGGGCGTCGGAGTCGGCGAGGATGCTGGCCGCCTGCTTCTCGGTGTCGTCGCTTCCCGCTGCCTGCTCCTCAGGCAGCAGGTGCTCGGCGCGTCGTCGTATCCGCTCTGCCATGGGCTCGTGCATCACCCCGGCGTACCCGTCGACGTGTCAGGGAAACAGCGTTGGGTTCAGCGTGTGGTGTCGGCGGCCTTCATGATCAGGTCGGCCACCGCGTCCGGCTGTGAGATCGACGGCGAGTGGGACGCCTGCACGCGTGCCACGTGTGACCCGGCGCGCTCGGCCATGAATTCCTGCGCCTGGGCCGGGATGGCGTTGTCCTGTGTCGCGATCAATGTCCATGACGGCAGGGTGCGCCATGCCGGCTCGCCGGACAGTTCGGCCGTCAGTGCCTTCTGGAGCACGGGGCGCTGGGTGACCGCCAGGAGGTTCGTGGTCGCTTCGGGCAGGTCCCCGGCGATGACGTCCCGGAAGTCGCCGGGCTTGACCCGCAGTTCGGGCTCACCGTCGTGGTCGACCACGACGGTGGTGTCCGGCCCGAGCTTGGCGCCGGGGAAGCGGCCGGCGAGGCCGAGGGAGCTGTCGCCCTCGTCGGGCTGGAACGCGCGGAACTCGACGACGCGGCCCTCGTCCGCGAAACCCTGCGCCACGCCGTCGACGAGCTCTTCCCCTCCCAGGACCTCTGACGGCAGGCTTCTCCACGCCGCGACGGCACCCAGGTGTCAGGGAAGCGGCCTCGGACTACTTGGTCGTCGCCACCCACTCGGCCACGGTGGTGACCTCCGCCTGGCCGGGGAACACCTTTTCCACGAGCACCCGGTGCACCTCGGGGTCGGAGTCGAGGCAGGCGTCGGACAGGACGGTGAGCTGGAAGTCCAGGTCGGCCGCTTGGCGCAGGGTGGACAGTACGACGCCGCTCGTGGCGATGCCGGTGAGGACCAGGTGATCGATCTCGCCTGCCCGCAGGACCATGTCGAGGTCGCTGCCGGCGAAGGCGCTGACCCGCTTCTTCGTGACGACGACGTCGCCAGGCTCCGGTGCCACGTCCGGATGGATCTCCATGGCCTGCTCGTTTCCGGCGATTCCTCCCATGCGGGCGATCGCGCCGAACATCTTGTTGCGCGGACTGATCTCCGCATATCCGGGGCGGAACCCGACGGCCGCGTAGATCACCGGGAGGTCGGCGGCCCGGGCGGCGTCGATCGCCTCGCGCAGGCGCGGCAGGTAGGCGGGGTCCGGGTAGCGGTCCACGATGACCCGTTGGACATCCATCACCAGGAGAGCGGTCTTGGCCACTGTCGTCCTTCCGTGAGTTACAGCGAATGACCATGAGTCTAGGGACCGTTAATCAGTTGTCAGCTGCCAGGCGCTTCGCCGATGATGGCCGCCATGGCAACGACACGACGAGCCGACATGTTCACCGCGGACGGCAAGCCATCCGACGACGACCCACGTGAGAACGGGCCAACGTTGGGCGACGAGCGCACCACGCTGATCGAGAACCTGCGCTGCGCACGCCTCACCTTGGAGATGAAATGCGCAGATCTTGATGCGGAGGCCATGGCGCGGCGGGCCGTTGAGCCGTCGACGATGTCGCTCCTGGGCCTGGTGCGACACCTGGCCGAGGTGGAGCGTGGGACGTTCCGGGTGCTGATGGCCGGACAGGACGTCCCCAAGCTGTTCACCTCCGAGACCGACCGGGATGGCGACTTCGATGGTGCTGTCGCCGACCCCAAGGTCGTAGCGGAGGCGTGGGAGGCATGGCGTGCGGAGGTGGACTTCGCCGAGCGGTTCCTGGCCGAGGCGCCCAGTCTCGACATCACCGCCGACGATGCCAAGAATCTGCATGGCAGCGGTGGGGGGTTGATGTCGCTGCGTGAGGCGGCGCTCGGCATGATCTGGGAGTACGCCCGCCACATGGGTCACGCCGACCTGCTGCGCGAGCGGATCGACGGACGCATAGGTCAGTGATCGCGGTAGGCGACGGTGACGATACCGGCCGGGAGGTCTGGTCGAGGCGAGACCAGGGTCAGGCTCGGGTCAGTACATCTTCCAACGGCGTCCATTCGACCCCGTGGGCCTCTGCCACCGGCCGGCTGGTCAGGCGGCCCTCGTGTGTGCTCAGCCCCAGCGCGAGCGCCCGGTCCTGGCGCATGGCCGGTGCCCAGCCCCGGTCGGCGATGGCCAGCGCGTACGGGAGCGTGACGTTCGTCAGGGCGAACGTCGAGGTGTACGGGACCGCGCCCGGCATGTTGGCCACGCAGTAGAAGATCGACTCGTGCACCTCGTACGTCGGCTCCGCGTGCGTGGTGGGGCGGGAGTCCTCGAAGCAGCCGCCCTGGTCGATCGAGATGTCGACCAGCACGGAGCCGGGCTTCATCCGGCTGACGAGCTCGTTGGTCACCAGCTTGGGCGCCTTCGCGCCGGGCACCAGGACCGCGCCGATGACCAGGTCGGCCTCGCGTACGGCGCTCTCGATCTCCAGGGTGTTGGAGGCGACCGTCTGGCAGTGGCCCTGGTAGATCATGTCGGCCTGGCGGAGTTTGTCGATGTTCTTGTCGAGGAGGAGCACCTCGGCCTGCATGCCGAGCGCGATGGCGGCGGCGTTCATGCCCGACACGCCCGCGCCGATCACCACGACGTGGGCCGCGCGCACGCCTGACACGCCGCCCATCAGCACGCCTCTGCCGCCCTGCGAGCGCATCAGGTGGTACGCGCCGACCTGCGGTGCGAGCCGTCCCGCGACCTCCGACATGGGCGCGAGCAGGGGGAGGGCGCCGTTCGGCGTCTGTACGGTCTCGTAGGCGATCCCGGTGACACCCGAGTCGAGCATCGCCTTGGTGCAGGCCCGGGAGGCGGCCAGATGGAGATAGGTGAACAGGATCTGGCCTTTGCGCATCCGGTGATATTCCTCGGCGACCGGCTCCTTCACCTTCAGCACCAGGTCGCTCTCGGCCCAGACGTCGTCGACCTGGTCGAGTATGACGGCGCCGGCCGCCGCGAAGTCGGCGTCGGGGAGCGACGAGCCGAGGCCCGCGTCGTGCTCGACGTGGACCTGGTGGCCGTGCCGTACCAGCTCGTGGACGCCCGCGGGGGTGAGCGCGACGCGGTATTCGTTGTCCTTGACCTCGCGGGGAACGCCGACCTTCATCGAGACTCCTTGAGCGTATAAACCCCTGCCTTCAGGCGGCGTCACTTTCTTCTCGACCGCCGTAAGGATCCATCGACAATATGCAGCCCTTTCCCCCATCTTCCCCATTTCTTGCTGGACGATGAGGATTGTTCGCCTGATTACCTCGCTACAGCCGGTCCTCGATAGGCTCACCCGCAGCCCGAACGTCAGGATGGGGTCGCCAACGATGGAGAAGCCGGAAGAGCCGCCACCCGCGGAGCCCGGAGAGCCCGGAGAACCCAAGGCCAGCAGATTCACCACCATCGTGTTGATCATCTCGCTGGTGGTCGTCGTGCTCATCTCCGGCGTGCTGGGGACGGTCGCCGTCCTGATGACCAGAAGCCCCGACTCGCCGATCCTGGGGGCCGTCCCGCCGCAGCGGCTGCCGACGCCGATCCACTTCGCGCCGGTCAGAGACACCAAGCCGGCGCCGTGCCCGGGTGACACGGCCGTGCTCGACAAGGAGCAGACCACCTGTTACCTGCTGGAGGACGGGGTCACGGTCAACGCCGTGCAGCGGATCGAGGCGGTACGCGAGAAGGACGGCACCTACTCGGTGCGCATCGCGATCGCGCCCGCGTTCAAGCAGAAGGTGTCGGACCTCATCGACGAGTTAGTGACCAACCAGCGGCAGGTGGCGGTCGTCCTGGTGCCCAAGACCGTCCTGGCGGCACCGATCGTCACGCAGCCCATGGACGGCGACAGCCTGAGCATCGTGGGCTTCGACAAGGCGGCGGCCGAGGCCCTGGCCGCGAGCCTGCTCGGCTCCTCACCGAGCCCCGGAGCACCGACCGGCGGAGCACCGACCGGCGGAGCACCGACCGACGCTGCCCCGACCGCGGGGGTGCCGACGGGTGGAGCGCCGACTGGTGGAGCGCCGACCACGAACCCAGCCCCCACGGGCACTACGGGCGTGCCCAACGCGGGAGCGCCGACCTCGGGCGCCTCCGCCCCGGCCAGCCGTGCCACCTCTCCCGTCCGGGGCAGCCTGGACCCCCACTACGCGAGCTGCAAGGCAGCCGTCGCCGCCGGCGACGGCCCGTACACCAAGGGCGTCCACCCCGAGTACGCCTGGTACCCCGACCTCGACAAGAACAACGTGGCCTGCAACACCGCGGACATCCGCTGACAGCCGCCCAACAATCCGCCAAAAGCCACGAACAGCGAGCAGCTACCCGAACAGCTCCTCCAGCGCCGTGATCCCGAAATAGGCCAGGAAGATCAGCGAGACCACCCACAGCAACCACGGAATCTCGGCGAACTTCCCCCGAGCCGCCTTGATCAGTGTGTAGGAGATCACCCCGGCCCCCACCCCGTTCGTGATCGAGTACGTGAACGGCATCAGCGCGATCGTCAGGAACGCGGGCACGGCCAGCTCCAGGTCCTCCCAGGGCACGTTCCGGCTCTGCGTCATCATCAGCGCCCCGACCAGCACCAGAGCGGGCGCCGCCGCGGCCGCGGGCACCATCCCGGCCAGTGGCGTGAACAGCAGGGCCAGGCCCAGCAGCGCCCCGGTCACCACGCTGGCCAGCCCGGTCCTGGCACCCTCGCCCACGCCGGCGGCCGACTCGACGAAGACGGTGTTGGCCGACGAGCTGCTCGCCCCGCCGATCATGCCCGCGACGCCGTCCACGGTCAGGATCGCGCCCAGCCGCGGTACCCGCCCCTGCTCGTCCACCAGCCCGGCCTCGTCGCTGACGCCGATGATCGTGCCCATGGCGTCGAAGAACCCGGACAGAATCAGCGTGAACAGCACCACGGCCGCCGTCAGCGCCCCAGCGCTCACGAACCCGCCGAACAGGTCGAACCGTCCCACCAGCCCGAAGTCGGGCGCCGCGACCAGCGATTTCGGCACCCGGGGGGTCACCACGCCCCACGTCTTGGGGTCGATGGTGGCCAGGGAGTTCACGACCACGGCCAGGACAGTAGTCACCGCGATGCTGATGAGGATGGCCGCCGGGGTCCTGCGTACGTACAGGACGATCATCAGGAGCAGCCCGAAGCAGAACACCGTGACCGGCCAGCCCGCCAGATGCCCGGTCGCGCCGAGCTGCACGGGCGTGCCGGAGCCCGCCGCCACGAAGCCCGCGTCGACCAGGCCGATCAGTGCGATGAACAGCCCGATCCCCACGCTGATCGCGTGCTTGAGCGCCAGCGGGATCGCGTTCATGATCAGGGTACGCAGGCCCGTCACGGCCAGGATGACGATCGCGAGCCCTTCGAGAACGACCAGGCCCATCGCCTGGGCCCAGGTCATGTGGGGCGCGGCCTGGTAGGCCACCACCGCGTTCAGGCCGAGCCCGGCCGCCAGCCCGAACGGCGCGTTGCCGATGAACGCCATGAGCAGCGTCGAGACGGCCGCCGCCAAGGCGGTCGAGGTGGTGAGCTGGACGATCGAGAGCCTGGCGCCGGTGATGTCGCGGGCGCCGGCCAGGATGATCGGGTTGAGCAGGATGATGTAGGCCATCGCCATGAACGTGGTGATCCCGCCGCGCACCTCGCGCCCGGCCGTCGTCGACCGGCCGGAGAGCTCGAAGAACCTGTCGAGCACGGCCATCCCCCCTCGCGATCAAGGGGGATTGCCGGGTGCCCTACCCGGCCGGGTGCGTGATCATCCCTCCGGCCGGTCCTTGAGGGCGCCTGCCGGGCGTCTTCGAGGACTACCTGGAGGCGACGCCCACAAGGCGCCGATCAGGCCTCGTGCTTGCCACCGCCCACCAGGCCGACGAACTCATCCAGGCCGATCCGGCCGTCGCCGTCCTTGTCGATGGCGTCGATGAACGCGCTGATCTCCGCGTCGGTGACGCCGTGCCCGCCGAGGGCCGCGTTGACCTGCCTGATCTCGCTGGTGGACAGCAGGCCGTCACCGTCGGTGTCGTACCGCTCGAACTCCGCCTTGGCCGCGTCACGTGCGCTGGTCATCGGATTCCTCCCCGTAGTCGCTCCGCCCATTAACCAAGGCGATATCTTCCGGTCTGATGGGAACGCGCGTCAACCGCAGTCCGGTCGCCGCCCGTACCGCCGCCGCGATGGCGGGCGTGGACGAGAGCGTGGGCGGCTCACCCGCGCCCCGCAGCCCGTACGGGGCGGCTGGGTCGGGATTTTCCAGGATCTTCAGCGCCATCGGCGGCATGTCGAGAATGGTGGGAATCAGGTAGTCGGTGAACGACGGGTTCAGCAGCCGCCCGTCACGCATCTGGATCTCCTCCATCAGCGCCAGCCCGAGCCCCTGCGCCGAGCCGCCGTGGATCTGGCCCTCCAGCGCCTGCGGGTTCATGATCCGCCCCACATCCTGTACGGCCGCCAGCTCGACCACCTTGACCAGGCCCAGCTCGACGTCCACGTCCACCACGGCCCGGTGCACGCACAGGGCGAGCTGGGTGTGCGAGTCACCCTGCCCGGTCTCGGGGTCCATCGGGAAGGTGGGCCGGTGCCGATACTCCCGCGTCTCCTCGATCGTCCCGTACTTCTCCAGCGCCTCCCTGGCGGGCAGCCCCTCGAAGCGCGCCCGTACGGCCTCGCAGGCCGCCTTGACCGCCCCGCCGGTGACGTACGACTGCCGCGAGGCCGACGACGAGCCCGCCGAGCCCACCGTGGTGTCGGCCGTCGCCACGGTCACGTTCTCGACGCCGAGCTCGGTCCTGGCGATCTGGGCCTGCAGCGTTACCAGGCCCTGACCGACCTCGGCCGCCGCGGTGTGCACGGTGACGTGCGGCTCGCCGCCGATCAGCTCGGCGCGGACCCGGGCCGTGGAGTAGTCGTCGAAGCCTTCGGAGAAGCAGATGTTCTTGATGCCCACGCCGTACCCGATGCCTCGCTGTACGGACTCGCCGTGGGTGGTCTGCGAGACGCCGCCCGGCAGCGCGCGCAGATCGGACTCCCGGGAGGGCGGCAGGGGCATCGCGGCGAGCTCGCGGAGCATGCCGGCCAGCGGCGCGGGCGAGTCGATGATCTGGCCGGTGACCAGGGACGAACCCTGCGACACCGCGTTGCGCACCCGGATCTCGACCGGCGACAGGCCGCACGCCTCGGCCAGGAGATCCATCTGCGACTCGTACGCGTAGCACGCCTGCACCGCGCCGAACCCGCGCATCGCCCCGCACGGCGGGTTGTTGGTGTAGACGCCGGTGGCGTCGATCCGGACGTTCGGCACCTCGTACGGGCCGGCGCCGAGCGAGGCGGCGTTGCCGACGACGGCGGGGGAGGAGGAGCAGTACGCGCCGCCGTCGAGCAGGATGTCGGCCTTGACGTAGACGAGCTTGCCGTCACGGGTGGCGCCGTGCTCGTAGCGCATCCAGGCGGGGTGGCGGTGTACGTGGCCGTAGAACGACTCCTCGCGGTTGTAGACGATCTTCACGGGGCGGTTCAGCCGGAGCGCCAGCATGCAGGCGTGCGCCTGCATCGACAGGTCCTCGCGGGCGCCGAACGCGCCGCCGACACCCGAGAGCGTCAGCCGTACCTTCTCCGGCGGCAGGCCGAGGCAGGGGGCGAGCTGGTCGCGGTCCACGTGCAGCCACTGGGTGGCGATGTACAGGTCCACGCCGCCGTCCTCGGCGGGGACGGCCAGGCCGGACTCGGGGCCGAGGAACGCCTGGTCCTGCATGCCGACCTCGTACTCGGCCGACACCACGACGTCCGCTTCGAAGGTGTCGCCCACCCGCACCGGCTGATGTCGTACGAAATTTCGGGACTCGCGGGGGTCTGTCACGGCGGGACGGGGCTCGTACTCGACCACGATCGCCGCCGCGGCCCTGCGCGCGGTCTCCGGATGGTCGGCGGCCACCAGCGCGACCGGCTCGCCCTGGTAGCGGACCTGGTCGATGGCCAGCACGGGCTGGTCCTTCAGCTCCAGGCCGTAGAACTTCGCGCCGGGCACGTCCTCGTGCGTCAGCACGGTGAACACCCCCGGCATCGCCAGCGCGGGTCCCACGTCGATCGAACGGATCCACGCCGAGACGTGCGGGCTGCGCAGCGTCACGCCCCACGCCATGCCGTCGAGCCACAGGTCGGAGGCGTAGGCGAACTCACCCGTCACCTTCAGAGTGGCGTCCGGCCGCCGCGCGCTCTCGCCCACGCCCATGGACTCGAGGCGCCGCGTCTCGCTCGACGTTTCGGTCATCCTCCGAGTAGAGCACCAGCGTGGCGGCGGTCCTATGCGTGTGACGTTAAATCCAGGTCAGAGCTTGGCGGGCCGACTTGTATATTCCTCCAAGTGCGCATCAGTGACCTGCTGGCCATCGGCGAGCTGCGCCTCAGGCTCCTGACCGGCGACCCGGCCAGGGAGTTCACCGGCGTGCACATCACCGACCTGCCCGAGCCGGGGCGCTACCTGTCGGGCGGCGAGCTGGTGCTCACGGGGATGATGTGGCGCACCTCGCCGGACGACGCGGCCCGTTTCGTCGCCGCGCTGGCCGAGGCCGGAGTGGCCGCGCTCGGAGCGGGCCAGGCCTGGCTCGGCCACGTTCCCGAAGACCTCGTGGAGGCGTGCGCGGCGGCCGGGCTGACGCTCATCGAAGTGCCCACCGAGGTCTCGTTCCGTACGCTCGCGGAGCTCGTCGTGCCCCGCCTGTCCGGCGACGCGCGCGACGCGCTCGGCCGCCACCGCAGGCTGCTCACCGCCGTGTCCGAGGGCGCCGCGCTGCCCGAGCTGTTCGCGCTGACCGCGGCGGAGCTGGGCGTCACGGGCGCCGTCGTCTCCGCCTCCGGCCGGGTGATCGTCGGTGACGTCGAGGATCCGGTACGGCTGGCCCGCGCGTACCTGACGGCCTCCCGGCTGCCCCGCCTGGTCGGCGAGCACACGATCTTCGGCGTCGGGCGCGGCCACCGGGCCGCGGGCTGGGCGCTGGCCTGCGACGGCGACCTGCTGGACCGGCCCGACCTCGGCTACGAGCTGGCGGCCTGCGTCGCCGTCGAGCACAGCCGGATGGAGGAGGGGCGGCGGGTCGAACGGCGGCTGGCCGAGCAGCTCGTCACGGCCGCGCTGGCGCAGGCGGGCCCGGCCGAGCTGGACGCCAGGCTCCGCACCTGCGGGCTCGACGCCGCCGAGCCGTACGCGATCGTGAACGCCACCGTCCTCACAGAGGGCGGTCCGGGCGGCCCGGACGCGGCGACGTTGGGCGGGCAGGCCGTGGAGGAACTGCTGGACCGCGAGATCGTCGCCGCGGCACGACCGGAGGGTGCGGTGGGACTGGTGCCGCTGGGCGGCTCGACGGTGAGCGGGGTGGCCGAGCGGCTGAGCGCCGGG
The DNA here is from genome assembly GCF_040648335.1 of Nonomuraea sp. NPDC049158. Taxonomy (NCBI): domain Bacteria; kingdom Bacillati; phylum Actinomycetota; class Actinomycetes; order Streptosporangiales; family Streptosporangiaceae; genus Nonomuraea; species Nonomuraea sp. NPDC049158. The sequence continues at coordinate 15,229 of NZ_JBEZDM010000067.1, forward strand.
GCTGAGGTGCTGTCCGCGCTGCCCGGCACGCGGATCTGCGTCGGGCTGAGCGGTGCGCTCACCGGCGCGGCGGCCGTGAAGGGCGGGGCCGAGGAGGCCGGGCACGCCCGGCGGCTGGCGGAGGCGCGCGGCGGCGGGGTGGTGACCAGCGATGAGATCTACACGCACGCCCTGTTGCTGGCCACCGCCCCTGGCGATGTGCGTCGCTCGTTCGCCGACCGGCTGCTGACGCCGCTACTCGACTACGACGGGCGGCACCAGTCAGAGCTGGTGCGAACACTTGGTACGTTCCTCGACTGCGCCGGCTCGTGGAACGCGTGCGCGGAGCGGATGCACGTGCACGTCAACACGGTTCGTTACCGGATCAGGAGGGTCGAAGAGCTAACCGGCCGCGACCTGTCGACGATGACGGATCGGGTCGATTTTTTTCTGGCGCTCCGGGCGCGCTGAGCGGTCTACGGCCTGGAGAGCGCGGTTCGGGCGGCGCGGCTAGACGGAACTAGCAGCACGCAATGACATCAAACGCGATGCTGGGCGACGCAACGGCCTCCGCGGTCGTAACATTGGTGGCTGCGACCAAAACAGTCGCAATCAGTGCTGACAGGATAAGACGCTTGCGCATCTAGGGCTCCCTCGCCTATATGGGTTGTGCGTTTGTCATCATCTCAAGGAGCGGCGACTGTGACCACATCTGACCTGGTCGGACTCCGTATTAAGACCGTTCGGCGACAGCGTGGCCTGTCTCAGGCCCAACTCGCGCATCCCGAACTCTCGGACAGCTACGTCTCCTTGATCGAGAGTGGCAAGCGTACCCCGACTCCTGCCGTCCTGGAACTGCTGGCCCAGAAGCTGGACTGCTCGTTGTCCTACTTGGTCAACGGCGTAACCGCAGAGCAGATGGAGGATATCGAGCTCGCACTCGGCTACGCGCGGCTGGCCCTGGAGAACGGTGAGGTCACCGAGGCCCGCACCCGCTTCGCCGAGCTGATGGCGAACAATAACCTGACAGGTCTGACGTCTCTCCGTCAAGACACCGAATTCGGGCTCGCCCTGGCCACCGAGGCCTGCGGCGACCACAACGGCGCCATCGCCCTCCTCGATCGGCTGAGCGAGGAGGACATCTCACCCGACCGCCGCATCGAGGTCTCCATCGCGCTGTGCCGCCTCTATATGAGGAGCGACAGGCTCACCGAGGCCGTCGGCATCGGCGAGCGGGTCCTGGGCGGGGCGAGCCGGCCGGCGTGGTCCGACCTGATCATCGAGCTGGGCGCGACCCTGCTGAACGTCTACTTGAAGCGCGGTGACCTCCTGCGCGCCCGCCAGTTCGCCGCCGAGCTGCTGAACGCCGCCGATCTGCTCGGCACGCCGCGATCGATGGTCGCCGCCTGCTGGAACGCCGCCATCGTGGCCGAGAGCACCGGGCACGGTGAGGAGGCCCTCGGCTTCGCCGAGCGCGCTCTGGCCGTCCAGTCCGAGACCGGCCAGCCGCGCAACCTCGCCAGGATGCGCCAGGCGTACGCGGCGCTGATGCTCAGGGCCAGGCCGACGGCCGCCAAGGAGGCCCGTCAGCTGCTCCTCAAGGCCGACCATGAGCTGGCCCAGTCCTCCGCCAGCACCGCCGACCGGGCGAGCTGCCTGGTGGAGCTGGCCCGCGCCGAGATCCTGGACGGCAACTACGAGCAGGCCATCAGATACGCGCGATCCGGCACGGAGCTGCTGCCCGAGTCCGCCAGGACGCTCGACGCCGAGCTGCGCCTCGTGCTCAGCCGCACCTACGGCGGGCTGGGCAGGTTCGGCGAGGCCACCAACGAGCTCGAGGCCGTACGCCAGTGGATCGACCCGCTGCCGGACTCCCGCAGCGTCGCCGCCACCTGGTACGCCGCCGCCGAGACCATGGAGCAGCTGGGCGACGCCGACAGCGCCGTGAAGGCCTACGAGCGCGCCCTGGCCTGCGCGGGCCTGTAGCGAGGTCGGGACCGGGCGGCGACGTCGGTAGCCTTGGGGATGTCATGAAGAGATCCCCGTTCGCGGCTCTCACCGCGTTCCTCGCCGCCCTGGTCCTGCTGGGCACCGCCGGACCGGCCCTGGCCCACGACGCTCTCAAGAGCAGCGACCCGGCCAAGGGCGCCACCGTCGAGTCCGTCGACGAAGTCAAGCTCGAATTCACCTCGGGCGTGCGCCTCCCGGTCGTGGTCGTCCGCGGCGACGGCGGCGCCGCTCACCAGAGCGGCGATCCCCGTGCCGCCGGCAAGGTGGTGACGCAGGAGCTCAAGGGCGCGCTGCCCGACGGGAAATACACGATCGCCTACCGGGTCGTCTCCTCCGACGGTCACCCGATCGAGGGCGAGATCCCGTTCACGGTCAAGGGGGCGCCCTCGCCCTCGCCGTCGTCCGCACCGAGCGCGCAGTCGCAGGCGCCCGTCACAGAGGCTCCGGCAGCCCAGGCCCAGACTCCGGTTTCGTCCGCGCCGGCCGAGCAGGCGCCGGCCGAGCAGGCGGGGGCCGCCTCGACGCCGTTCCCCGTGTGGCTGATCGTCGTGGTCGGCGCGCTCGTCGGTGTCGGCATCGGCTTCCTGCTCAGCGCGCGGAAGAAGTCACCGACCGGCTCGAGCGCGCAGTCGCGTACAGACGAGAAAAAGCCGTGACCAGGGCCGCGCGTCTCGCGCTCGCGGCGGTGGGGGCGGCGCTCGTCGCCCTGGTGATCGCCATGGTCGCCGGCGGCGCGGCGTTCCCCCGGATCATCGCCGGTCTGCCCGACGCCGGGCCGATCACCCGCTGGGGCCTGCCGGTCTCCAAGCTGTGGATGGACGCGGCGGGTGTGGTCACCATCGGCCTGCTGCTGGCCGCCGCCCTCCTGCTGCCCAACGACAAGGGCCTGCTGGGCAAGACCGCGCTCGGCTACGTCAAGGCCGCCTCCTGGTGCGCGCTGTCCTGGGCCGCCGCCGCGTTCGCCGCGATCATGTTCGGGGCGGCCGACTTCTTCGCCCGCCCGGTCACCGAGATCTTCGAGTCCAACTACCTGACCGGCTTCGCCACCCAGTTCGGCCAGGGCATCGCGCTCACGCTCGTGGTGCTGTTCGGGGTGGCCATCGCGCTGTTCTCGCGGGGTGCCATCACCGCCGGGGCCGCGGCCGGTCTGCTGGTGCTCGCGCTGGCCACGCTGCTGCCGCCCGCGCTCACCGGTCACTCCTCCTCCTCGCCCAACCACGACCTGGCCACCTCGGGGCTGGCGCTGCACCTGCTCACGCTGTCGCTGTGGGTGGGCGGCCTGGCCGTGGTGGCCCTGCACGCCGTACGGAAGCTGCCGCAGCTGGAGATCGCCGCAGCCAGGTTCTCCAGGCTCGCCCTGTGGTGCTACATCGGGGTCGGCGCGTCCGGGGTGTTCAGCGTGCTGGCCCGGCTGACCTCGGTCTCCGACCTCTGGACGTCGGCGTACGGCGTGCTGATCGTGGCGAAGATCATCGCGTTCGTCCTGCTCGGCTACGTGGGCTGGTGGCACCGGCAGCGCACCCTGGCCGGGATCGGCGCCGGCCGCCATGGCGCGTTCACCCGGCTGGCCTGCGGTGAGCTGTTGCTCATGGCCGCCACCATGGGCCTGGCCGTGGTGCTCTCCCGCACCGCGCCGCCGCCGGTCAGCTTGCCCGCCGACCGGGCCTTCGACCTGCTCGGGTTCCCGATGCCGCCGCCGATCACGATCGGCAACCTGGCCTCGCTGTGGTGGCTCGACCTGTTCTTCGCGGTGGTCGCCGCCGTCCTGGGCGGCCTGTACGCCGCCGGGGTCATCAGGCTGATGCGGCGCGGCGACAGCTGGTCGTGGGGCCGCACCGCCGCCTGGTTCAGCGGGGTGGCGCTGCTGGTCGTGGCCACCCAGAGCGGTGTGGCCCGCTACGCCAAGGTCATGTTCGACGTGCACATGGTCGAGCACATGACGCTCTCCATGGTCGTGCCCATCCTCCTGGTCCTCGGCGGTCCCGTCACGCTGGCGCTGCGCGCGCTCAGGCCGGCCGCCAAGCGCGGCGACCGGGGGCCGCGCGAGTGGCTGACGACGATCCTGCACAGCGGGTTCGTCAAGGTCGTCGGCCATCCGGGCATCGCGACGGCCATCTTCATCGCCTCGACGTACGCGCTGTACTTCACGCCGCTGTTCGAGTCGGCCATGGAGGAACATCTCGGGCACATCTTCATGACCCTGCACTTCCTGCTCAGTGGCTCGCTGTTCTTCTGGACGATCATCGGGGTCGACCCGGCGCCGCACCGCCTGCCGTACGTGGGCAAGTTGCTGGTCCTGTTCGTCACGATGCCCTTCCACGCGTTCTTCGGCGTCGCGCTGATGATGACCGGCACCGTGCTGGCCTCCGGCTGGTACGACCAGCTCGGCCGTACGTGGGGCGGCCCGCTGCTGGAGGAGCAGCAGAACGGCGGCGCGATCGCGTGGGGGTTCGGCGAGATCCCGACCCTGATGGTGCTGCTGGCGATCGCCATGCAGTGGTACCAGGACGACGAGCGGCAGGCCCGGCGGGCGGACCGCAAGGCCGATCGCGGCGGCGCGGGCGACCCCGAACTCGCCTCCTACAACGCCTACCTCGCCAAACTCAACAGAGGTGACAGGGCCGAGTAGCCGTACGGCCACGGCCTTCTATCCTCCCCAGCGCGTAACCGAACCGCCGGGTAGCCTTGCTCGCAGGGGAGACGGGCATAACCTCATGAGCTGTGTGCGTAAGGCCCGAGGGGGGAAGTGCGCGCACGCGCATGGGGACATCGGTATGGGGGCCGGTGCGTGCCCCATGTGCTCAGAGAGGCGATCAGAGTTGTCGAAAGAGACGCGCATGCGCGGGGGGCAAAGCCTGGCGGAGGCGCTGGAGACCTACTTGGCGGAGTGGTCGGAGCGCACGGGCATCGCCGTCGAGACGTGGGCGCTGCCCTCGACCGACGTGCCGTCGCGCATAGCGGCGGGCGTGCTGGCCGCCATGCGCGAGGCCCTCGGCAACGTCGAGGCGCACAGCGGCGCGAGCCTCGTCTCCGTCGCGGTGACCTCGGGCCGGGACGGCCTCCGGATGACGATCCGCGACCATGGTCAGGGCTTCAGCACGCTCAGAGCGGGCCGCGGCATCGCACGGATGCGGGCCACGTTCACCGAACTAGGCGGCAGCTTGTCGGTCACCGGCACGCAGGGGGAGGGGACCACCGTCAGCGGCGTGGTGCCTAGGCGAGGGTGAGGATCTCGCTGCCCGTGTCGGTCACCACGATCGTGTGCTCGAACTGAGCCGTGCGCTTGCGGTCCTTGGTCACGGCGGTCCACTTGTCGGGCCAGATGTCGTAGTCGATCGTGCCCAGCGTCAGCATCGGCTCGATCGTGAACGTCATCCCCGGCACCAGTTCGACCCGCAGCGACGGGTCCTCGTAGTGCGGCACCATCAGGCCCGAGTGGAAGGTGGTGCCGATGCCGTGCCCGGTGAAGTCGCGCACCACGCCATAGCCGAACCGCTTGGCGTACGCCTCGATGACCCGGCCCACCACGTTGAGCTGCCGGCCCGGCGCGACCGCCTTGATCGCCCGCATCATCGCCTCGCGGGTGCGCTCCACCAGCAGCCGTGACTCCTCATCGACCTCGCCCACCAGATAGGTGGCGTCGGTGTCGCCGTGGACGCCGCCGATGAACGCGGTGATGTCGACGTTGACGATGTCGCCGTCGCGCAGCACGGTGTCGTCGGGGATGCCGTGGCAGATCACCTCGTTGATCGAGGTGCACAGCGACTTGGGGTAGCCCTTGTAGCCGAGCGTGCTCGGGTAGGCGTCGTGGTCGACAAGGAACTCGTGGCCGATCCGGTCCAGCTCGTCGGTCGTGACACCGGGCTGGATGTGCTTGGCGACCTCGTCCATCGCCTGGGCCGCGATCCGGCCGGCCACCCGCATCCGCTCGATCGTCTCCGGGGTCTTGACATCGGATTCGCCGGTCTTGGGACGCTTCTTGCCGACGTACTCCGGCCGCTGGATGTGCGCGGGGACCTTTCGGATGGGCGAAACTCGCCCTGGCTGGAGCAATGTCGTCATGAAAGGCAAGTCTACGGGGCAGGATTGATCCCGTGAGCGATGGCCAGTGGTGGTTCTGCCTCAAGCACATGCGCGTCGAGCCCGAACAGGGCTGCCCCAACAAGGACCGGATGGGCCCCTACGAGAGCGAGCAAGAGGCGGCCGGCGCCCTGCAGCGCGCCGCCGACCGCAACAAGGCGTGGGACGAGGCCGACGAGGACGAGGACTAGGCCGCAGACCCTACGTCCGGGCTCGCGGATCTACAGCGACGCGAGCGCCTTCGCCACGCCCGGGTCGCGGCCGGTGGCCAGGTCAAGGGCGGTCATCGGGGCGTAGTGGTCGACCGGTACACCGATCGTGTCGATGATCTCGCGGGCGGGCCCGAGGTGCCGGACCTTGGGCAGCAGCAGGAGGCTGCCGTCGTCGAGGAGGTAGCCTTCGGCGGGGCCGGAGATGGCTCCCGCGGTGCGGGTCCCGATGAGGGTGCCCAGTCCGTTGTCCTTGACGGCCGCGCTGAAGTCCTCGCAGGCCGAGGCGCAGGCCCGGTCGGTGAGGACGACGAGGCGCAGGCCGAGCAGCGGCACGCTGTCGTCGGTCCGGTTGGGCACGCAGTCTCCCTGGAGCGGGCAGAAGTAGCTGGTGACCTTGCCGTGGGCGAAGGCGCCGAGCAGCCGCGTCACCTCACGGGGCGACCCGCCGCCGTTGCCGCGCAGGTCGAGGACCACAGCCGCCGGTCTGCCCTGGAGCTTGGCGATGACCTGGTCGGCGGCGCCTTCGAAGAACCCGGGCAGCTGGATGTACGCGACGCCGCCGGGAAGCGTCTTCGATGTCACCCCCGGAGGCTGCACCGTGATGGGGCCCTCCTTGAGATCGATGGTGCGGGTCCGTCCCGTCGTAGGGCGCTTGAGCGTGAGCGTGACCGTGCCGGCGGCGAAGGCGTTGACGATGCTCTGGTTCGCGGTGTTCCCGATGAACGCCGGCATGCCGTTGACCTTGACGATGATGTCACCGGGCCTGATGTCGGCCTTGGCGGCGGGGCTGCCGGGCAGGACGCGGGTGATGAACAACGGCGGCTTGGCCGCCGGGTCGAGCTGCGGGCCCTGGGCGGCTGACACGCCCGCGATGCCCGTTCCGGTCGGCCCGCCTTCCGGCGGGGGAGTCGGCCGGACCGCGCGGGCGTGGTTGTCGTGCAGTCCGGCGATCATCTCGGTGATCGCGGCGCGCAGCGCGGACACGTCACCGGCCCCGAGGACTTGCGCGAAGGCGGCCCAGTCGGTGTCGCGGTTGCCGGTCAGTTCGGGCAGCCGAAGGTCGGCCCGGTCGGCGTCGCGCCGCATCAGGTCCTGGGTGTAGGCGGCGAAAGCGCTCTTCAGCAGGGCCTTCGGATCCATGGCCGGGCCGCTGTAGTAATGGTCCAGCACACAGAAGTACGCCTGCCGGAGGGTGTTCACCGAGGTGGGCGGCGCCGATTGCGGCGGTGGCGACGTGGCGGCGGCGCAGCGGTCGTCTGAGGCGGCGGCCGGCGAGGACGCGGGTACGGCCAGGGCGCAGGCCGCCGTCAGCACGGCGGTGCAGAGGAGTCTGATCATGGCCGCCAGCGTGGCCGGAAGCGGATTGCACGGCCGTAAACGGATCCGTTAACGCCGCTGTTACCCCGATTCGGGTACGAACGTCGACATGCGGGTGCTGGTGGCCGAAGACGAACGCGATCTGGCCGATCTCGTGGCGGTGGGGTTGCGCCGCCACGCCATGGCCGTCGACGTGGTGTACGACGGGGCCGCCGCGGCGGAACGGCTGGCGGTGAGCGACTACGACGTCCTCGTGCTGGACCGGGACCTGCCCGGGATACACGGTGACCTGGTGTGCCGTGAGCTGGTGGCGCGCGGCAGCCGTACGCGGATCCTGATGATGACGGCGGCCGCGGCGGTGCCGGAGCGGGTGGCCGGTCTCGGGATGGGGGCCGACGACTACCTGCCCAAGCCGTTCGACTACGCCGAGCTGGTCGCCCGGGTGCGGGCGCTGGGGCGGCGCAGCCAGGCGCAGGTGCCGCCGGTGCTGACGCGGCACGGGATCGTGCTCGACGCCCACCGGCTGCAGGCCTCGCGGGACGGGCGGCATCTGCACCTGTCGCTCAAGGAGTTCGCCGTCCTTGAGGTGCTGATGAGGGCGGGCGGCGCGGTGGTGAGCTCTGAACGGCTGCTCGAAGAGGCGTGGGACGAGAACGTGGACCCGTTCACGACGGTGGTGCGGGTGGTGATCAGCCGCTTACGCGCGAAGCTGGGCGAACCGGCCTGCATCCAGACGGTTCCCGGCGCGGGATACGTGTTGTGACGACGGTCCGGGTACGGCTCACGCTGATCTACTCCGGATTGTTCCTGCTGACCTCGACCGTGCTGCTGATCACGGTCAACCTCCTGCTGAGCCAGGCGCTGCACAGGGGGATCTCGCGGATCGAGGGGGTGCCGGTGGCGCCACTGGCACCGCCGCGGAAAGTGCCGGCCGATCCGCCGCCGGTGCTGCCCGATCTGGTGGACGACGTGATCCAGTACCAGTGGGGGGTGACCGAGCTGACGGTCGGGCTCCTGACGGTGGTGTCAGTGGTCGTCGGCTGGCTGGTCGCCGGGCGGATCCTGCGGCCCGTCCACCGGATCACCGCGACCGCGCAGCGGCTGTCCATGTCGACCCTGCACGAACGCATCGCGCTCATCGGGCCGAAGGACGAGCTGAAGGAACTGGCCGACACCTTCGACGCGATGCTCGACCGCCTCGAGCACTCCGTCGAAGCGCAGCGGCGCTTCATCGCGAACGCCTCCCACGAGCTGCGGACCCCGCTGGCCGTCCAGCGAGCGGCGATCGAGATCGGCCTGCCCGAGGACGTCGGCGAGATCCGCGACAAGCTCCTGTTCCACAACCGCCGTACCGAGAGCCTCATCGGCGCCCTGCTGGTCTTGGCCCAGGCGGAACACGGCCTGGAGAAGCGGCTCCCGGTGGCCCTGGACGAGGTGGTGAGAGTCGTCCTGGCCGAAGGGACCGCGGACGGCCTCACCGTGACCACCCGGATCGAACCGCTCACCGTCGATGGGGATCCGATCCTGCTGAACCGGCTCGTCACCAACCTCGTCGACAACGCCGTTCGCTACAACCATCCCGGCGGCAGCGTCGAGGTGACGCTCTTCGACAGAGCTCTGACCGTCCGGAACACCGGCCCGGACGTGCCGGGCGAGCGTGTGGACGACCTCTTCGAGCCCTTCCGGCGGCTCCACACGACCCATGAGCAGGGTGCCGGACTCGGGTTGTCGATCGTCGCGTCGATCGCGAAAGCACACAAGGCGGGCGTACAGGCATGCCCCAACCCCGGGGGCGGCCTGGAGGTCGTGGTCGTCTTCTGAGCGGCTCGGGTTGTGCCGCTGTCACGGGCAAGACCGATTCCCTGTGACTCCAATTCGCTTGGGGCGGACAAACGCCCCCAAATAAATCAACTCTTTATCGGACAAGCATCCTCAAAACGCTTGTATGAGGAGTGTAAGGTCCCGAATTAAAACGTTGACGGTGATCAACCATAAAGCGCCGAGTAAAAATCGGGGCTAGTCATCGGCCGACGTCGTGGGGTAGAAAGTTCGAGGCGGCGAAAGGGAGGGACTGCTTTGAGATAGAAATTGAGTAGTTTTCGCATCAGCCGCACAGCGGCAAGGAGAACGCTCTTCCGTAATCGCGGAAAGAGCGCCACGCAAAAGAGGGGATGGATAATTCCATGAAGGCGAACAAGCGAGTGGCCTCGGTCGCACTTATGCTCGGTCTCTTCGGCTCCGCGCTCGTGGGTGGCGCTTCCATGGCCCAGGCCACCGGCGGTTATTCCTGCTCCAACGGCCTCGCCAACGTCGTCACCTGCAACAACACCGTCGCCGGCGTCCCGGTGACGCTCATCGTCACGGGTAACCGGACGCTCAACGGCAACGAGATCGGCATCCTCCAGAACAACCTCAACAACACCGCCGTGAACGTCACGGCCATCAAGAACTCGGTCTTCAACACGTACGCGTCGTTCAACCCGACGGTTATCATCAAGAAGATCAACGTCTGTATCGCATCGGTCTGCTCGTAATCCGGATCCGGGCTCGGATGGGGCCCGGCGACGATAGTGCGCAGTAGGTTCTGAAGCTACGGCGGGCCGCTGACCGGGCGGTGGCCCGCCGTAGTCTGCTTTTCTCTGAATGCGTTTTGAATGGTCGACTGTTAAGGGATTACCGCATAGGCCCTGACGGGGAACGTCCCCATGCCCGCCACCATGGGCGGCGCGGCGTGGAAGCGGAAGCCCTCGTCCGGCAGCGCCGCGAGCCCGGTCAGGTGCTCGACCAGCGGGATGCCCGCCTGGAGCAGCACCGAGTGGGCCGGGCGCGGGCCGCGCGGCGGGGTGTCGTCGATGTTCAGCGAGTCGATGCCGACCAGCGCCGCACCCTGCTCCGCCAGCCAGGCCGCCGACTCCGGCGCCAGATACGGGTGCTCGCGCTGATACTCCTCGGTGCCGAAATGCCGGTCCCACCCCGTCTGGATCAGTACGGCCCGGCCGCGCACGTCCAGGTCCTCGTCAAGGACGACCCGCCTGGCGCCCTCGGCCCGTACCACCAGCCCTGGCAGATCGGCCAGCTTGCTCAGCGGCACCTGCGACAGGTCCTGGCCGTCGGCGTAGCGGTGGTGAGGGGTGTCCAGGTAGGTGCCGGTGTTGGCGGCCAGCGTGATCATGCCCATGTGGAACTCGGTGCCCGGCTCGTAGACCTCGCGCGAGGCCTCCCTGCTGAGGTGCGTGCCGATCACCGGCCCCGGGATGCCCGGGTACGTCACCATGCCGTCGGTGATGCGGTGGCTGAGTTCGACGATCATTGAGCGAATCCGATCCTGGTGAGCTTGTAGATGGCCGTGACGCCGATGAGGGCCCAGATGAGGTTCAGGCCCGCCGAGGGCCAGGCGGCGTTGGCGGCGCTGTTGACCATCAGGCCGATCGAGCCGGCCAGGTTGATCAACTGGTAGTGGGCGCCGTCACCGGACATCCGTGACGAGGAGACCATGGCGTACCCGAACAGCAATAACGCGGCGCCCAGCCAGCCTAGGACGTCAACGAGGAAGCTCATGCGGGCCATTGTCCGGATTCATTGCGTTGAAGCGCAAATAAAGATTGCTAAAGGTTGACGTAAGCTGATCTGCATGGACATCGACCCCCGCCGGCTGCGTGTCCTGCACGAGGTCGCCCGTCGCGGCGGCGTCATGCGCGCGGCCGAGGCCCTGTTCCTGACGCCGTCGGCGGTGTCCCAGCAACTCGCCCAGCTCGAACGCGAGGTGGGCCTCGCCCTCATCGACCGCTCCCAGCGCCGCGTCTCGCTCACTCCGGCCGGCCGGGTGCTCGCCGGATACGCCGAGCGCGTCGAGGACGAGCTGGCCGAGGCCAGGCGCGAGCTCACCCGCTTCACCGAACGGCTGGCCGGGCCGGTGCGGATCGCCGCCTTCCCGACGGTGATCAAGCACATGCTGGTGCCCGCCATGCGCGACCTCGCCGTCCGCCACCCCAAGATCGTTCCGGTCATCCACGAGGTGTACGGCCAGCCCGCCCTCCAGGAGCTGCGGCTGGGAGCCGTGGACGTGCTGATCACCGAGCAGGACATGAGCCTGCCGGTGCCGGCGCAGCCGTCGCTGGCCGTCCGCCCCCTGTACGTGGACGAGTACCGCATCGTCGTGCCGCCCGACGGGCCCGACCCGCGCACGGTCGCCGACCTGGCGGAGCTGCCGTGGGTGGCCAGCGAGCCCGACCAGGCGTGCGGGCAGGCGCTCGACCGGCTGGCCGGGCTGCACGGGTTCGAGCCGCGCAAGGTGCACGTCATCACCGAGTTCGACCCCACGCTGGCGCTGGTGGCGGCCGGGTACGGGGTGGCGATCGTGCCGTCGCTCGCCCTGCTGGACGTGCCGGAGGGGGAGGTGCGGGTCAGCGAGATACGGGATGTGGGGGCGCGGCGGCTGGACGCCGTCACGCGGGTCAGCCGTACGAGATCGGGGGAGCCGGACCCGGTGCAGGCGGTCGTGATCAGCGCGATCGAGGACGCCACCGCCACGCTGGACGCCACCCTCGTCGGCCACCTCCACACCCCCGAGCCACTCGACTCGTAGGTCACCGTGGTGACCGGACCACGACATCGTGGGCTGTGGTGCTGGGCGTGAGGAAGGCGAGCAGCCGGGCGCCCTCGGCGTCGAGTTGTTCGTGTTCGGCCGCGGTCAGGTTCCGGAATGGGCGCACGGTCAGGGTCGCGGTGTCGCGGTCGGTGGTGAGTTTCCAGGTGGCGGCGACGTAGCCGTCGACCAGTACGGACCGGGGCTGTTCGTTCGTCTTGCCGAAGCCCTGGACGGCGTAGTCGATGGTGACCACGCGGCCGCGGTCGGCGTGGGAGAGCAGCAGGTTGTCGAAGTCGTAGAGAAAACGTACCGGGGCCGGGGTGTCCGGATCTGGGCGTGCGGCCTCGGGAAGGTCGAACAGTTCACGGCCCTGCTCGTCCCGGAAGGTGACCAGGTGGGGCCGGAGGCGGTCGACGACCTCGGACAGTCGGGTCAGCCCGCACCATCGCTGGGCATCGAGAACGGTCGCCGGGCCGAAGGCCGCCAGATAGCGCAGGACCAGGGCGTCCACCGACGCGGCCGGGTCCACGGTCCGGCCGAGCCAGGTCTCGACCGTGGTGTGGGCGGCCTGGCCGCTGCGGCCCCACAGCCCGCGCGGCGGGACCTGCACCAGCGGCACCCAGGCGCGGGCTGCCTGGGCCAGCGCGGCCGGGTCGCGTTCCGGCCACCGCTGGGCCAGCTTCCGGCCCAGGGCGCTGAAGGTCAGCGGTTCCGGCGCCAGCAGCTCGCGGGCGGTGGAGACGAGTTCGGCCTGGTCCAGGCCGGTGAGGTGGCGGCCGAAGGCACCCAGCGTGCTGCGCTCGATGACCGGCTCCACCAGCGGCCGTAGCCAGAGGCAGTCGGCGGCGGTCACCAGGTGGATGGTCGAGCGCATCAACGCCATCCGTACGATGGCGCCGTCGGTGAGCAGCCGGGCGGTGAGTTCGGGGGTGTAGCCGGCCAGCCGGGTCCACAGCCCGACGTACCAGGTGTGCGGTGTCTGGGCTTGCAGGCCGGCCAGCCGCTCCAGCGCCTGCGGCACGGTCAGGTCCGCGCGGCGCAGCAGCAGTTGCCGGTCGAGGGTGGCGCGGTTGAGCGCGCGGGTGGTGAGTCGTGGCACGAGGGTCCTCAAGGGCTCAAGAGCGGGGTTGCCGGGCCGCGGCGTCGCGGCCCGGCAGGGGGCTACCGCAGCGGGCGGAAGAACGTCCGGATGTCGGCGGTGAGCAGGTCCGGTGCTTCCAGGGCGGCGAAGTGGCCGCCTCGGTCGAATTCCGACCAGTGGGTGATGTTGTTGCCGTATTCGGCGTAGCGGCGGATGGGCAGGTCGTGGGCGAACACGGCGACACCGGTGGGTGTGGTGGCCGGCTCGGTGTGCCAGGTGTTGGCGTGCATGTTCTCGTAGTACAGGCTGGCGACGGATCCGGCGGTGCCGGTGAGCCAGTAGAGCATCACGTCGGTCAGCAGCAGGTCCCGGTCGATGGCGGCCTCGGGCAGGTCGGCGGCGGGGAAGCTCCACTCTTTGAACTTCTCGACGAGCCAGGCGAGCTGGCCGACCGGGGAGTCGGTGAGGGCGTACGCCACTGTTTGCGGCCGGGTGGCCGAGATCTTGAAGTAGCCGCTCTGGTCGTCCATGAACTCCTTCGCCCGTCCCAGCCGGGCCCGCTCGGCGTCGGTCAGCGTGGCACGCTCCTCGTCCGAGACATCCCCGAACGGGATGAATCCGAAGGAGGCCGCGTTGACGTGTACGCCGACGACCTGCCCGGTGGCGGCGCGGCCGAGTTCCGGGGTGATCAGGGCGCCGAGGTCGCCGCCCTGCGCGCCGTACCGGTCGTAGCCGAGCCGGCTCATCAGCCGCGCCCACGCCCGCGCGATCCGGCCGCTGTTCCACCCGGTCTCTCGGGTGGGGCCGGAGAATCCGAAGCCGGGCAGCGACGGGATGACCAGGTGGAAGGCGTCGGCCGGGTCCCCGCCGTGCGCGGCCGGATCGGTCAGCGGGCCGATGACCTTGAGGAATTCGACGATCGATCCGGGCCAGCCGTGGGTGAGGATCAGCGGCAGGGCGTCCGGGTGCGGGGAACGTACGTGCATGAAGTGCACCCGTTGCCCGTCGATCTCGGTGGTGAACTGCGGGATGTCGTTCAACGCGGCCTCGTACTTGCGCCAGTCGTACGAGGTGCGCCAGTACTCGGCCAGCTCCTTGAGGTAGGCCAGGGGAACGCCGCGACTCCAGCCGACCTCGGGCAGTTCGCTCGGCCACCGCACGGCCGACAGCCGGCGGTGCAGGTCATCGAGATCGCTCTGGGGGACATCGATCCGGAACGGGATGATCGTTTCGCTCATGTCTGACACGCAAGGTCTCCTTGAATGATGTCTCGTGGCTAGAACGCGGCAGCATGGTCGAGGACCCAGTCGTGGAAGCTGCGCGCGGGACGACCGGTGACCTTCTCGATGTCGGTGGTCGTGGGTGCGGTGCGGCCGACGGAGGCGGCCCAGGTGGCGAAGATGCTGTCCAGGATGGGGCCCGGGACGTGGGCGCTCATCGCCTCGCGCACGGTCTCGGCGGGTAGTTCGGCGTAGCTGATGGGCCGGCCGAGCGCCTGGCCGAGGATGGCGGCCTGGTCGGCGTGGCTGAGCGACTGCGGCCCGGTCAGCAGGTAGACCTGACCGGCGTGCCCGTCCTCGGTGAGGGCGGCCACCGCGACCGCGGCGATGTCGGCTTCGTGTACCGGGGCGGATGCCGCGTCGGCGTAGGCGCCGCGGACCACGTCGCCGGACCTGGTCTGCCCGGCCCACATGAGGCTGTTGGCGGCGAACACGTCCGGGCGCAGGAAGGTCCACACCAGGCCGGAGCCGCGCAGGGCCTGCTCGATCTCGGCGTGGTAGGTGGCGATCGGCCCGTCCTGGACCTCCGCGTCGTCGTCGACCCCGCCGGAGGACAGCAGCACGACCCGGCGCACGCCGGCCCGCTGGGCGGCGGCGACGAACGCGGGCCCGCTGCCCGGTACGGCGAACAGGAAGACCGACTCCACGCCGGTCAGGGCCGCGTCCAGCGACGCCGGGTCGGCCAGGTCGCCGGCGGCGACGTCGACCTCGGCCGGCCAGACCGTCTGCTGCGGGGACCGGCTCAGGGCACGCACGGCGTGACCGCCGGCGACCAGCAGGTCGAGCACGTGGCGGCCGACGTTTCCGGTGGCGCCGGTGACGAGGATCATGAAGCTCTCCTTGATTTCGAGGGTTCCCGGGCGACCCCGGTACGAGGAACACTAGAAACCATTGAGGACAGGTCCGGTCCTCAAGTCTTCGGATCGAAGGGAGTTTCGCGCGGATGTTGGAAACCTCGGCGCGGCTGCTGCGGCTGCTGTCCCTGCTCCAGTCCCGCCCCGACTGGCCCGGCGGCGAGCTGGCCGAACGCCTCGCTGTCACCACCCGCACCGTCCGCCGCGACGTCGACCGGCTCCGCGACCTCGGCTACCCGGTGGAGTCCGCCACCGGCGTCACCGGCGGCTATCGGCTGGGGGTCGGCGCCGCCCTGCCGCCGCTGCTGCTCGAAGACGACGAAGCCGTCGCCATCGCGGTCGGCCTGCGTGCCGCCGCCACGGGCACGGTCACCGGGATCGAGGAGACCTCGCTACGCGCGCTCGCCAAGCTCGAACAGGTTCTGCCCTCCCGGCTGCGCCACCGCGTGGGCGCGATGCAGTCGGCCATCCTGCCGCTGACCGGCCCCGGCCCGATGGTCGATCCCGATCTGCTCACCGCCTTGGCCGCCGCCTGCCGCGCCCACGAGGGCATCCGCTTCGGGTACCAGCAGCGCACCCGCCGCGTCGAGCCGTACCGCCTCGTCCATACCGGCCGGCGATGGTACCTGCTCGCCTTCGACCTCGACCGCGACGACTGGCGTACCTTCCGCGTCGACCGCATGGACTCCGCTCCGCAGCCCGGGCCGCGTTTCACGCCCCGGCCCGAACCCGCCGAGGGGGTGCGTACCTATGTCTCCAACGCCCTCACGAGTTCCCCGTACCGGTATCAGGCGACGATCCTGTTCCGCGCGCCGCTCGACGTCGTCGCCGAGCACACCTCACCTACCGCGGGCCGTCTCGAACACCGCGACGCGGACAGCTGCCTCTTCTACGCCGGCGGCGACTCCCTCGACAAGATCGCCCTGTACGTCGCGCTCAAGGGCATCGACTTCCAGGTCCTTGACCCGCCCGAGCTCAAGGACCATGTCCGGGCACTCGCCAGCAGGCTCACCAACGCCGGTCGCGATGAGTGAGGTCATGTGCGTCAGTCGGCGACCTGGGGGCCGTTGACCTTCTCCAGCAGGCGGGCCAGGCGCTCGCGCAGCCCCGGGCGCGCCGGCAGCTCGCCGGCGGCCATGCTGACCAGGTGCTGGGCGCCGTCGAAGGTGACCGGCCCCAGCCGTGGCACGGCGATCGCGTCGTGCGCCAGCCCCTCCAGCGCCGTGTCGCCGCCTTCCAGCGCCAGGATCGTCGCCCCCGTACGGCGGGCGTCGTTGACCCGTTCGAGCAGCGGCACGGGCGCGTCCTGCTCGGCCACCACGAACAGCGTCTCGCCGCGCCCCGCCTGCTGGATCCGGTCGAGCCCGACGCGCAGGTGGGCCGGGGCGTCGGCGGGCGGCTTCCAGCGGACCAGGGTGGGGGCGAGCTGCGGCAGCTCGGAGAGCCGGGCCTCGTCGGCGAGGTGCGCGGTGAGATGCCACGGCTCGTCGTCGGGCGTGCCCACCAGCATCAGGCCGCCGGGCGAGCGGGTGGTCCGCAGCGCCAGGCCAAGCTCGCGGGTGCGCTCCACCCAGCCGGTCTCGGCGAGTAGTTCGCGCAGAAAGGTCACCGAACCAGCATCCATCCGTCCATGGTGCCCGACCGGCGCGGTGGACTTCACCGTTTCGGGGCGGCCCGGTGATGCGGTCGTGGCCAGTGTTATGTGGCGCGGGAGGCAGTCTGACACCGGCTCGGATTCGCCGTCGTTTCGGGCCTTGACACGAGGTTACTGCCGGGTAACGATCGGCTCGCGGCGCCGCCTTCCCCTGAGCGAACCCCACGGAGAGGGGTGGCACATGAGGTTACGTGTCCGCGTCAGCATGACCATGATCCTCTTACTGATCGCGTCCTTCGTCGCGGCGCCGCCGGCCCGCGCGGCCGCGGCGGGGGACGTGGTCACCGCCCAGCCCACCACCGTCTACCTGCTGCCGGGCAAACTGCTCGAAGTCCCGGTGAACGCCTGGCACCTGCTCTACCGCTCGACCTCCGCCACCGGCTCGCTGAACGCGGTGTCCGGCACCCTGCTCGTGCCCAAGGCGAGCTACCCGCTGGGCAAGCGCCCGATCATCGGGTACGCCGTCGGCACCCACGGACTCGGTGACCAGTGCGCGCCCTCGGCCAGCATGAGCCGGGGCGGCGAGGCGGAGCTCGCGCTGGTCAGCCTGTTCCTGCTCAAGGGGTTCGCGGTGGCCATCACCGACTATGAGGGCCTCGGGACGCCCGGGGTGCACACCTACATGGCGGGGATCTCGCAGGGTCACGCCGTACTGGACTCGATCAGGGCCGCCACGCGGGTGTCGGGCTCGGGCCTGTCCACGGGCGGGCCGGTCGCGGTCATGGGTTACTCGCAGGGCGGCGCGTCGGCCGCCTGGGCGGCTCAGCTTCAGCCGTCGTACGCGTCGGAGCTGCGGCTCAAGGGCGTGGCCGCGGGCGGAGTCCCGGCCGACCTGCACGCGGTGGCGGACCACCTCGACGGCGGGGCCAACTTCGGCCTGGCCGCCGCGGCCGGGGTCGGCTTCGACGCCGCCTACCCGGAACTCGATCTCACCGCCGACCTCAACGACCGGGGGCGCGCCCTGCTCGCGGACGCGGCCGACGACTGCGTGGGCGACCTGGGCAGCAAGCTCGCCGGCCTGCGCTTCTCCGACCTGAGCCCCGTGGACCTGATGAACCAGCCCAAGTGGCTGGCCCGGCTCGCCGAGAATCGCCTCGGGGCGACCGCGCCGCGTGTCCCGATGTTCATCTACCACGCCCAGGGCGACGAGATCATCCCCCAGGCGATCTCGGCCACGCTGCGCTCGGCGTACTGCCGGGCGGGGGTCAACCTCCGCTGGACGTCCCTCCCGGCTCCGAATCACGTGACTGGAGCCATCGAGGGCGGGCCGCTGGCCATCGAATGGCTCGCGCTCCGCATCCTTGGCCTCCCGGCCTTCGGCAACTGTTAGCGGCCTTGTCGCAGGTTGGCGGGGCGGTAACAGTTTGGCGGGCGACCGTAAAGGTAACCATAGGTAGTGGCTAAATAACCCTCCGTGATGGGAGTCCTATGCGTCGTCTGGCCCTCACTCTCACCCTCGTCTCCGCGGCCGCCGCGGGTGCGCTGACCCTCGCCCCTGCCGCGACGGCTCAGGCCGCCGCCCGCGAGTACATCACCGTCACCCAGTGCGTGTTCGCGGGCGGCGTGGTCGTCCCTGACTGGCTGAGCCCGACCGGGCGTACGTGCGTCGGCGGCGGTTACCACGGCTATCCGGTCTTCCCCTACTGATACGCACTGATACGAACGGGTCCGTCTCCCTTTCCCCCCGGGGGGCGGACCCTCGGCCGATGGTCAGGGAGTGCGGTGCTGGTGCTGGTGCTGCTCGGGCAGGTGGCTGTCCGGGTGGACCCACAGGAGGACGTTGTCGCCCGGCCGCGACGCCTGCTCCCACTGCTGCCGGAAGAACGCGAGCACCTGCTGATCGGAGTGGCGCAGACTGAAGTGGGTCAGCACGAACAGCGTCCGCGGATGGGCCTCGACCACGGGCCGCAGCTGGCTCCAGACCGTGTGCCCGATCTGATCCGCGCGCTCCAACTCGGTGTCATCCAGAAACGTGCACTCGGTAATGATGACCGGGTATTCAAACAGCCACGGGTTACGGGCGAACACCTTCACATGAGTGTCACCAAGAAAGGCGAACAGCGGCCGCCGGACTTCGAGGTCGACTTCTATCCCCTCTTTGCGGTTCCGCGCCATGATCCGCCCGAACTCGCCGCCCCTGCCCTGCTCTATCAGGTCCTGACGCAACTGTTCGAACTCCGGCCGTAGCGCTTTGCTCCGCTCCGAGAAGGCGTACCCCACACAGGGCACCTTGTGCTCGCACTCCACCACCCGCACGTGATGTCCCCGGCGCCCGAAGCTGAACTCGTCGTCGCGCCGCACCCCGTGCAAGCGGTGGCCTGTCGCCAGGGCAGGATCGAACCCCGCTCCGTGATTGAGCTCCGCGGACGCGCGTATGTAGGACTCCACGTACGGCACCGCCTCGGCGGGCAGGTAGATGTCCGTGCCGGCGGGATTGGCGGCCAGGAAGTCAAGGTCCTTGGCGTGGTCATGGTGGGTGTGGGTCAGGAAGACCGTGTCCACCTGCCGCCCCTCGCACAGCCCCGCGTCGAGGCTGCACCGCAGCTCGGGGATGTGGAAGAACGTCTTGTCGTTCGCGCGGGAGTAGCCGGTGAGGGTCAGCTCGCTGCCGGGCATCCGCCAGGTCTTCCACTGCCGGAACGGGTGCCCCTGCTCAAGGCGCGCGGGGTGGTCGGCCGGGGCCAGGTCCAGCTCGGTCATTTCTCGCTCATCCCATTCGTCTCGTTCAAGCGGCGTTGGGCGGTGGGGTACTCGTACGGGACCGAACCTGCCAAAGGGCCTGGCGGACGGTTCGCGACCTTTGCCCGCCCGACGCCACAGGACAACGACCATGGCCGGGCACGGTGATCTCCCCGGCTCGCTTGATCTTCTGCAGAACCTTGGCACAGCGTCCCGCGAAGAGGTAGCGAATTAGACGTCATTGCCGCCCGTCAAGCGGGTTGTCGACGAAGGCGATCGATGCCGACGCGGCCCGAAGTCAAGAAGACGCACGTCAGGGGGTCCAATCCGCCCTTCCGGAGGCGTATGCCCGAAGAAACCCCCATAGCCATAAGAAGGGATGGATAAGCCGGCTCCTGAGTGGTACACGGACCCTTTTCATCCTCAGACGGCCTGTGTGACGCGGTGGTTCTGAAGGACGGCGATGGCCTTGCAGAGGTGGCCAGCCTTGGATGGGCTGCAGCGTAGCT